>NZ_JAMYEH010000007.1:0-166682 GCF_033790745.1 Micrococcus sp. M4NT
GGGGTGGGGTGGGAGGGATTCACGGCTGTTCCTCGTCTCGGCTGCGCAGGTTCAGGGCCACGTCTGTGTCCTCCGGGGCGGGCCGCTCGCGGCCGCGCAGGTCCGCGAGGGTCCACGCGAGGCGAAGCACCCGGGCGTGGCCGCGAGCGCTGAGCTCGCCCCGGTCCACGGCCGCGTCGGCCGGCTCCCGGGCGACGGCGGGCACCGCGAACGGTCCGTGTCGCAGCACGGGGGCGGGCACGCGGGCGTTGCGGCGCACGTGGGAGGCCACGAGGCCGCGCGCGCCGGCCTCCCTCCAGCGGGCGTCCTGGCGCTCCACGGCGGCGTGCACCCTGGCGGCCACGGTGACGGAGTCCTCCGCGGCAGGGGCTCCGGTGAGCTGGTGCGCGCTCACGGGGCGGACCGTCACCTGCAGGTCCACGCGGTCCAGCAGCGGACCGGAGAGCCGGTCGGCGTAGCGCCGGCGCTGGAGCACGGAGCACCGGCAGCGGCTGCCGTTGCCGCCGCCGAAGCCGCAGGGGCACGGGTTCGCGGCGAGGACGAGCTGGAAGCGGGCGGGGTAGGCGACCGTGCCGCGGGAGCGGTGGATCACCACCTCCCCCGACTCGAGGGGCTGGCGCAGGGACTCGAGCGTCCGGCGGTCGAACTCGGGGGCCTCGTCGAGGAAGAGCACGCCGCCGTGGGCCAGGGACACGGCGCCGGGCCGGGCCAGCCCGGCGCCGCCTCCCACGAGGGAGGCGGCCGAGGCCGAGTGGTGCGGGGCCTCGAACGGCGGGCGGCGGTCGAGGCCGCCCGCGTGGGCGCCGATGGCGCGCAAGGAGCGCAGGGCCGCGGTCTCGAGCGCCGTGCGGTCGTCCATGGGCGGGAGGATGCCGGGCAACCGCTCGGCGAGCATCGTCTTGCCCGCGCCGGGCGGGCCCATGAGGAGCAGGTGGTGTCCACCCGCGGCGGCCACCTCGAGGGCGAACCGCGCCTCGCCCTGACCGGCCACCTCCGCGAGGTCGGGCGCCGGAGTGCACCCGGGCCCGCGGGCCTCCGGGGAGGTGGAGCCCTCCTCTCCGCCGGATCTGGCGCGGCCGGCGCCGAGCACGTGCCCGTCCGGCTCGGGCGGGACATTCCCCTCGGGCGAGCCGCCGAAGGCTCGGATCACGTGGTGCAGGTGGGCGTAGCCCCGGACGCGGGCACCGGGGACGAGCTCGGCGTCGGCGACCGCCTCCTGCGCCACCACGATGTCCCGATGGCCGGCGTCCACCGCGGCGAGCACCATGGCCACGGTCTCCGGGGCCCGGTGCAGCGTTCCGTCCAAGCCGAGCTCCGCCAGGAACACGGGCCCGTCCACACCGCGCACCCGCCCGTCCGCGGCGTAGGCGGCGAGCACGATGGCGAGGTCGTGGCACGCGCCGCGCTTCTGCACGCCGGCCGGGAGCAGGTTCACGGTCAGGTGCCGGCGGGTCAGCGGCAGGCCGGCGTTGCGGGCGGCGGAGCGGATGCGGTCACGGCTCTCCTGCAGGGCCTGGTCCGGCAGTCCCAGCAGGGTGAAGCCGGGAAGGGACTGGGCGATGTCCGCCTCCACGTCCACCACGTCGCCGCGCAACCCGGCCAGGGAGATCGACCGCGTGCGACCGATACGGCTCACGGCCGCACGTCCGTGACGAGGTCGAAGCGGACGCCCCCGGTGCGCGGCACGAGGACGGCGACGGCATCCACGCGCCACGGAGCCGGATGCCGCCCCTCGCTGTGGGTCCGCACCCACTCGGCCATGAGGCGGTGCAGGCGCAGGAGCTTGCGCCGGTGGATGGCCTCGAGGGGATCGCCGAAAGCCAGCCCCGAGCGGGTCTTCACCTCCACGCCCACCCACCAGCCGGCGTGGTGGGCCACGATGTCCAGCTCGCCCGCCTCGCCGCGCCAGTTCCGCTCGGCGATGACATAGCCGCGCTCCGTGAGCCAGCGCGCGGCCGCGTCCTCCCCGAAGCGGCCCAGCGCCGTGTGCGCGCTGCTGCCCCGCCCCTGTGCGCCGCCGCCCGGCGGCGCCGTCTCCCCGGTCCTCGTCATGGTGACCACCTCCGCCACCAGGGTGCGGGAGGCGGAGGGGACCGCGCCGGGCCGCGGGCCTGCTGTGAGGGAGGGGACGCCTGTGCAGGAGCGGTGGGCCCGCGCCGGCCCCCGCGACTCAGCCCGGCAGCCGGCCGTCCTGCGGGACCTGGAGGTCCTCGGCGGGCAGCTCCTCGATGTTCACGTCCTTGAAGGTGAGCACCCGCACACGCTTGATGAACCGCGCGCTGCGGTACACGTCCCAGACCCAGGCGTCCTCGAGGACCAGCTCGAAGAACACGTCGCCGTCGGCCTGGTGCGGCGTGAGGGTGACGCCGTTGGCGAGATAGAAGCGGCGCTCCGTCTCCACCACGTAGCGGAAGAGGCCCACGACGTCCCGGTACTCGCGGTAGAGCGTGAGCTCCGCCTCGGCCTCGAAGTCCTCCACATCGTCCGCGCTCATGGCAGGACCTCCTCAATGCTCGGCAGGGCATCCGGGCGGCCGTGCGGGCCGGACGGATGCAGACCCGTCCATCCTGCCTCGCGCCGGGACTCGCGTCGAACGCGGCGAGCCCGGTCGACGCCCGCGGGCTCAGTCGAACAGCGTGGGGGCGGGGTCGCCGTCGGGCAGGCCGAGGTTCCACGAGCGCCGGTGGTGCGCGGTGGCGCCGAGCCGCTGCAGCGCGGCGCGGTGGGCGGCCGCGCCGTAGCCCTTGTTGCCCGACCAGCCGTAGGCGGGGTGCTCGGCGTGGAGCATGATCATGGTGTCGTCGCGGCCGACCTTGGCCGCGATCGAGGCCGCCGCCACGGTCGCGGACTGGTCCTCCGCGCGGACCACCATGCGGGGCACGGGCGGCACCGGGGCGGGTGCGTCGACGGGGGCACCGCGCGTGAGCCAGTCGTCCCGGCCGTCCAGGATCAGGGCGACCGGCTCGGCGTCGAGCGCGGAGCACAGCCCGGCCCACGCCCGGTGCCCGGCGAGGCTGAGGGCCGCGCTGAGCCCCAGGGCGTCGATCTCGGCGGGGCTCGCCTCGCCGAGGCTCACGCCCGCGGCCCACGCGGTGATCTCGGGGACGAGCGCGCGGCGCCGCCGATCGCTCAGTGCCTTGGAGTCCCGCACCGCGGGGATCGTCCCGGAGGCCGGGGCCAACGCGGCGCACGCCCCGACGACGACGGGCCCGGCCAGCGCGCCCCGGCCCACCTCGTCCATGCCGGCCACGAGCCAGGGGCCTGCGGGGGCGGAGGTGGACCCGTCCCCGGCGACCTCGGCCGCCAGCGCGACCTCGAGGTGCAGCCCGGCGCGCACCGCCGTGCGCGGCGAGCTCCCCGCACGCTGTGCGGCGGGGCTCATGCCTGCCGTCCCGGCTCGGGGACGTCCGCGAACGGCGCCGGGTCCGAGCCCGCCGGGCCGATCCGCTCGAGGGGCCACACGATCGCGACGGCGCGCCCCACGACGTCGTCCGCGGCGACGAACCCTCCGCCCGGGCCGTCCCGGTGGTAGCGCGAGTCGGCAGAGGCCTGCCGGTTGTCGCCGAGCACCCACAGCTGCCCGGCGGGCACGGTGACCTCGAACGGGACCTCGGAGGCCGCCACGCCCGGCGCCAGGTAGGGCTCCTCCACGGGCTCCCCGTTGACGCTGACGTGCTCGTCCCCGGGCTGCCAGGCGACCGTGTCCCCCGGCAGGCCCACCACGCGCTTGGCCACGTGCGACCGGGCGTCCTCAGGGGCGAGCCCCACGAAGCGCGCCGCCTCGCCCAGCGGGTCGTCCGGGCCGGCGGCCGGGGGCAGCCAGCCCTTCGTGTCGCGGAACACGACGACGTCGCCGCGCTCGAGGGGGGACGCGTCAGGCACGCGCAGGTCCACGGCCACGCGGTCCCCCTGCTCGAGCGTGGGCGCCATCGAGCCCGAGGGGATGAAGAACATGCGCAGCACGAACGTCTTGACCAGCAGGAGCGCGCCCAGGGTCAGGAGCACGACGAGGAACACCCGGCGTGTCAAGGGGCCCCACCGCGGGCGCCGGGAGGGGCGGGTCTCGGCGCGATGCGCGCCCGCGCCGGAGGGCACGGCCGGGACGGGCTCGGGCGCGGCCGGATCGGCACGCGGCGGGACGGGCTCACCCATGCGCGGCCTCCCCCGGAGCAGCGGCGCCGTCCACGGGGCCGCGGCGGTCCAGCGGCCACACGACCTCCTCGGCCGTGCCGAGCACCGAGTCGAGGGGGATGAGCCCCCCGCCGGGGGCGCCGAGGAGGGCACGGGAGTCGCGGGAGTCCGCGCGGTTGTCGCCGAGCACGACCATCCGGCCCGCCGGCACCTCGAAGCGCCACGGACGCTCCGAGGCCGGCTCGGCGGCGGTGACGGCACGCCCGAGGTAGGGCTCGTCGAGCGGAGTGCCGTTCACCGTGAGGCGGCCGTCGGCGGCGCAGCACTGCACCGTGTCCCCGGGCAGGCCGGCGACGCGCTTGACAAACACGTCCTCCCTCGCGGCCGTGCCCCACCACTGGGCCACGTCCTCGAGGCCGGCCTCGAGCGAGCCGCGGGAGCGGTACGGCGCCAGGCTGCCGCCGCCGTCGAACACCACCACGTCCCCGCGCTCCAGGCCCGCCCCGCCGGCCGCGGACGCGTCGATCCGCACCCGGTCGCCCGGCAGCAGGGACGGCTCCATCGAGGCGGACGGAATGAGCAGCACGGCACCGGCCACGGCGCGCAGCACGGCGGCCAGCACGACGCCGGCCACCACGGTGAGCGCGACCCAGGGCCACCAGCCGGCCGCCCCGGCGGCGTCCGCGGACCGGGCATCCCGGGCGGCCGGCGCGCCGGATCCGGACGCGCGGGAGCCCCGCGACCGAGACGGGTCACGGGGCTCCGGATGCGACATGGGTGTGCTCAGGCCGCGCGAACGCGGCCGGAGCGGATCACTTGACGTCGGCGCGCTTCTCGCGGATGCGGGCGGCCTTGCCGTGGCGGTCGCGCATGTAGTAGAGCTTCGCGCGGCGCACGTCGCCCTTGGTGACGAGCTCGATCTTGTCGATGACCGGGGAGTGCACCGGGAAGACGCGCTCCACGCCGACGCCGAAGGTCACCTTGCGGACGCGGAAGGTCTCGCGGACGCCGTCGCCCTGGCGGCCCATGACGTAGCCCTGGAAGACCTGCACGCGGGCGGTCTTACCCTCGATGATGTTGACGTGGACCTTGACGGTGTCGCCGGGGCCGAACTCCGGGATGTCGGTGCGCAGCGTGGACTTGTCGAAGGAATCAAGGATGTGCATGTTCATCTCTCCTGGTGGACGCCACAGGTCATCCACGTGGTACTCGGGTCTGCGGCTGTCCGCCGCGCGTCGCGCGGTCGGGATGCCGGATCCCGTGAGCCTGGTCCGGGCGCGCCTGTTGGGCTCCCGGTGGTCCTGCCGTCGACGTCCGCCCCCTGTGGCAGGTCGGGCGTCCGGTGGACCGACAGTCGATTATGCCACAGCCGGGCTCAGCGCTCGGAACCGTCCGGGCCCGGCGCCGTGAACGCGCCCCACAGGTCCGGGCGGCGGTCCCGCGTCCGCTCCTCCTGCTGGGAGCGGCGCCACGCGGCCACCTTGCCGTGGTCGCCCGAGAGCAGCACGGGGGGCACCTCACGGTCCCGCCACACCGAGGGCTTCGTGTACACGGGATACTCGAGCAGCCCGTCCTCATGGGACTCCTCGACGAGGGACTCCGGGTTGCCCACCACGCCCGGCACGAGCCGCCCGATGGCCTCGATCATGGCCAGCGCGGCCACCTCTCCGCCGTTGAGGACGTAGTCGCCCAGAGAGACCAGGCGGACCTCGAAGCGCTCCTCGGCCCAGCCGAACACCCGCTCGTCGATGCCCTCGTAGCGCCCGCACGCGAAGGACACGTGCTCCCGCCGGGCGAGCTCGCGGGCGGTGGCCTGCGTGAACGGGCGGCCGGACGGGGTGGGGACGACGAGGACGGGGCGCTCCCCCACCGCGGGTGCGGGGCTCGCCGCGGCCACGTGCTCAAGGGCCAGCGCCCACGGCTCGGCCTTCATCACCATGCCGGCACCGCCGCCGTAGGGGGTGTCGTCCACCGTGCGGTGCCGGTCGAACGTGAAGTCGCGCAGGTCGTGGACGTGCACGTCCACGAGGCCCTCGCGGCGCGCCTTCCCCAGGAGGGAGACGTCCAGGACGGCCAGGTACTCGGGGAAGATCGTGACGACGTCGAAGCGCACGGGCGGCTCAGCGCTCCTCGTCCGCGGCGGCCGGCGCGGCCGCGGCATCGTCGCCCAGCGCGAGCTCGAGGAGCCCGGGCGGCGGGGTGAGCGTGAGGGTGCCTGCCTCGAGGTCGACCTCGGGGACGATCTCCTCGACGAAGGGCACGAGCGCCTCGGCGTCCGCGTCGTCGAGGGCCACCTGGAGCAGGTCCTGCGCTTCTCCGGTGATCAGTCCCGTCACCACGCCCACGCGGGCGCCGTCCACGAGCACGGCGAGGTCCACGAGGTCGTCCTCGTACCACTCGTCCGACTGCTCGGCCTCCAGGGGCGCGGCGAAGAGCTGGAGGCCGCGCCACGCCTCGGCCGTGTTCCGGTCCGGGCACTCCTCGAAGGCGACGACGAGGATCTGCTTGTTCCACCGGGCCCTGACCACCGTGAGACGCGCGGGCATGCCGGCGCCGGCGCCGCGCACCTCGAGGACCTCGCCGGGGGCGAAGCGGGCGTCCGGGTCGTCCGTGAAGACCTGGACCGTCACCTCGCCGCGGATGCCGTGGGGCTTGCCGATCCGGGCGACGCGGACCAGGGCGTCCTCGGCGGGCGTGACGGGGGTGGGGCTCATGCGGTGTCCTTCGCGGTGGCGCGGCGTCGGCCGCTCAGCGAGGCAGCTGTGGGCCCACCGGGAGGTGGGCCAGGTAGCTGACGCCGCTGATGTTGTACGGGAACGAGATCCCCATGATTTCACGGATGCCGGTGTGCATGCCCCAGGCGACCGCGACGATGTCGGCGGGATCCACGGCCACGGAGTCGACGGCCAGGTCGGCACGGCCGAGGCGCGTGAGCAGCGCGAGGTCGTCGAGCAGCTCCCGGGCCCGTGTGGCCTCGGCCGCCAGCTCGCCCGCCGTCGTCCGCCACTGCGCCGCGGTGCCCCCGGGGCTGCGCAGGCCCGCCTCGAGCATCGCGGAGGAGGTCCGCAGTGTCAGGGTGATGTCCTGCGCGAAGGAGCGTTCCCGCGCGAGGGCGCGATCGGCCCGGCGCAGCAGCCGGTTGACGCCCTTCGCCAGCGCCGCGTACTCGTCCGAGCCCTCCTCCGGGAGGCGGGGCACCCCGCGTCCCCGTGCCGCACGGCGCACCGCCGGGTCACGGTGCTCGGCCACGACGACGTGGCGGACCTGGGACACAGCTTCAACGCGATGCTGGACCGTCTCGAAGACTCCTTCGCGTCCCAGCGGCGCCTCCTCGACGACGTCGGGCACGAGATGCGCACACCGCTCACCATCGTGCAGGGCCACCTCGAGGTCATGGACCCCGAGGACCCCGACGACGTGCGGGAGAGCACGCGCCTGACTCTGGGCGAGCTCGCGCTCATGGGCCGGCTCGTCGACGACCTGCTCACCCTCGCCAAGGCGGAGCGCCCGGACTTCCTGCGTCCCGCGCCCACCGACGTGGCCGAGCTGACCGAGGCGGTGCTCGAACGGGCCCGCGCCCTCGGTGACCGGCAGTGGAGCCTGGACGCCGCCGCCCCCGTGAGCGCGCACGTGGACGGACAGCGTCTGACGCAGGCGTGGCTGCAGCTGGCCGCGAACGCCGTGCGCTACTCGGAGCCCGGCACGCCCGTGGGCATCGGCTCCGCGGTGCGGGCAGGCATGCTGCGGCTGTGGGTGCAGGACGCGGGCGTGGGCGTGCGCCCCGAGGACCGCGACGTGATCTTCGAGCGATTCGGCCGCGGCGCCCACGGCCGGCGGACGGAGGGATCCGGCCTGGGCCTCGCGATCGTCCGCACGATCGTGGAGGGCCACGGCGGCCGGATCACCGTGGACCCCGCGCCCCGCCGGGGGTCCGTCTTCACCATGTGCCTGCCCCTGGAGGGCACGCCCCCGCCGAGACCGGCGGGCGGCATTGACGACCGAGAGGACCGCCCATGATCCCCCTGCTGCTGATCGAGGACGAGGAGCGGATCGCCGGCTTCGTCACCAAGGGCTTCGCCGCGGAGGGGTACGCCGTGACGACGGCGGGCACCGGCGCCGAGGGCATCGCCCTTGCCATGACGGGCGCGTTCGACCTCGTGATCCTCGACCTGGGGCTCCCCGACGTCGACGGCTTCGAGGTCCTGTCCCGGATCCGCGCCCAGGACGGGGAGCTGCCGGTCATCATCCTCACGGCGCACTCCTCGGCGGAGGACACCGTGGAGGGACTCAGCTCCGGGGCGGACGACTACATGCCCAAGCCCTTCCGGTTCGCCGAGCTCCTCGCCCGCGTGCGCCTGCGCCTGCGTCCCGGCACTCCCGCTCCCGCGCCCGTGGACGCCGTGCTCCGGCACGGCGACCTGGAGCTGGACCCGGCCGCCCACCTACTCACCCTGAGCGGGGAGCCGGTGAACCTCTCGGCCCGGGAGTTCGCCCTGGCCGAGGAGTTCCTGCGCCATCCGGGCCAGGTGCTCAGCCGGGAGCAGCTCCTCGACGGCGTGTGGGGAGCTGACTTCGAGTCCGGATCGAACGTCGTGGACGTGTACGTGCGGTACCTGCGGACCAAGATCGGGGCGTCCCGGATCCTCACGGTGCGCGGCCTCGGCTACCGCCTCGCCACCGTGCAGGAGTCAGCCGGCTGACACGACGGCCCCGGACGCGACGATCCCCGCAGCTCCTGCACGGCAGGGGCTGCGGGGATCGTGGTGCCGGGTGGACCCGGCGGAGTGGTCAGCGGGCGCGGTCCGTCTCCACGACGTCCACGCGGACCGGGTGTCCGGCCAGGCCGTCCAGCACGGTGCGCAGCGCGGTGGCGGTGCGGCCCTGACGGCCGATCACGCGACCGAGGTCCTCCGGGGCCACACGGACCTCCAGCATGTCACCGCGGCGCTGGGCACGCGCGTCCACCCGGACGGCGTCCGGCGTGTCCACGATGCCTCGCACCAGGTGCTCGAGGGCCTCGGTCAGCATGGTCACTCGGACTTCTCGGCGTCCTCGGCCGGGGCCTCGGCCTCCGCGGCAGGAGCCTCGGCCGGGGCCTCAGCCTCGGCCGGGGCCGCCTCCTTCTTGGGCTCCTCGGGGATGATGACCGAGCCCTTGGAGGGGGCCACGAAGGCCTCCTTCTCAGCCTTGGTCCGCAGGGTGCCCTCGGCGCCGGCCTCGCCCTTGAACTTCTGCCAGTCACCGGTGATCTTCAGGAGGGCGGCGACCTGCTCGGTGGGCTGTGCGCCCACGGAGAGCCAGTACTGCGCGCGCTCCGAGTCGACCTCGATGAACGAGGGCTCCTCGGTGGGGTGGTACTTGCCGATCTCCTCGATCGCACGGCCGTCACGGCGGGTGCGGGAGTCGGCGACGACGATGCGGTAGTACGGGGCGCGGATCTTGCCGAACCGCTTCAGACGAATCTTGACAGCCACGTGTGTGGTCACTCCTTGGTAGAGATCAGGGGGCCGCGATCGGTTCTCCGCGTGGGGGCAGCGGGGCATGCGACCGGGCTAAACGGAACGGAGCGCGCGGAGGATAGAGGGTCGTCCGGGCTCACGCTCAGTACCGGGCCATTCTGCCAGACTCCCCCGGCTCGCGCACCTCGACGCGCGAGGAAGACGACGACGGCCGCGCCGGGCGCCGTCGTCGTCGACCCGGGGCTCAGCGGTCCTTGAGGTACTTCTCGAAGCCGGCGGGCAGGTTCAGGCTCGACGGGTCGAAGTTCTCGAGGTCCATGCCGCCGGCGCCCTGGCCGAACATGGAGCCCGCGCCGGCCTGCGCGGAACGCGCCTGGCGCTCCTCGAGGGCCTTGCGCTCGGCCGCGGCCTTGGCCGGATTGCCGGACTTCACCCTGTTCTTGGCGTTCTTGCCCTTGGCCTTGCGAGAGGTGCCGCCGTGGCCCATGCCGGGCATGCCCGGCAGGCCGCCGCCCGAGGCCATCTTCTTCATCATCTTCTGCGCCTCGGCGAAGCGCTCCAGGAGGGCGTTCACCTCGGAGACCTGGGATCCGGAGCCGCGGGCGATGCGCGCGCGGCGCGAGCCGTTGATGATCTTCGGGGCCACGCGCTCGTGCGGGGTCATCGAGTGGATGATCGCCTCCACGCGGCCGATGGAGGACTCGTCGAACTGCTCGAGCTGCTGCCGCATGCCCTGGGCGCCCGGCATCATCATGAGCATCTTCTTCAGCGAGCCCATCTTCTTGAGCTGCTGCATCTGCTGCAGGAAGTCGTCGAGGGTGAAGTCCTCCTGGTCCGCGAACTTCTTGGCCATCTTCTCGGCCTCGGCGCGGTCCCAGTTCTGCTCGGCCTGCTCGATGAGCGACATGACGTCGCCCATGTCGAGGATGCGGGAGGCCATGCGGTCCGGGTGGAAGACCTCGAAGTCCTTCAGCCCCTCGCCCGTGGAGGCGAACATGATGGGCTGACCGGTCACCTGGCGGACCGACAGCGCGGCGCCGCCGCGGGCATCGCCGTCGAGCTTGGTGAGGACCACGCCGGTGAAGCCGACGCCCTCGTTGAAGGCCTGTGCGGTGGCCACGGCGTCCTGGCCGATCATCGCGTCGATGACGAAGAGGACCTCGTCCGGCTGCACGGCGGCGCGGATGTCCGCGGCCTGGCGCATGAGCTCGGCGTCCACGCCGAGGCGGCCGGCGGTGTCGATGATGACCACGTCGTGGTACTTGGCGTTGGCCTCGGCCACGCCCTCCCGGGCCACCTGCACGGGGTCGCCCGTGGCGGCCTCGAACTCGGAGGAGACGCCCGGGTGCGGGGCGTACACGGGCACGCCGGCGCGCTGGCCGCCCACCTGGAGCTGCTTCACCGCGTTGGGGCGCTGCAGGTCGCACGCCACGAGGAGCGGGGTGTGGCCCTGGGACTTGAGCAGATGCGCGAGCTTGCCCGCGAGGGTGGTCTTGCCGGCGCCCTGCAGGCCCACGAGCATGATCACGGTGGTGCCGGTCTTGGCGTGCCGGATGCGGCGGGTCTCCCCGCCCAGGATGGTCACGAGCTCCTCGTTGACGATCTTCACGATCTGCTGGCCCGGGTTCAGCGCCTGGGCCACCTCGGAGCCGAGGGCGCGCTCCTTCACCTGGGAGATGAACTGGCGCACCACGGGGACGGCGACGTCGGCGTCGAGGAGGGCGCGCCGGATCTCGCGCGCGGTGGCGTCGATGTCCGCCTCGGTCAGCCGCCCCTTGCCCTTGAGGTTGCGGAACGTGGCGGCGAGGCGGTCGGACAGGGAGGTGAACACGGCGGGTGGGATCCTTCGCAGGCGTCAGGGGTGTCGGCGTCGTGAAGACCGCCGGGCGACGCCGTCATCCGACGACGTCGCCCGGCAAGCCTAGCAACCGTGGCCGCTCAGCCCGCTGACCGCTCCCCGGCGTGGGCGAGCGCGTCGGCCGGGACGGGCACGGCGCCGAAGCCCACGTCGTAGGCGGTCTCGGAGTGCAGCGTGACGTCCACGCCCCGCTCCTCGTCCTCGGCGCTCACGCGCAGGCCGAGGGTGGCCCGCAGCGCGAGGGCGATCACGGCGGTCACGACCGCCGTGAACACCACGGCCACCACGACGGCGACCGCCTGGGTGAGCAGCAGGGACGCGTCACCCCCGTAGAAGAGGCCCGCGGGTCCTTCAGAGGGCAGGGCGAAGAAGCCGATCAGCACGGTGCCGAGGATGCCCGCGGTGAGGTGGACGCCGACCACGTCGAGCGAGTCGTCGAAGCCGAGCCGGTACTTGAGGTTGACGGCGAGCGCGGACGCCGCGCCGGAGACGAGGCCGATCACGATCGCGCCGACGGGGCTCACGTACGCGCAGGCCGGGGTGATGGCCACGAGCCCGGACACGATGCCGGAGGCCGTGCCGATCGAGGTCGGGCGGCCGCGGCGCAGCCACTCGACGACGATCCACCCGAGCATGCCGGCCGAGCCGGCGGCCAGGGTGGTGATCCACACGAGCCCGAGCTGGTGCTCGCCCTGGGCGGCGCCGCCGTTGAAGCCGAACCAGCCGAACCACAGGATTGCGGCGCCCAGCATCACGAAGGGCACGTTGTGCGGGCGGTGCGCCGGGTCCACGCCGAAGCCCTTCCGCTTGCCCATGGACAGCGCCAGCACGAGCGCGGCCACGCCGGCGCTGATGTGCACCACGAGGCCGCCGGCGAAGTCGAGGGCCTCCCCGAGGCGAGAGCCGATCGCGCCCTCCTCGGAGAGCAGCCCGCCGCCCCACACCATGTAGGCGAGCGGCGCATAGACGAGGCTGACCCACACGGGCACGAACACGCACCACGTGGCGAAGCGCGCCCGGTCGGCCACGGCGCCGGAGATGAGGGCCACCGCGATGACGGCGAAGGTGGCCGCGTAGGCCGCGGGGATCAGGTTCCCCTCGGCCATCGCATCGCTCAGGCCGAGGTCGGAGAGGGGGTTGCCCACGAGTCCCAGCCAGCCCGGCTCATGGGTCATGCCGTAGCCCCACAGGACCCAGACGACGCCGATGAGCCCCATCGAGACGAAGGACATCATCATCATGTTGAGGGCGGACTTCGCGCGCGTCATGCCGCCGTAGAAGAGCGCCAGACCCGGCGTCATCAAGAGGACGAGGCCCGCGCTCGTGACGGTCCATACCGTTCCGGCATCCAGGGTGGTCGGGTCGTTCATCGCTGCACCTTCCGGTCGGGCCCCCGGACGGCAGAGCGGCGACCGATGCCCGGAGGCGTCGTCGCCCGGCCCTGTCGGGCCGATGCCGTGATCCTAGGCGCAGGGGCGGCGCACCGCCCGACCCTGCCGTTTTGTGACGCCACACACGCCTCTGTGACGCCACGCATGCCCGGCCGAACGGCGACGGGGCCCGGACCGCGCGTGCGGTCCGGGCCCCGTCCTCGGGCGGCGCTGCTCAGTCGGCGAGCAGCGCGTCCACGAAGCCTTCGGCGGTGAAGGGCGCGAGGTCGTCCGCGCCCTCACCCAGGCCGATCAGCTTGACCGGCACGCCGAGCGTGCGCTGGATCGCCACGACGATGCCGCCCTTGGCGGTGCCGTCCAGCTTGGTGAGCACGATGCCGGTGACGTCCACGACCTCGGCGAACACCTTCGCTTGGGTGAGGCCGTTCTGGCCCGTGGTGGCGTCCAGGACGAGGAGGACCTCGTCCACGGCGGCCTGCTTCTCGATGACGCGCTTGATCTTGCCGAGCTCGTCCATGAGGTTGGCCTTGTTCTGCAGGCGGCCCGCGGTGTCCACCAGGACGCAGTCCACCTCCTGCTCGATGCCCGTCTTCACGGCCTCGAAGGCGACGGAGGCGGGGTCCGCGCCCTCGACGTCGGACTTGACGGTCTCCACGCCCACGCGGGCGCCCCACGTGGCGAGCTGCTCGGCGGCGGCGGCGCGGAAGGTGTCGGCCGCGCCGAGCACCACGGTGCGGTCCTCGGCCACGAGCACGCGGGCCAGCTTGCCCACGGTGGTGGTCTTGCCGACACCGTTGACGCCCACGACCATGGTCACGGCGGGGAGGTCGTTCTTGCGGGTGGCGGCGATGCGGCGGTCCAGCGAGGGATCGAGCATGGCCACGAGCTCCTCGCGCAGCAGGCCGCGCAGCTCCTGCGGGTCACGGGTGCCGGCCACGGTCACGCGGGCCTTGAGACGGTCCACGAGCTCCATGGTGGCGTCCGTGCCGAGGTCCGCCATGAGCAGCGTCTCCTCGATCTCGTCCCACACGTCGTCGTCGATGCGGTCCTGGGACAGCAGGGCGAGGAGGGACTTGCCGAAGACGTTGTTGGACTTCAGCAGGCGCGCCCGCAGGCGGGCCAGGCGCGTGCCGGCGGCCTCGGGGCGCTCGAGCTGGCGCGTGGTCTCCGGCTCGACCTCGACCGGCGCGGTCTCAACCGGGGCGGCCTCGACGACCGGAGGCGCGGCGTGCTTGGGCGCCGGGGCCTCGGGCTCGGCGAGCTCCGGCTCCGCCACGGGGGCATCGAGCACGGCGGTGGACCCCGAGGCCTGGACTCCCGGCGCGGGGTCGTCCGCATCACGCAGGCCCGGATAGGCGCCCTTCGGCGGCGCGGGGCGACGATCGAGGAATCCGACGAGGACGGTGCCCACCAGCAGGGCGATCACGACTGAGATGATGAGGGCGATTTCCACGAGGCCAGTCTGTCACAGGGGCGTGGGATGATGACGGGCATGCCGCCCTCCCGTGACCGCCGACCGTCCCGACCACCGCTCCCCCGGGACGTCAAGGTGCTGGTCGCGGCGGCGTTCGTGATCGCCATCGGGTTCGGCATCATCGCCCCGCTCCTGCCGCAGTACGCGAGCTCCTTCAACGCGTCCGCGACGGCCGTGGCCGCCGTCGTCTCCGCGTTCGGGCTGACGCGGCTCCTGTTCGCCCCGCTCTCCGGACGCCTGACGAACCGCCTCGGCGAGACGCCCGTGTACATGACCGGTGTGCTGATCGTGGCCGCGTCCATGTTCCTCATCGCCTTCGCGCAGACGTTCGAGCAGCTGCTGCTCTTCCGCGCCCTCGGCGGCGTCGGATCCACGCTGTTCACGGTGTCCGCCATGGCGTTCCTGGCGGCGAAGTCACCGCCGACGATGCGCGGGCGCGTCTCCGGTGCGTACGCCTCCGCCTTCCTGATCGGCAACATCGTGGGGCCGATCGTGGGCTCCGCCCTGGCGGTCTTCGGCTTCCGTGCGCCGTTCCTGATCTACGGCACGTCGCTGGTGATCGCCGCGGGGATGGTGTTCGTCCTGCTGCGGGACACGCGGCGCGCGGACCGCGGCACCGGCGATCCCCGCCCGACGATGCCCCTGAAGGAGGCGTTCGGCCTGCCGTCCTACCGCGCGGCGCTCGCCTCGTTCTTCGCGAACGGCTGGGCCACGTTCGGCGTGCGCAACTCGGTGATGCCGCTGTTCGCCGGCACCGCGTTCGCGGGCACGGCGCTGCTGGGGTGGCCGGTGGACGGGGCCTTCATGGCCGGACTCGCCCTCTCCGTGTTCGCGCTGGGCAACGTGGTCGCCGTGACCTTCTCCTCGCGACTCTCCGACGTGCACGGCCGCAAGCCGCTGATCCTCACCGGCCTGCTCACCATGGCCGCCACCACCGGCGTGATCGGGTGGATGCAGTCGCCCCTGCTGTTCCTGGTCGCGTGCCTGCTCTCCGGAGCCGGCACCGGCGTGCTCAACGCCCCGCAGCAGGCCGCCATCGCGGACATGGTGGGCCAGGGCCGCAAGGCCGGGCCGGTGATGTCCGCGGCGCAGATGTCCGCGGACCTCGGTGCGATCGCCGGTCCGCTGCTGGCCGGCCTCGTGGTGGACCACGCCGGCTACGGCTGGGCGTTCGTGCTCACCGGCGGTGTGATCCTGCTCGGTGCGCTGGCCTGGACCCGCGCCCCCGAGACCAACGTGCCGGTCGCCCCGGGCGGACCGCGCACGGGCTCGCTGCCCACGATCATCCCGCCGGACGTGACTCCGGCGCCGCGCGAGGACGGGTGAAGTCGGGGGCACATCAGTCGGCGATGACGCCGGACGGTCGTCGGCCGCCGGTCCACCGCACGGCCACCCGCTCAACGCCCGCACGCGCTTCGGCTAGCAGTCGTTCCGCGACCTCGTCCGCGCCGTTGGACCGATGTCGGGTGTAGCGGGCGTAGTTGCCTGTGACGACCTCGGGGTTCCCGTCCATCGTCAAGATCCCCTGCTCAATCCAGATGACCCGCGAGCACATCTGTTTGAGGGTGGTGAGTGAATGGCTGACAAGGAATACGGACCCTGCCCGAGCTCGCAGTTCATCGATACGATCACGCGTGCGGGCCCGGAACTGGGCATCGCCGGTATTCAACGCCTCGTCGATAAGCAGAATGTCCGGATCGACGGAAGTGGCGATGGCGAATTGCAGACGAGACGCCATGCCCGACGAATATGCCTTTAACGGCAACTGGAGCGCCTGGTCGTCCAGTCCCGCGAGACGGACAACATCGTCGCGCTTCTCTGCCGCCTCCGCCGTGGTCATGCCCATGGCGAGGCACCCGAGACGGATGTTGTCCTCCCCGGAGATCTGACGGACGAGGGCCGCGTTGACCCCTAGCATCACCGGTGTGCTGGTGGCGTAGACCCGGCCGGTCGTCGGATGGATCTCGCCGGTGATGAGCTTCATGAAGGTCGACTTGCCCGAGCCGTTGGTGCCGATGATTCCGACGGACTCACCACGCTCCACAATGAGAGACAACGGAGCCAGCGCCTGAACCTGATCCGTGCGGACGCCTCGGACCCCGCGCAGCATCCCGCCGATGCCGGCTCGACGCGCGCCGGTGTCGGACGACCGAACCGTGTACGTCATGCCCGCCTCGTCCAAGACGACGGCGGGATCGAGTGGACGTGACCCGCTCATCGTTCCTCCCCGTAGGTCTCTTCGGCACGCCAGAACACCACGAGACCGACGACTGCGACGAGCGCGGCCCAGCCAGCCAGCACCAGCCAACGATGAGGTTCGGCGTCCTGACCGTACAACAGCGACTGGCGAGCGATGTCCAGCACGCAGTACAGGGGGTTCAGATGCATCGCCGTCTGCACGATCGGCTGTGCATCGAAGCGCTCGACACTGAAGAACACGGCGGACAGGTAGAGCCAGATGCGCATCCCGAACGCGATCAGGTTCGCCAGATCCGGCCAGTGGGCCACGAAGCGGGCCAGTACAAGCGAAAGGCCGACGTTGAAGAGCGTTTGGAGGGCGAGCAGGGGCACCAAGAGGAGCCAACGCCACGTGAAGACTTCCAGCGGCGGGATGGCCAGGATGAGGACGACCATCACGGCCAGCGTCGGAACGAACTCGAGCAGAGCCCGCAGATTGGTCGCGAGAACGAGGGTCGCCCGCGGGAAACGGAAGGCCCGCACCAACGTCAGGTTGGAGCTGACCGCCTTCGACCCGGCCGTGATCGCCTGCGAGGAGTAACGGAAGAAGAAGACCCCGATGATGAGGTAGGCGATGAAGTTCGGAATGCCCCGGCCGGTGCCCAGGAGAACACCGAAGACGAGGAAGTAGGCACCGCCGTCGAGGATCGGGTTGAGCACCATCCATAGCCGGCCCAGAGTGTTGACGGCGTTGGCCCCGGAGATGCGCGAGCGCGAGTCGAACAGGATGAAGGAGCGGTAGCGGAAGAGTGAGAGGACATAGTCGCGCAACGAAGGCCGCGCGCCCACGACGCCCAGGGGCGCCGCGTCGACGACCACCGTGTTCATCGGGCCGGACGCGGCCATGCCGGTTCCGCTCATGACAGGCACCTCCATGCGACGACCAGCTGGCTGGGGTGGACCCTTGCCGCCCGCGATACAGGGACGGCTTCCAGCGGTGCCGAGACCTCGTCGCGGCACCGTAGAAGTATACTCGCCGGGGACCGGCATCCCGCCGCACGGGGCCGGTTTCCGTCATCCCTCGAGGTCAGGAGAATCCCGCCGTGAAGGTCATGCCCATCTACGGAACCCGCCCGGAGGCCATCAAGGTGGCCCCCATCGTCAAGGCGCTGCAGGCCGACGAGCGGTTCGAGTGCGTGGTGACCGTCACCGGGCAGCACCGCGAGATGCTGGACCAGGTCAACGAGCTGTTCGGCATCGTCCCGGACCACGACCTGAACATCATCCAGCCCCGCCAGACCCTCAACGGCGTGTTCGCCCGCACCCTCGACGGGCTCGACGCCGTCCTCGAGCAGGAGCGGCCGGACGCCGTCGTCGTCCAGGGCGACACGACGACCTCGACGGCGGGCGCCGTCGCCGCCTTCAACCGCGGCATCCCCGTGGTCCATGCCGAGGCGGGCCTGCGCAGCTTCGACATCCTCTCCCCGTTCCCGGAGGAGGCCAACCGCAAGATCACCAGCCAGATCTCGGCGCTGCACCTGCCCCCGACCACCGTGAGCCGGGACAACCTGCTGCGCGAGGCCGTGGCCGCGGAGGACGTCTACGTCACGGGCAACACCGTGATCGACGCGCTGCTGGAGGCCGTCGGCCACCAGGTGCCGTTCGAGGACGAGCGTCTGGCCGAGCTGGAGGCGTCCGGCCGTCGCGTCGTCCTGGTGACGACCCACCGGCGCGAGAACCAGGGCGACGCGATGCGCGGCGTCGGGCGCGCCCTGGCCCGCCTGGCCGCGGACCACCCGGAGGTCACCTTCGTGCTGCCGGCGCACCGCAACCCAGTGGTGCGCGAGGCGATCCTGCCCGAGATCGAGGGGCGCGAGAACGTGCTCGTGACCGAGCCCCTGGCCTACGGCGAGTTCACCCACCTGCTGTCCGTGGCCACCGTCGTCCTCACGGACTCCGGCGGCGTCCAGGAGGAGGCCCCGTCCCTCGGCAAGCCCGTCCTCGTGATGCGTGAGAACACCGAGCGTCCCGAAGCCGTGACCGCCGGCACCGTGCGCCTGATCGGCACGGACGAGGAGGTCGTGGTCACCGAGGTCACCCGTCTGCTGACGGACGAGGCCGCGTACACCGCGATGTCCCAGGCGGTGAACCCCTACGGCGACGGCCGCGCGGCAGAGCGCACGGTCTCGGCGATCGCAGAGCTGCTCGGCGTGGGTGAGCGGCTGCCGGCCTTCGACGGAGCCTGAGCGGCCCGCGCGTTCCCGAGGCGGGCTCAACGCGTCTCGGGGACCCCCAGCATGCGCATCGCTAGGCGGACCCTGTCACCAGGTCTCAGCACATGCTCTTCGCCGCTCCGGACTCCCCAGGGAGCCGTGGACACGGCGACCTGCGACGGCACGATGCGCACGTCGTGAAGGCGCTGGACGTCGTCCGGATGGGCGGTGACCACCGCGTCGACGCGCCGAGCCTGGGCGATCCCCGCCGAGTCCAGACCCTCGTGACCGAGGTCGACGATCGCGAGCGGGGTCGCATGGCGGCGCACATGTGTGATGAAGGCACCCAAGGGTCCGGTGTTCCCCTCGGACGCGCGCCACGCGTTGCGGGGATGCAAGACCTGCGCGTCGAGGAGGGCCACGTCCAGTCGGGGCACTGTCTGCTCTCGCCATCGACCGAGCGAGAGGTTCACGGGCTCGCCCCACGACCGGCCCACGAGATCCCCGAGGGAGCGCCCGATAACGCCCACCCGGCGGGGACGGTCGAGATCTGCCATGCCGATGAACGTCTCGAAGGGCACCGGTAGTCGCTCGGCGGGCCCGGCCCCGATGAGCCGAGTGGCGGAAGCGGCAGCCAGTAACGCTAGGCGTCCTTGAGGTGTAGGCGCGTCCGGCAAGGCGCGCATCCGCATCAACAAATCGCGGGCCGCTGGCTCGCTGGTGAGGTCCCATACGAAGGGGATCCCGAGCCACCCAGCGACGGCGCCGCCCGCTAGCGCCAGCATCTCATCGCCGATCACGGTGAGGGCTGTCGCCCGGTTCTGAGCCCCGATACGGAAGGCCTGATCGACCAGTCGGTCAAACTCTGCGTTCACGTCGTCGAGGATGTCGCCGCGTCCGACCGCGATGTCCCCGCTCCTCGTAACGTACGTTCCGGCCGGTCCCTCCGTGAGGGTCAGGGAACGCGCGGAGTCTGCACCGGCCGCCAGCGGGAGGAGCGGGGGGACGCATGGCGCCGACGGAACGAGCCGGTGTGCCCGTTGCGCCAAGGCCGAGTACCCATTCACGTGCGCGGCGAGACGACGCACGTCCTCCGGTTGTGCCCATGCCGGGCGCGACTCTTCTTGGGCCACGGCGGCGGCCTGCTCGACACGCCCGTCCCGAAGTAGGCGGCCGACGCGGTTCCAGTCGGCCCGCCCCGCGAGTGCGGTGGCCACGGGCCGGGCCCGCTGGAGGTGTTCCGGGGAGGGCGGCCCACCCGGCCTTTCCCCATGCAGGATCAGGCGGAGCCAGTGATCGACGACAGCCCCTGCTTCGTAGCGGGTCGCGAACTCGATGGCAGATCGAGCAGCAGAGTCATAGGCGTCCCGGTCGCCCGCGGTCCGGTGGATGCGGTCCGCTGCGGACGCGGCGTCTGTCACGAGGCTCTCGGGCGGGAAGATCTCGTCCGATCCCTCACGGCGCCACACGACGGGGACGGCGCCTGAGGCCATGCCTTCGGCCGGGGCGAGGTGGAAGGTCTCACGGGTGCTGGGGGACAGCATCCAGCCGATGTTCCGGAACCAGTTGCCCATGTCCGGTCCGAAGTCGTCGAACACCACGGCCCGGCGGAGCCGGGGATTGGAACGCAGCCGTTCGTAGTTGGCCAAGTATGTGTCGCGACGCAACGGGTGCCGCCACACGTACGGATAGTTCCACGGGTGCCGTCCGCGGAGGTGGAGTACGAAGCGGTCGTCCCGTCGCAGGAGTTCTTCAAGGAGATCGAGGGCACGATCCATGCGCTTGAGTTCGGGCACGTACCCAGCCAATCCCAGGTGGAACCGTGCGTCGGCCGTCTTGGGTCGGCGTAGCTCCGCCGACTGCACCGAATTCGGGATGACGGCTGTCTGCTCAACCCGCCACCCGGTCGTCACGACGGCGTCGGCACGGTAGAACTCCGAGGCGAAAACGACGGTGTGCACGCGGTCCATGACGATGTCGTGGATCAGCGGATTGCGCAGCTCGTACCCGTGCAGGTGCACGATGAGACGCTGGTGTTCTCGAATGTGCTGGCTTGCCCACACAGCATTGCGGCTGGCGAACTCGCAGATGACGACGTCCGCCCATGCCAAGAGCTCCGCGCTGTTCGGGGTGGGCCGATCACCGTTGGTCTTCCACTGGTCTACTCGCACCTCGGCGTCAGGGCGCAGGATCAGTGCCTCGACAAGGTCGCCAGCGAACTTGTAGTCAGCGCCGACGAACAGGACCTTCAATGGGGCGTTCGGATGGGCGGGAACGGTGGAGAGCGCCGGAACGTGGGGGGCGAAGGCCTGGGCCACCCGGTTGATGGGAGCGGCACCGAACGTCGTCCCGCCCGCGTGCTGGTCGGCCCAATCGAGGGCTGCGCTCAGATTGTCTCCGGGAAGCTGGCCGACCGGCCTTCCTGAGACCTGTGGGGGCACCGCTCCGGGTTCGGCCCACACCTGCGCGCCGACGGCGGCCGCCCACGCGAGCAGGTCCTCCGCACGACTGTCCTGGGGCGTCGACCATCGTGGCAGGACAGTGACGGTGCGGCGACCTGCCGCGACCCTCGACAGCTCGGCACCGCCGTCGATGAGGGACGCTCCGGGGATGCGGGCCAGATGCCGCTGCCCCGCTTCGGACCGCACGGCCACGCGGAGGTCACCGGGCGCGACGACGAGGACCTTGCGAACGTGCCGGCGTGCCCTGACGGCGTCCGAGTACTCGCGGAGAACGTGTGCCCCCTCAGAGCCCAGGAGTCCCGCATGGAGAACGAGGATCGCCTCTCCCGGCTCGTGCGGTCCCTCGACGCGGTTGCCTCCAAATGAGACCGCCTCGACCTCCTCGGCCGTGAATCTCGGCATCACCACGACCTTGCCGGCGGCGTTCCACAATGTGCTCTCGACGGCGGAGCGTGACGCCTCGTCGAAGACGACGACCCGACGCGACTCGGCGACCGCCCGTCCTACGCCCGCTGCGGACAAGCCACGGGGCATTAGCGGAATGCCCGGGTCCGTCTGGACGACGGTCCACACCTGGAACCTGTCCCAGCCTGCGGCTCGGAGCGCCGCAGCGGACTCCACGTCGACGGCGAGCAGGACGTCCACGTGAGCGGACGAGGTCCGGACGACCTCGGTGGTGGACACGACACCGGCACCGGCGGCCCGCAGCTGGGCGATGAGACCGGGCTCCCAATCCGGACGCTCGGCCACGGCGACGAGCCGGAAGGAGCGACCCGCGAGGGGACCTTCGGGCGTCGGTGCAGGGGTGTCAGCCTCACCCATGGAGTTCTCCTATCTGGTCGTCGTCTTCCCTCGGCATGAGGCCGGCGTGTCTCCGCAAGGCGGCGAGCAGCCGGCTCACCGGCGCGCCTTCGGTGTCCGGAAGCCACAGATCATGGTCCACCCGCAGCCCCGGCAGACGTGTCTGGTCTGCCGAGCCATCTGCCGGGGGGACCAGGTAGACCACTCCCCCTCGCTTCCGGATACGGACAGCGGTGGCGTGCAGGTCGAGCAAGACCCCGTGCCGATGGGGGCTGTCAGTACCGCTCCATGCGCCGCCCGCGAACGCGTCGAAATCGATGACCATCCGGTCGACGAGAGCGCGGCGGTCCTGCGCCTCCGTCATGCCCGGAGCACCACGCATCACCCGGTGGTGTTGCTCGATCTCTGCCGTCAGCGCGTCGCATGCCACGACGAGCACCGTCTCAGCGACGACGGCCCCGGACAGTGGGCCGGTGGTCTGGTCGTGGCCGGTGAGCGCCAAGGGGTCGACGCGGAACGTCGTCTCGTCGACCGGGGGCGTGCCGGCTCGTCCGACCACGTCCAGGAGCCGGTCGCGGTCGCTGTCATAGGCCCTGTGGGATCCTCGGCCCGTTGTCGTCATCTGCGTTCCTCCTGCTTCGCCTCGACGCGTTCCCAGAGGACGTCTCGCGCTGCGGCCGGATCCCCGAGGGGGGTCTGGAGCGCCGTCGGCATGGTGCTGAGCATGCTGCCGTCCTCGACCAGGGCCCACACCTCCGCTTGGGATCCGCGGTAGTCACTCCATTTGGACGGGAGGAACGGATTCCTAGTATGGCGTGACCCGGACTGGGCGTCATTGACGACGAGGTAGTCGAATTGGCGGGTGACTGCGAGGAAGTCCAGGTACGGCAAAGAGGCGTTGAAACGGACGAGGTGCTCCATGCCGTGGGCGCCCACACCGTCTTGAGCCCGACGTACGAGGGCGTCGAACTGGGCCTTGGAGAAGCCTGGTGGGCGTGTGGCCAGGCCGCCCTCCGGGACGAAGTTGGTGAACACGTGCAGCCGGATCCGGTCGCGGATGTGCTGAGGGAGCATGGCCATGGCGAGGGTGATGTCAGTGATGCCCCGCGTCACGTAGAACTCACCAAAATAGGCCACATTGACCATAGTGGGATCCACTTCGTACGTGACGGGACGGGCATCGTAGTACTCCGGCGGCAGTGTCGGGTGATGCGACACCTCGGCCCGCCCCTGCACACGCTCTCGCAGCGCTGGACTGTAGATGTGGTCCAGCATCTCGGCCATCTGGTGTTCGTTCGTGAACAGAATGCTGTCGGCGAGTGCGTACGGGAGGATCTCGGCTAGTCCGAAGATCGAGAAGTGCTCGTCAGGGATGCGTCCGAAGTCGGCTTCGACGGGCGCGGTGAGTCGTGCAAGCATCGGGTCGGAACGGTCGAGCAGGTCACCGCGCCGCTTCCCCTGGACGTCCAGGGACAGGGGGTCGGAGAACTCCGCTGTCCATATCAGTTCCGGGTGGGCCTCGTGGATCAGTGCCCCCGCATAGTGCGACGGGGCCCAATTCGCTCGCGTGTACAGGCGCTCGTACCGGGCGCCGGCGGCGATCCAGGCATCAGCTTGGTCCCTGGCCTGTGCGGCGAAGTCGGCGAAAGCGTGCCAGGACGCCCAGGAGGGGCGCATTTCGAGATACCGCCGGCGTGCCAGATAGGGCCGAGAGATCATGCCGATCGTCGGGTCGACCTTCTTGTGGTGGAGGAACGAGCACGCGATGACGTCGCTCGTGTGCCCGAAGACGCGGAGCCGCTTGGAGGCCACGCTGGACCCGGTGTCGGCGAACGGTTGGAAATTGTAGAGGACGCTCAGTGTCGATGCAGGCGCCCGGAGACGGTCCCACGGCACCGCCCACCCTGAGGGGTCGACGGTCAACCGGTCGAACAACTCCCGCCGGTACGACTCGTCCGACCCCGCGATCTGCTCAAGCGCGGACGCGACGAGGTCAACCACCTGGTCGAGGAGGCGCGCGGCGTCCTTCTCGCCCGCTATGGCGGCACGCACCACGGTCAGAAGCGTCCCCGCGTCGGCTGCGGGGTCTCCTGCAGGACACCACGTGGTGGTGCCAGTGTCTCCGGCACCGCTCGCGATGATCCGCACCGAGCCATCAGCCAGCAGACCCACGCGTTCAACGAGGAGGGATACCTCGTCGATGGTGTCGAGGGTCGACGGCCAGTCTCCGGCCAGGAGGTCCAGCGCCGACGCCACACCCTCCGCGCCGACGCTGAGGCCCGTGCGCGGAGTCCCAGCAGGCCCGGACAGAGGCAGATGAACGAACGTCACCGCATCGGGTCGTGCGCTCACGCCTGCCGGCCCCCACGAGGGGCCTCGGCGAGGTGGGCGACCTCAGCACGCAGTACGGACAGCTCGTGGCACACACCGACGAGCGCCTCTGCCACCGCGATGGAGGAGTCCGAACGGTCGTCGGCGTCGTCAGTTGGACCCGCTCCCGACACGGGACGAAGCTGTCTGCCCATCGTCTCCTCCCGAAGCGACACGAGCTGTCGGTTGATACGGGTCAGAGCGGCCATGGTCTCGCGGCCGACCTCGACGGAGGCCGCCGGGCCGGGTGAGGTGGTCGGAGCTGCCGCGCGGCCACGGCCGCCGGCGCGACGGATAGCCACGCCCATGAACCGGCGCATCCGTCGAGCATGGACCGGGATCAGGACGGACGCGACGACGGCTCCTAGCCCGAGCAGTGCCACCACCAGGCGGAACTGACCGAGGAGGCCGAGAACGGCCACCGCCACGCCGATGATGCCCATTGCCGCAAGGCAGCCGACGTAGAGGGCTTTCTCCAGGGAAGGTCCTGGCTTCATGAAGGGCTCCTTCGAGAGAGACGTCGATGTCATGTGGACCCGAGCGCGCATCAGGCGGCCCAGAGTCGCGCCCGCAGTACTTGGGCGAAGCGTTCCCCGATCAGGTCGGGGTCATGCTGCCGAGCGAAGTCAGACGCGGCATCTCGAGCCTCAGCGCTCAGCAGTCGGTCCGCGGCCCGAAGACCGGCTGTCATGCCCGGCACCGTGTGGTCCTGGAAGAACTCCGTGAACTCCGGTTGCAAGACCGCAGGGAGCACGCCAACGCGTGCGGCCAGGACCGGAAGCCCGTAAGTCGGCCCCAACAGAGCACCACCGGAGTTCAACGCGCGCAGATGGGGCAGGACGGCCATGTCGGCGGACCGTAGCAGATACTGGACACGATCCCCTGGGACCGGGCCCGCCTGCACAAGCACACGCGGGTTCGTCCGCAGGCGTTTCACGAGCGCCCGGGTGTGAGGGGACGTATCTGCCGGGCCGGCGACGACAAGGCGGCGCGGGGTGACATCCTCACGGCACAACTGGTCGAACGCATCGAGCAGGGTGTCGATGCCCTTGTACGCCTTGATGGCACCGAGAGCAACGTAGACGACCTCGTCCTCGTGAATCCCCAAGACCCCGCGGGCCTCGTCGCGGCGCACCGTGTCGGGGTAGGCCCCGGCATAGCTCGGATGGGGGGCGACGACGGTGCGGGCCGAGTCCCAGCGGAGCGATTCGCCCAGAACGTCCGCTGTGTCTGGGTGCATGACATGGATCAGGTGTGCACGATCGGCCACGCCCTGTTGGAGGCGACGCTCCTGCTCGAGATGCACGGCATCATGGGGAAGGACGTTGTGCACCGTCCACACCACACGCCCGTCGGCGTCGATGAACCCGTCCACCCGTTCGAGGAACCGATCGACCCGGGCTCGTGCGTCCGCACCGTCACGGGCCCCGGCCAGGACGGGATTCAGCCAGTGGAGGTGGACGCCTACGCCGGAGGTCTCCGCCCGGACGGCGAGGAGCGGATCGAATCCGTCAACCGACAGGACGGGGGTGGTGACGATGTCCTGCGCGGCCATCCCGCGGTACAGCAGTTGCTGATAGGGGTTCATCCGGGCGACGGGAGCGCACCCGAGAAGGTAGGGGCGGGCGGCGGATTCCCCGCCGCGCCCACGCCGGTGGCCACGCAGATGTGCCATCGCTTCGTGGAGCGGAGATCCCGGTTCCCTCGCGAAACCTCGATATGTGAGAAGCATTCCTCACCCCTCTCCCGCACGACGGCGCGCGTTGATTGCTGCGTGGTATGCCCTGTCATATCGTGGCCCGTTGTGGACCCATTGCCGCTCGGCCTCCACCCACTCCCGGCCGGCCGCTCCGAGGCGTTGCCGCTCGGCCGGGTCCTCCAGGAGCCGTGCAATGGTCTCGGCCAGCGCCATCACGTCGCCGACTGGGAAGGTGAGGCCACGCCGGGGTGCCGCGACGATCTCACGGAGTGCGGGCAGGTCGGACACCACCACCGGACGCCGAAGAGCCATCGCCTCGAACGGCTTGAGCGGCGTGACGTAGCGTGCCGCGCGTTCATTGATCCGTGGCACGACGAACACATCGATGAGTCCATAGAGAGCCGCGACTTCCTCGTGATCGACGGGTCCCGTGAAGACCACTCGATTCGCGATTCCCAGCTCCCGTGCGAGCGCCCGCAGCTCGTCGAACCGCCGACCACCGCCCACGAGCACGCACTGCGCCTCGACGCCCCGCTCTTGCAACAGCAAGGCCGCCCGGATGAGTAGTTCGTGGCCTTCGCGGGGATGGTCCATATTCGACACGTAGCCGAAGGTGGGCAGAGTGATCCCATGGCGAGCCGCAATCGCCGGGTCGCGAGGCGCGGAAGTGAACCGGTCCAATTGCACCCCGTTGGGGACGATGTCCACTTTCTCCGCCGGGACTCCGCGAGCAACGATCTCGTCCTTCATCGCCTCGCCGAGGGTGAGCACGCGGTCGGCGGCGATCATACACCGCGTCTCCACCTCGCGCCGACGGCGGAACACCTCGCTGCGCTCCTCGATGTCGAGGTCGGGTGTCCAGTTCCCCTCGAAGAACGACCGCACCTCGTACACGAGGGGCAAGCCCGTCTTCTCACGAAGGGCGAGCCCGACCAGGGCGGTCTCATACCCTCGTCGGCCGGACGAGACGTGCAGGACATCGGGCCGGACGTTTCGCACGTGGTCGAGAGCGAGGAACGCGAAGTCCTCTAGCCACCGATCGAATGGAACCCCACGGTAGGAGGCGCCCGTGAGGATACGTCGATGTTCGATGCCATCCACTTCTTCCACCGTAGATGGACGCCCCTCCGTCAGGCCTTCCGGGAATCCAGGCTCCGTCAGCACCACAGGAGTCCATCCGGCGTCCTTCTCGGCCAGCAGATTCCATTGCGTCCGCGATGTGAACCCGTTGGACAGGTAGGGGCGAGACTCCTTCAATAGGTGCAGGACGACGTTCGTCCCGCAGCCTGACACCGATTCCACCGGGCCGGGCAGCCGGGGCAGCCACCCGCTCAGCTCGGTCATGCGGCCGTTCACGTCGACCGCGGCCCGCGCCATCGAGGTGTTCGACGATGCGAGCTCAGCCGTCGCATCGAGGGCGGTCGAGATCTGGCCATCACGCAGCGCCAGCCTGCGCAGCTGTTCGAAGTACGCCGCGCGTGCAGGCCCTGACGGATAGTGCCGTTCGAGAACCGACAGCCAGATCCGGGCGCGCTCGGAGTCGAGCTCACCCGGGAGCATGGTCATGGGTCCCGCGCCCGCGAGAGTTGGCCCCACGGCTTCGTCCCGCAGACGGAGCACTTCAGCCAGCGCGTCACGCGGGGCGAGCACGCCGTGTTTCAGTCCGATCCGGGTCGCCCGCTTGAGTGCGGAGCCCGTCGACGCGCGACCCGCACGGTAGTCACGGTAGACACCTCCGAGCTCCCGTCGGATCTTGCGCCAGTGCCGGTCGAACGCACCTTCCAGCCCTCCCGGGCGGTCCACACCGAGTGCCTCCGGCCGTCGATCCGCAGCGAGGCTGCCGGTGAGAAGATGGGTGAGTTCGTCGTGGACCCGGACCAGCTCCCTTTCGAGCGCTTCACGGCTGGGGCGGCTATCGACGATCGCGTCCTCGATCCGCCCGGGGTGCGCTTCGACCCTCGGGTCGGGGGAGCCGTCGTGAGATGTCAGCGCCACTGGCCGCGCGTGTCGATGACCTTCTTGCCCTCGGTGGTGGTACCGAGGCTGGCGAACGCGTCGTGGTCCACCAGTAGCAGGACGACGTCCGCCTCCCGAATGCCGTCCTCGGCCGGGACCAGCTCCACGTTCTCACGGCCGGCCAGCGCAGCGGGCAGTTCCTCCACGTGCGGCTCCACCACGAGGATCCGCGAACCGGTGAACTGCTGCGCCACCTCGGTCGCGATGTTCAGGGCAGGCGATTCACGCAGATCGTCGATGTTCGGCTTGAATGCCAGACCGAGGACGGCCACCACGGGGGCACGGCCGGTGGCCTGCTGCACGTCGAACGCGGCGGCCTTGGCCTGGTCCACGACCCACTTCGGCTTGCCGTCGTTGATCTCGCGGGCCGCACGGATGATGCGGGCCGTCTGCGGTGCGGCGTCGACGATGAACCACGGATCCACGGCGATGCAGTGGCCGCCCACGCCGGGGCCCGGCTGGAGGATGTTGACACGGGGGTGGTGGTTGGCAAGCTCGATGAGCTCCCACACGTCGATCCCCAGGTCGGAGCAGATCAAGGACAGCTCGTTCGCGAAGGCGATGTTCACGTCACGGAACGAGTTCTCGACCAGCTTGGCCATCTCCGCGGTGACGCAGTCCGTCACGAGGATCTCCCCCTGACAGAACGTCTCGTAGAGCGCCTTGGCGCGCTGCGCGGCGCGCGGGGTGGAGCCGCCCACGATCCGGTCGTTGGTCACCAACTCCACCATGACGCGGCCGGGAAGCACACGCTCCGGGCAGTGGGCAAAGTCCACCTTCGACTCGCGAAGGTCGGGACGCTCGGTGTAGACCACCTCGGCCATGCGCTCGGTAGCGCCGGGAGGCGAGGTGGACTCGAGGATCACGAGCTCGTCTCCGGAGAGCTGCGGGGCCAGGGCGCGTGCCGCCGCCTCGATGTAACCGAGGTCCGGAGCGTGGCCGTCCTTGAAGGGGGTCGGCACGGCCACGATGTACGCATCCGCCTTCGGGGTGTCCAAGGTTGCGGAGAGCAGGCCCTTCTCGACGGCTCGGGAGACGAAGTCCGCGAGGTCCGGCTCCACGAATGGGACGGTGCCGGCGTTCACGGCGTCCACTGTCCGCTGGCTCACGTCAACGCCGTGGACCCGCACGCCGTTCTCTGCCAGGATCGCGGCGGTGGGGAGGCCGATGTAGCCCAGGCCGACGACGGCGACGCTGCTGATCTCGCTCATGAAGAATCCTCGTTCACTTCTCTCGGGGCCCAAATGGTGGAGCCGGGCGGGACGTCCTCGCCCCAGGTTGACTCTCGTCCGGCGGCAACGATCACCGACAGCGATCGGCCAGGCGTGTCTTATTCCCCTCGAGTATAGGGACGGCCCGTCGCGGACGGCTCATTGGGTCTTGACTCGGCCGCGCCGAGCCTGGCGTAGAGGGCCGCATAGCGCTCCGCGTTCGAGCCCCACGTCCGCTCCGCCACCACCCATGCCCGAGCCGCCTGCCCCAGGGATCGAGCCCACTCGGGGTCGGAGAGCACCGACTCCAGTGCGCCGGCCCAGGCGGCCGGGTCCTCGGGGGGCACGGTGATACCCGTCACCCCGTCGGTCACAATCTCTCGGAGTGCGGGAAGGGCGGAGACGAGTGTGGGACGCTCCGACGCCATCGCCTCGAGAGGCTTCATGGGAGTCACGGACCGGGTGACGTCCATGTCCTTGCGGGGCACGCAGAAGACGTCGAGCGCCCGATGGTAGAGGGGGGCCAGGGAGCGGTCGACCCGTCCGGTCGTCACGAGCCGGTCGTCAATGCCCAGCTCGACGGCCAGCTGCCTGAGCCTGGGCAGATCCGTCCCGTCGCCCACCAGCAGGACACGCAGGCGCGGCCGACGTGGGGCGAGGATCGCCGCCGCACGGAGGAGATCGTCGAGTCCCTCGTAGGGGACGATGGAGGAGACGGTGCCGATGTATTCGGCCGCCGCGTCCAGCCCAAGCTCGCTACGGGCCTGATGGGCGTCACGCGGCGTCTGGAGGAAGGCTCCTCCGACAGCGTTCGGGCTGAGGACGATCTCCCCCCGGGGCACGCCGTCTGCCGCAATGCGCCGAGCCATCTGCTCACCCAGCGTGACCACCGCGTCGGCGCTGCGGACCGCCTCGGACTCCCGGGCCTGAAAGAGGCGGTAGCGCTGCGAGCGCTTCGCCTCCGGCCCCCGGGTCGAGGCCCACGTGTCTGCGAGCTGGCCACGGACCTCATAGACCCACGGGATCCCCACTGCCTCCGCCACCGCCCTCGTCACCACGGCATTCACCCAGTGGGTGGTCGTGTGGAGCACAGCCGGCCGTCGGTCCAAGACGAGGTCCAGGAGCAGGCGCGCGTGCTGGGCCAATCGGTGGTCCATGCCCGGCTCGAGACGAGGGGTGAGAAGGCGGTGATAGAGCACTCCGTCGACCTCGTCTGCGCTCCGGGCACGCAGCACCCCCGTCTGCACGGGCCATCCCAGCCGTGTCACCGCCTCAGGGTGCCAACCGGCCTCGCGCGTCGCGAGGAGCAGGCTGTGCGAGCGCTGCGCGTAGCCGGACCCGGTATGGGGCAGGGAGTTGGTGAGCACGTGGAGGACCCTGCGCGGCGTCGGCTCGTACCCGACCGCACGCTTCACGTCCCGTCCCGACAGGAGGGTGAGGCCCCCCGTCAGAGCCCGGTGTTCCGAATAGAAGCGCGCCCGCAGGCGGCCTGGCCGCCCCCGGGTTGTCAGGACAGCGATGGCCTCGTCGACCTGCCCATGGTGCCAGTGCCACCGGGCCCGCGCCTCGGACCAGCCCCGTGTCCCCGACGGGGTGCCCGAGAGGAGCTCGTCGGCGAGCTCAGGTTCCTGGGCGGCGGTCAGCACGTCGGCGAGATGCACGCGCTCGACGGGAGACGCCTGCCCCACCCTCGAGCGGACCAGTGCGCCCAGTTCGGCCGGGCGACCCGCGGCCGCGTGGCCGAGGGCGGTCAGGACAGCGAGCGGGCCACCCCCGGCACCGGCCAGGGCATCCGCCGCTGCGGTCCGAGCCCGGGGTGGCAGGCGCCTCATCACCTGGAGGGCAAGCACGACGGGATCGTCCAGCAGGTGGTCGGCCACCGTCGAGACCGTCAGTCCGAGGTTGGCCGCTACCTGGGCGGGCGCGGGCAGGCGTCGGTTCATGAGAGTCCCTTCGGCGATGACGGGTGAGCCCCGGAGCGGGCCGAGCGGACCAGACGGTCTACGAGCTCGACGTAGCGTGAGCCCAGACAGCGGGCGTCCGCGTGCTCGCTCACCCACGCCCGCCCGCCGTCGCCGACGGCCGTCCGGGCGGGGTCCGCGGCGAGCGCGGCCAGGTGCGCCACGAGGTCGTCCACGCCCGGGCCGACGACGTCGGCACCGCCGGCCGCCTCCAGCGTGTGGGCGGCCTCCCCCGTCACCTGGCCGGTGACGTGACGGCCGACCGCGAGGACCTCGTAGGTCTTGGAGGGGACGGTGTGGCGGAAGCTCGGCCAATCGGGGCGCAGGGAGACCACGAGGGTGTCCGCCCACGCGTACTGCTCGCCGACGGAGACACCCTCCACGGGATCGAGGAGCTCCGCGGCCCCGCCCAGGCGGGCGTTCAGCTCCTCGAGCGCCGCGCGGCGCGTGCCATCCCCCACGAGGCGCACCTGCACGCCGGGATGTGACGCGCGCAGACGGGCCGCGGCCTCCACGAGGCGCTCGAGACCCTGGCTCTCCCCCATGTTGCCCAGGTAGAGGACGCGCAGCTCCCCGGCGGCCCGTTCCCGGGGCGGCACGGTGCGCACGCGGCCGAGATCCACGCCGTTGCCCAGCGTCACCACCTCGCCCATCCCCCTCGCGCGCAGGGTCTCGGCGAAGCCCTCGGTCACCGTCACGACGACGTCCGCGGCCCGTTGCCCGCCCGCCACGACGCGCTCCATGGCCCTGCCCAGCGGGCCCTCGTGCACCCCGGCCTCGTGGGCGAGGTCCGGCCACGCGTCGCGCATCTCGAGCACGAGGGGGCGTCGGCGCAGGCGGGACAGGGCCCAGCCGGCCACCACGACGGGAAGGGCGGGGACGGTGGCCACCACGACGTCGGGGCGGGGTGCCAGCAGGCCCCGCGGCACCGCGAGCACGCTGTGCACCACGGCCTCCACGAAGCGTCCGTTGCGGCTCCCGGCCCCGCGTGCCAGCCGCGGCGTGGGGAGGAGGCGCTCGCCGTCGTCGCCGTGGGAGGCGCGCAGTCCGCCGGGGGCGATCACATCCACGTCCCAGCCGGCCTCGCGCAGCACGCGGACCACGACGGCCCAACGTCGCGCCGGAGGCGTGCGCTCCGGGCGGTAGGAGTGCGTCACGAGCATCAGACGCGGGGGGCGGGCACGGCCCGCGGAGCGGGCGTCAGCCACCGCAGACCTCCTCGGGGACGGCGGGGCTCGGGGCCGGCGGTGCGGACGGGCTCGGCTCCGCGGTGCTCGAGGAGCTGGACGCGCTCTGGGACGCGGACGCCTCCGCGGCCTTCTCGGCCGCGCGGCGGCTGCGCGCGGCCTCCTCCGCCTCGATGTAGCCCTGCACGTCGTCCGCCGCGAGGGCGGAGCGCAGCGAGTCCATCCTGGCCGGGTCCAGCTCCAGGATGGACTGGCCGCCGGGAGAGCGGCCGGACCCGGCGATCGGCACGGAGAACATCTCCACGTCCTCGCGGCCCACCTCGCGCAGCTGCCATGCCAGCGACGCCACGGTGGCGGCGTCCAGGCCGTCGTCCACCGAGAGGTGCCGGGAGAGGACGGAGACGACGTCGGAGGTGCGGCCCGGGTTCGCCAGGATCTCCGGGCTCAGGAAGCGCCCCAGGGCCCCGCCCACGTAGCGCTGCTGGTTCTCCACCCGGGTCATGTCCCCGTCCTCGAACGCGTGGCGCTCCCGCACGTAGCGCAGGGCCGCGGTGTCCTGGAGGAGGATCTCGCCCCGCGGGAAGTAGGAGGGATTGGTCTGCCCCGAGGAGAAGGCGGTGGGGTTGCAGACCTTCACGCCGCCGAGGGCGTCCGTGACGCCGCGGAAGCCCTGGAAGTCCACCTCCATGAGGTGGTGCACGGGCACGCCCATCAGCTGCTCCACGGTGTCGACGGCCAGCGGGTAGCCGCCCATCGCGAACGCCGCGTTGACCTTGTCCTGGTGGCGACCGGGGATCTCCACCCACGTGTCGCGCAGGATCGACATGATGTAGACGTGCTCCCGGTCCGCCGGGAGGTGCACCAGCATCATCGTGTCGGAGCGCCCGTCGCCCGCGTCCGCGCCCTCCTCCTCGGAGCGGGAGTCGGAGCCGAGCAGCAGGATGTTCATCGGTCCGGAGCCGGCGTCGTCGAGCGCCCCGGTGTCCACGGTCTTCCGCTGCTCGTCGTAGACGCGCCCGAGCGAGACGGCGTACCAGCCCGCGAGCACCACGGCGGCCCCCAGCAGGAGCGCGAGGAGGCCGAGGACCCACGGCCAGCGGCGGCGACGCCGGCGCCGGCCCCGGGCGGGGGACGGCGCGGGCGTGGGCCCCGCCGGCTGCCGGTGCTCCGCAACGGAGTCCTCGGGCGGCGTGCCGTCTGCGGGGCCACGAGGCGTCCACGGCGTCTGCGGGGGCTGGGTCACGTCGGCTCCTGTCGGGAATGGCTCCGCACAGTCTAGGGACCGGGGCGCGCGGAGGCCCGCCGCGGTCTCGGCTGGCACCGCGGGCAGCGGTGGGAGGCCCGCCCCATGAACGGCTCGCGCACGATCAGGGAGACGACGCCCTCCGCCGCGCAGCGCCGGCACGGCAAGCCCGTGCGGCCGTACGCCTGCAGGGAGCGGGCATACTCGCCGGAGCGCCCGTCCACGTTCACGTAGAGCGCGTCGAAGCTCGTGCCGCCCTGCTCGAGGGCGCGCCCCATGATCTCCCGCACGGCCTCGAGGACGCCCACGGTCTCGGCGCGGCGCAGGCGGGAGGTGGGGCGTTCGGGGTGCAGCCGAGCCGCCCAGAGCGCCTCGTCCGCGTAGATGTTGCCGATCCCGGACACGAGGGACTGGTCCAGGAGCGCGCGCTTGAGGACGCTGCGCCGCCGCGCCAGGCGGGCGTGCACGGCCGCGGGGTCGAAGAGCGGGTGGAGGGGGTCCAGGGCGATGTGGGCCGCCGTCGCGGGGATCCGCTCCCCCGTCGCGGCCTCGGTGACGAGCGGGTCCAGCCACCAGCCGCCGAAGAGCCGCTGGTCCACGAACCGCAGCTCGCGCGCCGCGCCGTCGCCCGTGGTGATCGGGAGGCGCAGCCGCAGGTGGCGCGGGTCAGGATCGGCGGGCTCGGCCACGAGCACCTGGCCGCTCATCCCCAGGTGGACGACGACGGCGTCGTCGCCGTCCGCGAGCGGCAGCCACAGGAACTTGCCGCGCCGCGCGGGCTCGGCGAGGACGGCCCCGTCGAGGCGCGCGCGCAGCGCGGCGGGTCCCCCGGGGCTGCGGCGCACCGAGCGGGCGTCGAGCACCTCGAGGGGGCCGGCGGCGGCACCGGCGGCGCTGCGGGCCATGCCCCGGCGCACGACCTCCGCCTCGGGGAGCTCCGGCACGGCGGGCTCAGCGCCCCGCGGCGGGCAGGTCGGCCTCCAGGGCCGGCCAGGACTCGGCCGCGGCCTCGCGCTCGGCCTGCTTCTTCGAGCTGGCGACGGCGGAGCCGTAGTCCTTCCCGCCCACACGCAGGGTGGCGCGGTAGCGCGGGTCGTGCGCGGGGCCCTGTCCCTCGATGACGTACACGACCTCGCCGAGTCGGTGCCGGCTGGCGGCCTCGGCCACCACGGTCTTCCAGTCGGTGCTCTCGCGCATCAGGTCCGGCTCGTCGAGCAGCGGCACGACGTGCCGGTGCACGAGGGCCGCGGCGGCCACCGCCCCGTGGTCCACGTAGGTGGCGCCGATGAGGGCCTCGAGGCTGTCCGCGAGGATCGAGTCCTTGTCCGCGCCGCCCGTGCGGGCCTCGCCCGTGCCGAGCTTGATGAACGGGCCGATGCCGATCCGGCGAGCCACCTTCGCGAGCGCACGCGTCGAGACGACGGCGGCCCGGCGCCGGGCGAGGTCGCCCTCGGGCAGGTCCGGGTACACGGCGAAGATGTGGTCCGTGACCACGTAGCCCAGCACCGAGTCCCCGAGGAACTCGAGGCGCTCGTTGGTGGGCAGGCCGCCGTGCTCGTACGCGTACGAACGGTGCGTCAAAGCACGTTCGAGCGTCTCGGACGTGATGTGCACGCCGAGACGCTCGAACAGTTCAGGTGTCTCCGGCGCGGGGGCGACCCCGCGGCGAGCCGGTGACGACGCCATCTCAGGCGTCAGCGACCTTGCGGCCCTTGTACTCGAAGAACAGCGGGGTGCCGGCGGCGTCGGTCTTCAGCTCGGCCTGGTGGGGCAGGCGGTAGGACACGCGGCCGTTCTCCACGGTCTTGACCAGCGTGGGGGCCTCGGCCTTCCACTGGGAACGACGGGAACGGGTGTTGGAACGGGACATCTTCCGCTTCGGGACTGCCACGGCTATCTCTCTTCTGTCTCGGTGTTGGAGGTCTCTTCGGTGCCCGCGAGGGCGGCGAGCGCCGCCCAGCGCGGATCCACGCGCTCGTGGGCGTGCCCCTCGGGCGCGTCCTCGAGGCGGATGCCGCAGTCGGCGCACAGGCCCTCGCAGTCCGGCCGGCACAGCGGCTGGAACGGCAGGGTGATGACCACGGCGTCCCGGAACACGGGTTCCAGGTCCACGGTCTCGTGCACCACGATCGGCTGGTCGCCGGCCTCGTCCCGGGACGCGCCGGTGAGGAACAGCTCCTGCAGGTCCACGGTGATCCCCTCGCGCAGAGGGGTCAGGCAGCGGCCGCACTCGCCCACCAGGTCCGCGTCCGCGGTGCCGGTGACGAGCACGCCCTCGTGGACGGCCTCGAGGCGCAGCTCGACGTCCACGAGGTCCCCCGCGGGGACGCCGAGGACAGGCGTGCTCACCCCCTCGGGGGCGGGCCACTGGGCCGTCACGTGACGCTGGATCCCGGCTCCGCGCAGGAGGTCGCGCACGGAGATGACCCACGGCGACCCCGCGTCGGGGCGTTCGTCGGTGTCCATGATCGCTCCTCTCGGCGGTGGGACGGGCCGCGCCGACTGTCCGGATCGGACCGTTCGACGCGTGCAGGCAGGGTCAGGCCACGATGGACCGACAGCCCATCCTAGCGGCTGCCCCGTTCCACGCCAAAGCGGCGCACGGGCGGCGCGCCTCAGAGTCCGGCGGCGAACCCCTTGAGCCAGGCCCGCAGGTCGTCGCCGAGCTCGGGGTGGTCCACGCCGAGCTCCACCACGGCCTGGAGGTAGCCCAGCTTGTCCCCCGTGTCGTAGCGGCGGCCCTCGAAGACGACGGCGTGCACGCCGTACCCCTCGCCCTCGCCCTCCGCGAGGGTCTGCAGCGCGTCCGTCAGCTGGATCTCGCCGCCGCGGCCCGGAGCGGTCTCGTCGAGCACGTCGAACACCGCCGGGGAGAGCACGTAGCGGCCGATGACCGCGAGGCGAGAGGGGGCGTCCTCGCGGGCGGGCTTCTCCACGAGGCCGGTCACGCGCACCACCTCGTCGGTGCCCTCCACGGCCTCGACGGCGGCCACGCCGTACGAGGAGACGGCCTCCTCCGGGACCTCCATGAGCGCGACGACGGAGCCGCCGAGGCGCTCCTGGGCGTCGATCATGCGGACCAGCAGGTCGTCGTCGGCGCCGATCAGGTCGTCGCCCAGGAGCACCGCGAACGGCTGCTCCCCGACGTGGCGGCGCGCACAGCCGACGGCGTGGCCGAGGCCGAGCGCGGCGCCCTGGCGCACGTAGTGGATGTCCCCCACGAGGTCCGACTCGCGGATCAGGTCGATGCGCTTCTGGTCTCCCTTGCGCTCGAGCGTGGCCTCGAGGGCCGGGTGGCGGTCGAAGTGGTCCTCGAGGGCGCGCTTGTTGCGGCCTGTGATCATCAGGACGTCGCACAGCCCCGCGCGGCGGGCCTCCGCCACCACGTACTCGATGGCAGGGCGGTCGACCACCGGCAGCATCTCCTTGGGCATGGCCTTCGTGGCCGGGAGGAAGCGCGTGCCCAGGCCGGCGGCCGGGATGACGGCCTTGCGCGTGCGCGGGCGGGTGGGGGTCTGCTCGGTCATGGACGGGTGCTCCTGGACGGGTCGGGGACGGCGGACGGGGACGGTGCGGCGTTCAGGCGCCGCATCACGGCGGCGGGGACGAAGTCGCGGACGTCTCCGCCCAGGCCGTGGACCTCCTTGATGAGGGAGGACGAGAGGTGGGCGAACCGCGGATCGGCCTGCAGGTAGACCGTCTCCACGCCCGTGAGGTGGCGGTTCATCGTGGCCATGGGCGCCTCGAAGGCGAGGTCGGCGCCGTCCCGCAGGCCCTTCACGATGGTGTCCGCACCCACGGAGCGGCAGAACTCGGCGAGCAGGCCGGTCCCCATGGGCCGGGCGCTCACGCCGGACAGGGAGGAGACCGTGGCCTCGACCATCTCGATGCGCTCGTCCACGGTGAACCGGTACGTCTTCTTGGGGTTCACGGAGACGGCCACGATCACCTCGTCGAAGAGGTTGGCGGCCCGCATGATGACCTCGACGTGACCCTTGTGCAGCGGGTCGAAGGATCCGGGGCAGACGGCACGACGCATGCGCCCAACCTACCCCGGGGGCCCGGCGGGGGCGAGGACCGCTCTCCGCCCCCGCCCGCGAGCCGGCCGGCCGGAAAGTACAGTGGCCGCCATGGACACCCCGGCCCCCCACCCGACTCCCGCCGCCGTCCCCGGACCATGGCGCCGCGCCGCCGAGGCCACCGGGCTGCTGCGCGGGGGCGTCCCCGCGCCCACCGTCTTCGAGACGGTGACGGCCCTCGCGGCCGAGCACGGTGCCGTGAACCTGGGGCAGGGCTTCCCCGACGCCGACGGCCCCGCGGACCTGCTGCGCCTGGCCGCGGACGCCGTCCTCGCGGGCCCGAACCAGTACGCGCCCGGCGGCGGGGACGCGGCGCTGCGCCGCGCCGTCGTCGAGCACCGCCGGGCGCACTGGGGCGTGACGGAGGACCCGGATGCCGAGCTGCTGGTCACCGCCGGGGTGACGGAGGCGATCGCCGCCACTGTGCTGGCCCTCGTCGGCCCCGGCGACGAGGTGGTGACGGTGGAGCCGTTCTACGACTCCCACGCCGCGACCGTCGCCCTGGCCGGCGCCCGCCACGTGACCGTGCCCGTGGAGCCGCCCGCGTTCCTGCCCGACCCGGCCCGGATCGCGGCGGCGCTGACCGACCGCACCCGGCTGCTCATCCTCAACACCCCGCACAATCCGACCGGCGCGGTGTACCCGCGCGCCCTGCTCGAGGAGATCGTGCGGCTGTGCCGGGAGCGCGGCGTGCTGATCCTCTCCGACGAGGTGTACGAGCACCTCGTGTTCGAGGGCGAGCACGTCTCCCTGCGCTCGATCCCCGGGGCCCGGGAGATCGCCCTGACGGCGTCCGGGGCCGGGAAGGCGTTCGCCGTGACCGGGTGGAAGGTGGGCTGGCTGGCCGGGCCCGCCGAGCTCGTGGCCGCCGTGCGCGCCGTGAAGCAGTACCTCACCTTCTCCACGGGCCCGGCCTACCAGGCGGCCATGGCCGCCTACCTGCCGCGGGGCGAGGCGCACCTCGTGGGGCAGCGGGAGCGGTACCGCGCCACGCGGGACACCCTCGTGGCAGGGCTGCGCGCCGTGGGCCTGGAGCCCGTGGTGCCGGACGCCGGGTACTTCGTGGTGGTGGACCTGGCCCCCTGGGGCGTGACGGACGCCTCGGCGGCCGTGCGGGACTGGGTGCGCGAGGCCGGCGTCGCGGGCATCCCGGTGAGCGCGCTGTGCCGGCCGACGGACGATCCGGCCGACGCCCACCTCGCCTCCTGGCTGCGGCTGGCGTTCTGCAAGTCCGAGGACGTGGTGGCCGAGGGCATGCGGCGCCTCGCCGAGGCCGCGCCGCGGCTGCGCCGGGGCTGACGCTCCCCTCTCCCGCGCGGCCGCGTGCCGTCGGGCCCCCGCCCGCCGAGCGGGGGCACGGGGCTCAGCGCTCGTCCTGCCACAGGTAGAGGGCGGTCTCGCCGTACGCGCGCACGTCGACCTCCTCGAGCGTGGCCGGGCGCCGCGGGGCCGGGTCGCGCGCGGAGCGCTCCAGCACGAGCAGCCCGCCGGGGCTGAGCCGCGCGGCGGCGGCGGCGAGGACGGCGTGGAACGCCTCCCCCGCCTCGGGATAGGGCGGGTCGGCGAGGATGAGGTCCACGGGCTCGCCTCCGTCCTCGAGGCCCTGCGCCCCGCCGACGGCGAGCACCTGTTCGACGGAGGAGGCGCGCACGCTCACCACTGTCCTCCCGAGGGCCTCGTTGACCATCGCCGCGTTGGCGCGGCACACCTCGGCGGCGCGGCGGTGCCGTTCCACGAGCACGACGCTCGCCGCGCCCCGGCTCGCCGCCTCGCACCCCAGCGAGCCGGAGCCGGCGTAGAGGTCGAGCACGCGGGTGCCGTCCGTCCAGTCCCGCGCGGAGAGCCAGGAGAAGAGGGCCTCCTTGGTGCGGTCCGTCGTGGGGCGGGTGCCCGTGCCGGGCACGGAGCGCAGGGGGCGGCCGGCGGCGGCGCCGGCGATGATGCGGGACACGGGGTCAGCCCTTCTCGAGGTAGTCGGCGGCGGTGAGGTGCTCGCCCTCCCAGCGGGTCACCTCGGCGGCCAGCGCCGGGTGCGCGGAGAGCCCCTCGCCGGCTGCCATGATGCGCGCCACGGCGTCCGCGGCCAGGCCGATGAGCGGGGCGTCCGCGATGACGTCCACGTGGCGCAGCCCGGAGGCCAGGCCGGACTGCTGCGCCCCGAGGACGTCGCCGACGCCGCGGTGGGCCAGGTCCTCCTGCGCGATCCGCAGACCGTCCTGGGTCTGCTCGAGCACCTCGAGGCGGCGCAGGGAGGCGTGCCCGTCCGGCAGGCGCGTGGCCAGGAGGCACACGGACGCGCCGGGGCCGCGGCCCACGCGGCCGCGCAGCTGGTGGAGGGTGGAGAGGCCGAAGTCGTCCGCGTCCAGCACGGCCATGACGGTGGCGTTGGGCACGTCCACGCCCACCTCCACGACGGTGGTGGCCACGAGCACGTCCGTCTCCCCGCGCGCGAACGCCTGCATCGCGGCGTCCTGCTCGGCCTGGTCCATCCGGCCGTGCACCACCCCGATCCGCGCCCCGCCCGGGCGGGCGGCCGCGAGCGCGGGCAGCGCCTCGAGCCGCGGGGCCATCTCCGTCACGTTCGCGTGGCCCGGGTCCGCGTCGTCCGGGTCGATCCGCGGGCACACCACGAAGGCCTGGTGCCCCGCGGCGACGTGCTCCGCGATCAGCTCCCACACGCGCCCGATCACGCGCGGGCCGTGCGCCATCCGCGCGACGTGCGTGGTGACCGGCTGGCGGCCGGAGGGCAGGCCCTCGAGGACGGTGAGGTCGAGGTCGCCGAAGACGGTCATGGCCACCGAGCGCGGGATGGGCGTGGCGGACATGACGAGCAGGTGCGTGCCCGGGTTGGCGCGGCGCAGGGCCTCGCGCTGGTCCACGCCGAAGCGGTGCTGCTCGTCCACCACGGCGAGCGCGAGCTCCGCGAACCCCACCGTGTCCGAGAGCAGGGCGTGCGTCCCGACGGCGATCCCCGCCTCCCCCGAGGCGAGCGCGAGCAGCGCCTCGCGCCGGGCGGCGGCCCGCTGGGACCCGGTCACGAGGACGACGCCCGTGTGGGGACCCTCCCGGCCGTCGTCGAGGCCGAGGGTGCCGACGCCGCCGAGCCCGCGGGCGCCGTCGTCGGCCAGCGGGCCCATGAGGCGCAGCAGGGCGCGGTGGTGCTGGGCGGCGAGGACCTCCGTGGGGGCCACGAGTGCGGCCTGGCCGCCGGCGTCCACCACCTGGAGCATCGCGCGCAGGGCCACGAGGGTCTTGCCCGCGCCCACGTCGCCCTGGAGCAGGCGGCTCATCGGCCTCTCGCGGGCGAGCTCGGCGGAGAGCTCCTCCCCCACGCGCCGCTGGCCCGCGGTCAGCGTGAAGGGCAGGCGCGCGTCGAGGGCCTCCCGCAGCCCGCCGGCGCGGGGCGGGCGCGGGACCGCGGGGACGGCCCGCTCCCGGCTGCGGCGCCACGCCAGCGCGGCCTGCACCACGAGGGCCTCGCGCAGGGCGAGGGCCGTGCGGGCGGGGCCGGTGTCGGCCACGTCGTCCGGCGCGTGGAGGTCCCGGTAGGCCTGGGCGGTGCCGGGCAGGGGTGCGTCCAGGTCGAGGTCGGCGGCGGTCATCGCGCGGATCTCGGGCGTCAGGAGCTCCGGGATCCGGTCCAGGTCCACGGTCTCGAGGACCCGTTGGAGCGCCGAGCGGACCGTCCAGCTCGGCAGCTTGCCCGTGGAGCGGTAGATCGGCACGGGGCGCACGTCCACCTCGCCGGGCGCGACGTCGTCGTCCAGGAGCGCGAAGTCCGGGTTGTTGAGCGTGATCCGCCCGCGGTACTCGGTGGTCTTCCCCTGGAACATGGCGGTGACGCCGGGGGCCAGGCGGCGGCGCGCGTCGTGGCCGTTGAAGAAGGCCATGGACAGGCTCGCCCCGGGCACGCCGGCCACGGAGGGGTCCGCCACGGTCACGTCCACGATGAACCCGCCGCGGCTGCGCATCTGGCGGGTGCTCACGGACTCGACGACGGCCACCACGGTGACCTCGGAGTCCCACGGGAGCGCCGCGATCGGCGTCAGCTCCCCGCGCTCGACCCAGCGGCGCGGCGTGTGGTCCAGCAGCTCTCCGACGGTGCGGAGCCCGAGCTCCTTCTCGAGGCGCCCGGGCAGCGTGCCAGAGAGCACCTCGGTGAGGGGCAGGTCCGTGACGGCGACGTCAGCGGCCATGGCGCCCGTCGGCCTCGTGACGGTGCGCGTGGGCCGGCGCGCTCAGGTCTGTGACGGACAGGCCCGCGGGCTCGCCCGCCGCGCGCAGCACGTCCACGGCGTCCTCGGCGCGGGGCACGTGCACGTGGACGCGCCACGGCACCCGCCCCTGCTCGTCCAGCTCCCTGGACACGGGGGCGAGGATCAGCGAGTCCCCCACCGCGTCCAGGCGGCGGCGCAGCTCCGCGGCGTCCAGGGGGGTCAGCGCGAGGGTGCCCATGACCTCGACGCCGGCCGCGTGCCCCGCGGGTGCGGCCACGGCCTCGCGGGACTCGTCCGCGTACCCGTGCAGAGCGGCGGCGAGCTCGGCGTCCACCTCGGTGCCGGTCACGGCCGAGCGCAGGGCCTCGAGCACCCACAGCAGGCCCACGGCGCCGGCGTCCACCACGTGGGCGTCCGCGAGCGTGGGCAGGAGCGCCTCCGTCCCCTCCACCGCTCGCAGGCTGCCCGCCACCATCGCGGTGACGGCGTCCGCCAGCCGGGAGTCCTCCCCGGTGCCCGACGGCGCCTCGGCCGCCGAGCGCTCCAGGCTCTCGGCCGCCGAGGTGAGCACGGTGAGGATGGTGCCCTCCTGGGGCTCGGAGAGCGCGGCGCGCGCCGCCTCGTCCGCCGCGCCGAAGGCCGCGGCCAGGTCCGCCACGCGCACCTCCCGGCGGCCGCGCAGCGGCCCGGACGCGCCGGCCAGGGCGACGGCGAGGAGCGTCCCCGAGTTGCCGTGCGCCGCGTCCAGGGCGGCCCGGCCCACCCGCGCCATGACCGCCCCGACGTCAGCGGTCTCCGCCGACTCCGCGGCCGCGCGGGCGGCTCGCAGGGTCGCGAGCATGTTCGACCCCGTGTCAGCGTCCGGCACCGGGAAGACGTTCAGGGCGTTGAGGCGGGGCGCGGCACGGCCGACCAGGTCCTCGGCGAGGACCAGCCAGCGCTCCACGGACGTCGGCCCGCTCGGGGTGCTCACTGCCCGACGACCTCGCCGAGGCCGCCCGTGCGGATGCCCTTGCCGATCGCGCGGATGCCGGCCCAGTCGGGCCACACGACGGACTGGTTGTCCCCCGCCGTGCCGACGCCCAGCGTGGGCACGGTGCTCGTGACGATCGGGGCGTCCCGTGCGTCGCGCAGGGACCACGCGAGGGAGGCGAGGGCGCCCGAGTCCAGGGAGTCGTCCAGGGTCAGGTAGGGGGCGAAGCGCTCCACGGACTGCTGCACGCGGCCCGGGTCCGAGAGGGTGTCCAGGGAGAGGAACTCGGCCATGATCGCCTTGACGAGGCGCTGCTGGTTTTCCACGCGGTCGTAGTCGCCGCGCGGCAGGGTGTAGCGCTCACGGGCGTAGACCAGGGCCTTCGCCCCGTCCATCTGCACCGTCCCCGCCGGGAAGTCCACGCCGCCGGTGGAGGTGAACGCGGTGGGGTTCTGCACGGTCACGCCGCCGAGGGCGTCCACGAGGCCCTGGAAGCCGGCCAGGTCCACCGCCACCACATGGTCCACGCGCGCCTGGAACATGTTCTCCACGGTGCTCACGGTCAACGGGATCCCGCCGAGCGAGTAGGCGGCGTTGACCTTGCGGTCGCCCTGGCCTGGGATCGGCACCCAGAGGTCGCGCATGACGGACATGACGTCCACGCGGCTGCGGTCGCCGGGCACGTGGACCCACATCATCGTGTCGGAGCGGCCGGTCTCGCCGCGGCCCTCCGCGCCGGCGTCCTCGCCCACGAGGAGGAAGTCGACGGCGGCGCCGTCCGCCTTCTCGTCCGCGGAGGGGGCCTCGGGGCCCTGGGCGGCGGCCTCGGCCATCGTCGGGTCCACGCCGGGCGGCGGGGCGGTGGGGGTCCACACGCCGGGAGCGGCGTTGCCGGCGGCCGCGCCCTTGCCGTCGTTCCCGCCGCTCCCGTCGCCGTCCGATCCCGCGCCGTCCTTCCCGGGCTCCGCCGGACGCAGCGACTCCGCGGGGAACGCGCCGCCGTCGAAGCGCTGGGTGTCCTCGTCCACCGAGCGGGCCAGACCGGAGAGGTACACGGCGGCGGTGATGCCGAGGGCCAGCAGGGCGGCCAGGAGGACGGCCAGGACGATGAGCAGCACGGGCCGGCGGCGGCGCGGCGCGCGGTGCGGGGTCTCGTCCGGTGCGGAGGCGGGGGCGCTGTTCACGGCGTGTACTCCTGCTGGGCGGGGGCGCCGGACGCGGCGCGCGGGTCGGCGGGTCGATCCCGTCCATGCTAGGCCACCGGGGCGACGCGACAGGGCCCGCCCCCTATCCTGGGAGGATGCCGTCCCGCGTCCCCGCTCCGGTCCGCCTGTCCGCCCTGCTGGCCGCCGTCGCCCTGGCCACCACCGCGTGCTCGGGCCGCACGGCCACCGTGGAGGCCGCCCCCGACGCCGCGGACCCCGCGTGCGCCCCCGCCATGATCGCCATGCCGGACGAGCTGGCCGACCTCCCGTTGCGCCCCACGGACAGCCAGGCCACCGCCGTGTGGGGTGACCCGGCGGCCGTCGTGCTGCGCTGCGGCGTGCCCTCCCCCGGCCCCACCACGGACCCGTGCCTGCGCGTGGACGAGGTCGACTGGGTGGTGCGGGACGAGGACGCGAACTGGCGCCTCACCACGTACGGCCGCACGCCCGCCGTCGAGGTGCTCTTCGCGAAGGACCGGGCGAGCTCGGACTCGGTGATGACCGGCCTGTCCTCCGCCGTGGCCCGCATCCCCGCCGAGCGCGCGTGCGTGAACCTGGAGGACGCGACGCCCGTGGGCTGAGGCCGCCCGCCGCGCGGCGCGGCCCGGCTCAGTGCAGGCCGGTGCCGCGCTCGATCGCGAGGTCCAGCAGCTCCGAGATGAGCTCGGCGTAGGGCAGGCCCGTGCGCTCCCACATCGCGGGGTACATGCTGATCGGGGTGAAGCCGGGCATCGTGTTGATCTCGTTGACGACCCAGCGCCCGTCCGGGGTGTGGAAGAAGTCGCAGCGGCCCAGGCCGGAGCCGTCCACGGCCTCGAAGGCGGTGACGGCGAGCTCGCGCAGGCGCGCGATCTGCTCCTCGGGCAGCTCGGCCGGGCAGGAGAGCTGCGCGGCCTCGCGGTCCTGGTACTTCGCCTCGAAGTCGTAGAACTGGTGGCCGGCCTCGGAGCCCTTCACCACGATCTCCCCGGGCAGGGAGGCGCGCGGGGCCTCCGTGCCGTGGCCGTCCAGGACGGCGCACTCGATCTCCCGGCCCAGGATGCCGGCCTCCACCACGACCTTGGGGTCGTAGCGGCGCGCCTCCTCGATCGCGGCGCGCAGGTCCTCGCCCTCGGCCACGCGGGTGATGCCGAACGAGGAGCCGCCGCGGGCGGGCTTGACGAAGAGCGGGTGCGCGAGGCGGCCGGCGCGCTCGAGCGCGGCCTCGGGGTCCCGCGCCCACTGGCGGTCCGTGATGGTCTCCCACGGCCCCACCTCGAGGCCGGCGGCCTGGAAGGCCACCTTCATGAAGTGCTTGTCCATGCCGACGGCGGAGGCGAGCACGCCGCAGCCCACGTAGGGCAGGCCCAGGGACTCGAACATGCCCTGCAGCGTCCCGTCCTCGCCGAACGGGCCGTGCAGCAGGGGGAACACCACGTCCACCGGGCCGAGGGAGGCGCCGTCCTCGGCCACGAGCTCGACGGCGCCGTCCGCGCGCGTGCGCACGCTCACCGGGCGCTGCGGCTCGGGGACCTCCGGGAGCTCGCCCGCGTCGAGGCGGAACCCCGCGACGTCCACCTCGCCGTGGGACCACAGGCCCGAGCGTGCGACGCCCACGGGCACCACGTCCCAGCGCGCGGGGTCCGCCGCGTGCAGCACACCGGCGGCGGTGACGCAGCTGATGGGGTGCTCGCTCGAGCGGCCGCCGAACAGCAGGAGCACGCGCGGGCGGCGGCCGGCGGGCCCGCCCGCGGCGGAGGCATCGTGGACGGTGGCGGCCGGGGCGGCCTCGGGGGTGGCGGTCATGCGATGCGTCCTTCCGACTTCAGGTCCCGGCCGAGCAGGAGGCCGGCCAGGTGGTGCACGTCCACGGAGCCGGCGACGACCCGGTCCATGGCCTCGCTGATGGGCATCTCCACGCCGTGCGCGCGGGCCACGTGGACGATCGCGGACACGGACTTCAGGCCCTCCGCGGTCTGCTTCATGGCGGCCACGGCCTCGTCCACGCCCATGCCGGTGCCGAGCAGACGTCCGGCGCTGCGGTTGCGCGAGAGCGGAGAGGCGCACGTGGCCACGAGGTCGCCCAGGCCCGCGAGTCCGGCGAGGGTGCCGGCGTCGCCGCCCAGGCGCACGGCCAGGCGGGTGGTCTCGGCCAGGCCGCGCGTGATGATCGAGGCCTTCGAGTTGTCCCCCAGGCCCTGGCCGTCGCAGATGCCCACGGCGAGGGCGATCACGTTCTTCACGATCCCGCCGATCTCCACGCCCACGACGTCCGTGTTGGTGTAGGGGCGGAAGGTGCGGCCCGCGGTGAGCGCGGCCACGCGCTCGGCGGTCGCCGCCGACGTCGAGGCGACCACGGTGGCGGTGGGCTCCCCGCGCGCGATCTCGAGGGCCAGGTTGGGCCCGGAGACCACAGCGAAGCGGTCGGCGGCCAGACCCAGGACGTCGGCGCACACCTGGGAGGGGCGCGCATCCGTGCCGCGTTCGAGGCCCTTCACGAGCGAGACGACGACGGCGTCCGGCGCGATCGCGTCCGCCACGGACTCGAGGGTGGCGCGCACGCTCTGTGCGGGCACCGCGACCACCACGACGCCGGCGCCGGAGACGGCCTCGCGGGCGTCGGTGACGGCGCGTACGCACGCGGGCAGCTCGATCCCCGGCAGGTACTCCGAGTTGGCGTGGTCGCGGTTGACGGCCTCGGCCACCTCGGCACGGCGCGACCAGACCACCACCTCGCGGGCGCGGGCCCCCTCGGGGCTCGTGCTGGTGCCCAGCACGCGGGCGAAGGCGGTGCCCCAGCTGCCGGCGCCCAGCACGGCGACGACGGCGGGGTCCCCGGCGGGGCGCGGGCCCTGTGGACTCGCGTGCGTCACGCTCGGGGCTCCCGGCGTCCGGTCTTCGGGTTCCACCGGCCCTCCGGGGCGGGCTCGCCGCGCAGCTGCGCCACGAGGTCCGTGACGGCGTCCATCATCCGATCGGTGCCGGTGCGCAGGACGGTGGCCGTCAGGGGGACGTCCCGGAGGTCGTCCAGGTCCACGGGCTCGCCCACGACCATGCGCGCGGTCTTGCGCGGGAAGGGCTTCAGGGCGTGGGTCGGGTACGGCAGCAGCTCCTGGATGCCCCACTGGCCCACGGGGACGAGCGGCGCGCCGGTCTGCAGGGCCAGGCGGACGGCGCCGGCGCGGGCCGCCATGGGCCAGCCGTCGGGGTCGCGGGTCACCGTGCCCTCGGGGTACACCACGATCACGCGGCCGGCGGCGAGGGCGGCCCGGGCCGCCTCGAGCGAGCGGCCGCCGTCGCGGGAGCGGTCCACGGGGATCATGCGGGTGGACTGGAGCATCTGCTTCAGGCCCGGGACCTTCCACAGCTCGGCCTTCGCCATGATGGTGGGCAGCAGGCCCTGGTTGTAGACCATGTGGGCCACGGAGAGCGGGTCGATCTCCGAGATGTGGTTCACCGCGAGGATCGCTCCGGTGCGCGGGATCCGGTCCGTGTGCTCCCAGCGCTGGCGCACGAGGGAGCGCATGAGCGGCCGGACGAGCGCGGCCGGGACCACGTAGCCCCGTCGCTCCGCCCGGGTGGGGGCGGCCGTCCCAGGGGTCGCGTTCGCGGGGCCCACGGACGTCATCGATCGGTCTCGGCCAGCTCGACGTCGGCGCCGAGCCCCTGGAGCTTGTCCATGAAGTGCTCGTAGCCGCGGTTGATGATCTCCAGGCCCGTGGCGGTGGAGGTGCCCTCGGCCGCGAGCGCGGCGATGAGGTGGGAGAAGCCGCCGCGCAGGTCAGGGATGTCGAAGTCCACGCCGTGCAGGGGCGTGGGGCCGGAGATCACGGCGGAGTGCAGGAAGTTGCGCTGGCCGAAGCGGCACGGCACGGAGCCCAGGCACTCGCGGTGCAGCTGGATGGAGGCGCCCATGCGCACGAGCGCGTCGGTGAAGCCGAAGCGGTTCTCGTACACGGTCTCGTGGACGATCGAGACGCCCGTGGCCTGGGTCAGAGCCACCACGAGCGGCTGCTGCCAGTCGGTCATGAAGCCGGGGTGCACGTCCGTCTCCAGCACGAGCGGGTTGAGGTCGCCGCCGGCGTGCCAGAAGCGGATGCCGTCGTCGGTGACGTCGAACTCGCCGCCGATCTTGCGGTACGTGTTGAGGAACGCCGTGAGGTCGCTCTGCGCGGCGCCGCGCACGAAGATGTCGCCGCGCGTCGCCAGGGCGGCGGAGGCCCACGAGGCGGACTCGTTGCGGTCCGGCAGGGCGACGTGGTTGTACCCGCGCATCTCGGCGACGCCCTCGATGCGGATGGTGCGGTCCGTCTGCACCGTGATGATCGCGCCCATCTTCTGGAGGACGTCGATGAGGTTGTGGATCTCCGGCTCCACCGCGGCGCCCTTGAGCTCGGTGATGCCCTCCGCCTTCACGGCGGTGAGCAGCACCTGCTCCGTCGCGCCCACGGAGGGGTAGGGCAGCTCGAGCTTCGCTCCGTGCAGCCCCTTGGGGGCGGAGATGGAGATGCCGCCCGGGCGCTTGTCCACCACCGCACCGAAGTTGCGCAGCACCTCGAGGTGGTAGTCGATCGGGCGGTCGCCGATCTTGCAGCCGCCCAGGTCGGGGATGAAGGCCTCGCCGATCGCGTGCATCAGCGGGCCGCAGAAGAGGATCGGGATGCGCGAGTCGCCCGCGTGGGCGTCGATCTCCGCGGTGAGGGCGGACTTCACGCCGGCCGGATCCATGGTGATGGAGCCCGACTCCTTGTCCCAGTCCACGGTGACGCCGTGGATCTCGAGGAGGGAGCTGACCACGTCCACGTCCTTGATCTCCGGGACGCTGCGCAGCGTGGAGGGCGTGTTGCCCAGCAGAGCGGCCACCATGGCCTTCGGGACGAGGTTCTTGGCGCCGCGCACCGTGACCTCGCCCGTGAGCGGCTTTCCGCCGTGGATCGTCAGCAGCTTCGCCATTCTCGTGTCCTTCCTCAACGTGACGCTCGGGCCACGGTCTCGGCGACGCCCCGGGGGAAGCGGAGGCGTGCGGGTTCGGGCACCGGCCGCGCTGCACGCGCTCGGCCCCGGAATCGCACCCAGCATAGGTGCTGGGGGGGCCGCGGCCGCAACGCCCCGCCGCACGGCGGACAGCTGGGCGCCTGTGCCGTCGGCCACGCCGACGCCGCCCCGGCGCGCGCGTCAGTCGGCGGCGGTGCGCGCGGGCAGCGTGGTGGGCTTCCAGGCGGGGCGGGCCGCCTCGTAGGCGTCGATCGCCTCCCGGTGGCCGAGGGTGGCGCCGATGTCGTCGATCCCCGCGAGCAGGCGACGCCGGGCGTCGTCGTCGATCTGGAAGGTGGTGCTGAAGCCGCCGCACTCCACCGTGCGGCGCTCGAGGTCCACGGTCACGGCCGCTCCCGGCTCGTTCTCGAGCTCCTTCCAGATCCGCTCGATGTCCGCCTGCTCCACCTGGGCGGCCACGAGGCCCTGCTTGGCGGAGTTGCCGCGGAAGATGTCCGCGAAGCGCGGGGAGAGCACGGCCTTGAAGCCGTAGTCCTTGAGCGCCCACACGGCGTGCTCACGGGAGGAGCCCGTGCCGAAGTCCGCGCCGGTCACGAGCACCGAGCCGGCGCTGTAGGGCTCCGTGTTGAGGATGAACTCCGGGTCCTGGCGCCAGCCGGCGAACAGGGCGTCCTCGAAGCCCGTGCGCGAGATCCGCTTGAGGTACACGGCGGGGATGATCTGGTCCGTGTCCACGTTGGAGGCGCGCAGCGGGACGCCGATGCCGGTGTGGGTGGTGAACTTCTCCATGGCTCAGGCCTCCTGGACGGTGAGGGCGGGCAGGTCGGACGGGCTCGCGAGGCGCCCGAGGACGGCGGTGGCGGCGGCCACCACGGGCGAGACCAGGTGGGTGCGCCCGCCCTTGCCCTGGCGGCCCTCGAAGTTGCGGTTCGAGGTGGAGGCGCAGCGCTCCCCCGGCGCGAGCTGGTCCGGGTTCATGCCCAGGCACATCGAGCAGCCGGCGAAGCGCCACTCGGCGCCGAAGTCCTGGATCACGCGGTCCAGACCCTCCTCCATGGCCTGCAGGCGCACCCGCGCGGAGCCGGGGACCACCATGACGCGCAGCCCCTCGGGCTTGGTGCGGCCCTTCACGATCTCCGCGAAGGTGCGCAGGTCCTCGATGCGGGAGTTGGTGCACGAGCCCATGAACACCGTGTCCACCGCCACGTCCTTCATGGGGGTGCCGGGAGCGAGGTCCATGTAGCGCAGCGCCTTGCGGGCCGCCTCCTGGGCGGCGGGGTCGGCGAAGTCCTCCGGCGCGGGGACGGCGTCGTTGAGGCTGATCCCCTGGCCGGGGTTGGTGCCCCACGTGACGAACGGCTCGAGCGTGTCCGCGTCCAGGACCACCTCGGCGTCGAACCGTGCGCCCTCGTCCGTGGCCAGCGTGCGCCAGTGCGCGACGGCGGCGTCCCAGTCCTCGCCGACCGGCGCGTGCGGACGCCCCTTCAGGTACTCGAACGTGGTGTCGTCCGGGGCCACCATGCCGGCGCGGGCGCCGGCCTCGATGGACATGTTGCAGATGGTCATGCGGCCCTCCATGGAGAGAGCACGGATGGCCTCGCCACGGTACTCCAGCACGTAGCCCTGGCCGCCGCCCGTGCCGATCTTCGCGATGACGGCGAGGACGATGTCCTTGGCCGTGACGCCCGGGCGCAGGGTGCCGTCCACCGTGATCGCCATCGTCTTGAAGGGCTTGAGCGGCAGGGTCTGCGTGGCGAGGACGTGCTCCACCTCGGAGGTTCCGATGCCGAACGCGAGGGCGCCGAACGCGCCGTGCGTGGAGGTGTGGGAGTCGCCGCACACCACGGTCAGGCCGGGCTGGCTGAGGCCGAGCTGCGGGCCCACCACGTGCACGATCCCCTGCTCCACGTCCCCGAGGGAGTGGAGGCGGATGCCGAACTCGGCGGCGTTGGCGCGCAGCGTCTCGATCTGGAGGCGGGAGACGGGGTCGGCGATGGGCCGGTCGATCTCGAGGGTGGGGGTGTTGTGGTCCTCGGTCGCGATCGTCAGGTCCGGGCGATGCACGGACCGGCCGGCCAGGCGCAGCCCCTCGAACGCCTGGGGGCTCGTCACCTCGTGCAGCAGGTGGAGGTCGATGTACAGCAGGTCTGGCGCACGGGAGGCCCCCTCGCCCTCGCCGCGGACCACCACGTGCTCGTCCCAGACCTTCTCGGCCAGCGTGCGCGGATGCGTCGTGGGACCCATGGATCGTCCTCCTCGTCGTGCCGCGGTCGCCTCGTCCTCCGCGGGCCCCCGCGGTGCGGCCCGGCGTCGTCGTCCCACTGTGCCGCCCCGCCCCCGGGGATCTCGACCCGCGAACCGCAACGTCTCACATTGCAAGACGCTATGATCGCGACATGACCCTCCCCGACTCTCCTGACCCCCGGGGCAACGACGCCCTGGGACCCGCGCTGCACCGCCACCCGAGCGGCGTGGGCGTGGTGGACAAGTCCGTGGCCATCCTGGACGCGCTCGAGTCCGGCCCGGCCACCCTCGCCCAGCTCGTGGCCGCCACGGGCATCGCCCGTCCCACACTGCACCGCCTCGCGGCGGCGCTCGCTCACCACCGCCTCGTGGGCAAGGACCTGCAGGGCCGCTACGTGCTCGGCTCCCGCCTGGCCGAGCTGGCCTCCGCCGCGGGCGAGGATCGGCTGACCACGGCCTCCGGGCCCGTCCTGCTGTGGCTGCGGGACGCCACGGGCGAGTCCGCGCAGGTGTTCCGCCGCCAGGCCGACTCGCGCGTGTGCGTGGCCTCGGCCGAGCGACCGTGGGGCCTGCGGGACACCATCCCGGTGGGCGCCCGCATGTCCATGAAGGCCGGATCCGCGGCACAGGTGCTGCTCGCCTGGGAGGACCACGAGCGTCTCGTCGAGGGCCTCGCCGGGGCCGTCTTCACCCCCACCGTCCTGGCGGCCGTGCGCCGCCGCGGCTGGGCGCAGTCGCTCGCCGAGCGGGAGCCCGGCGTCGCCTCCGTGTCCGCGCCGGTGCGCGGGCCGAGTGGCCGCGTGATCGCCGCCGTCTCCATCTCCGGCCCCCTCGAGCGCCTCTCCCGGCAGCCGGGGCGCGTGCACGCCGAGGCCGTCGTCGCCGCCGCCACACGCCTCACCGAGCTGATCCGCTCCGGCGAGGCCTGAGTCCGCGCCGCCGCGGCCGGTTCGTCCCGCGACCACCGCGGGAACACCCCGCGTCCGCGCCGCGTTCGGCGCGTGTTCACGCGTCCGGCTTAGCCTTGGGGCGTCCGTCGCCCGCCCGCCCCCCGCCCGCCCCACCCGCAAGGAGTCCGAAGTGACGCAGCCGAGCACCTCCCCCGCGAGCCCCGTCGAGACCGGACGGGAGGACGGGGTCGGCCGGCCGGCGAGCCCGCGTCTGTCCGTGATCGGCACCGGCTATCTCGGCGCCACGCACGCGGCGTGCATGGCCGAGCTTGGCTTCGAGGTCCTGGGCGTGGACGTGGACCCGGCCAAGATCGAGCGACTGGCCCGCGGCGAGGTGCCGTTCCACGAGCCCGGCCTGCCGGAGCTGCTGCGCACGCACGTGGAGTCCGGCCGCCTGCGGTTCACCACGGACGTCGAGGAGGCCGCGCGCTGGGCGGACGTGCACTTCATCGGCGTCGGCACCCCGCAGCAGGCGGGCTCGTCCGCCGCCGACCTCACCTATGTGGACGCCGCGGTGACCTCGCTCGCCCAGGCGATCGACCGGGACGCCCTGATCGTGGGCAAGTCCACCGTGCCCGTGGGCACCGCGCGGCGCCTGACCGGCCTCGTCGCCGAGGTGCGCGCCGCGGCCGGCCTGCCGGGCGACGTCGAGCTCGCCTGGAACCCCGAGTTCCTGCGCGAGGGCTTCGCCGTGCAGGACACGCTCACCCCGGACCGCCTCGTGATCGGCACCTCCGGTCCGCGCGCCGAGCCGATCCTGCGCCGCGTCTACGCGCGGCAGCTGGCCGCGGAGACGCCGTGGGTCTCCACGGACCTGGAGACCGCGGAGCTCGTCAAGGTCGCCGCGAACGCGTTCCTGGCCACGAAGATCTCCTTCATCAACGCGTTCTCCGAGATCACGGAGACCGTGGGCGGGGACATCCGCACGCTGGCGGATGCGATCGGCCACGACGCCCGCATCGGCCGCCGCTTCCTGAACGCCGGCGTGGGCTTCGGCGGCGGCTGCCTGCCCAAGGACATCCGCGCGCTGCAGGCCCGCGTCTCCGAGCTCGGCCTGGACCGCACCATGCGCTTCCTCGCCGAGGTGGACGACATCAACCTGCGCCGCCGAGAGCGCGTGGTGGACCTGGCGGTGGAGATGCTCTCCGCGGCCCACGGCCACGAGGCGGCGGCCGGCCCGTACGGCGGCACGACGACGGGCTCGGGCGAGGAGGTCCTGCACGGCGCCCGGATCGCGGTGCTCGGCGTGACCTTCAAGCCGGACTCCGATGACGTGCGCGACTCCCCCGCGCTCGACGTCGCCGCGCGCCTCTACTCGGTCGGCGCGGACGTGCGGGTGTACGACCCCGAGGGCAGCGCCAACGCGGCCGCCCGCTTCCCGCGCCTGGACTACGTCGGCTCGCTGGACGAGGCCGTGGAGGGCGCCGAGCTGACGCTCCTGCTGACCGAGTGGCAGGAGTTCCGGGAGATGGACCCGGAGGCCGTGGGCGGCAAGGTCGCCGACCGGCTGCTGATCGACGGCCGCAACGTGCTGGACACCGCCGCGTGGGAGGCCGCCGGCTGGGCCGTCACGGGGCTGGGCCACCGGTTCGACCCCGCGTCGGTCACCGCGCGGCGCTGAGGCCGCCGGCCATCGGCCCCGGCGCGCGACAGCCCGAGGCGCGTCAGCCGCCGAAGTGGTCCCAGCCTCGCTCGGGCAGGGGCCGATGGCCGGCCGGTGGTTCGGCGCCGGCAGGGAGCATCCGCCCGATCCGGGTGAACCCGGCCGGCAGCACGGTCTCCGGCCAGGCCAGGCCCACCACCCCGTAGTCCTCGCCGCCGGCGAGAACCAGGGCCTCCGGCGCGACGCCGGCCAGCGCGGCCACGCGCGCCAGCGGACGGGCGACGTCGGCGAGCCAGGTGTCGGCCACCCACGGGGTCAGGATCCGCGCCCCGCCATCCTCGACCCGACCGCCCGGGGCGCCCGTGCCGCAGGCCCGCGCCATGCGGTGCGCGTCCCGGCCGATCCCGTCGGAGACGTCCATGAGGGTGAGCACCCCGGCGGCCAGCGCGGCCGGTCCCGCGGCGAGGGGCGGCCGCGGGCGCAGCTGCCCCCGGACGGCGCGCGCGATCTCGCGGGCGCCCGGCCGCTGCTCCGCGGGCAGGGCGTCCCAGCGGCGCTCGAGCTCGGCCCGCTCGGTCAGCAGGAGGCGCAGCCCGGCGGCAGCCCATCCCGGTCCGCCGCCGACGAGTCCCCCGAGCACCTGGCAGTGCACCAGGTCCGCGCCCTCGGCGAGCAGGCGGTCCCGGTCCTCCGCGCGCCGCGGTCGGCGCTCCAGCACCCCCGCACCCGGATCCCCGAGCACCGTCACGGCGGCCTGGATCCGCTCCCCCGTGCCGAGGTCGCCGCCCGCGGCGCGGCACCCGCCGGCGCCGAGCCGGGCGATGGCGCCCGCGATCCCCCGCGCGAACCCGCGGACCCACGCGACGTCCGTGCCCTCGGGGAGCGTCAGCGCCGTGACGAGCGCGGAGGAGCTCGCCCCCATCGCGTTGATGTCGGAGAGGTTCTGCGCGGCGGCCTTCCAGCCGGCGTCGTAGCCCCGCGTGCGCACCCCGGCAGGCCACATCAGCAGGAAGTCCGTGCCCTCGCCCATGGCGTCCGTGGAGACCACCACGGCGCCGCGCGGGGCGGGGACGACGGCGGCGTCGTCCCCGGGCGGAACGGAGTCGGCCGGCCACAGCGCGGGGGCACTGGCAGGGGCGAGGGCCCCCTGGATGATCTCCACGAGGCCCTCTTCGGACAGCTCGCCGACCGTGAGGCCGGCACCACCGGGACCCGTCACCGGCGCGCCCGTCCCCGGCCGCGGGCGGACGTGCCCGCCGCCGTCCCGATCGCGGACTGGAAGCGGTGGTAGCGCTCGATCTCGGCGGTCACGGGGTCCACCACGAGGCGGCGGCCCACCGCCGTCGTCGACTCCTCGAGGCGACGGCGGGCGCGGCGGCCGCGCGCCGCCGCGGTCCAGCGCGTGAGCGGGACCGCCAGGAGCGCCAGCAGCAGGCCGAGCGCGAGGCCGCCGACCAGCAGCAGCGTCGGGATCGGGAAGCCCTCCACGCTCGGCGCCGGCGGGAGCGCGAACTGCAGGTACACGGCGAGGGCCAGCAGGCCGAGCCAGCCTGCGCCGACCACCGCGGTCAGCAGCGCGAGCCACTGCAGCACGTTCAGGACGGGCCACCACCAGCTGCCCTGGGCGGCACCCAGGTCGGTGGCGGAGATCGCCTGGTCCACGGCGTCCGGGACGGCGTCGAGCTCTGCGCGGCCGGCACGGCGGATGGACGCGGCCCACGGCTCCGGCGCGCCCGCGGACGCCTCCGTGACCACGGTGCGCACAGCGCCCTCGACGACGGCCCGCTGGGTCCCCGTGCGCGTGGGCAGCGAGGTGCGGTGCACCGCGGGGTCGCGTTCGATCTCGTCCCGGTCGCGGCGGGCGGAGGCCCGCTCGGGCATGAGGTGGAGGCGGCGCAGCGGATCGGCCCGGAAGGAGTGCATCCAGCGCAGCACCGGCCAGCTGGTCTGCTTGGCTGAGCGGAGGCGGTAGGAGCCCTCCACCGCGCGCACCACGGCCGGCACGCCGCCGGCCACCGCGAGGTCCTTGCCGAGGCGGTGCTCGAGCCCGTCCGTGACGCCGGCGGGATCGCCCGTGCCGGAGGCCGCGGAGAGGTCCTCGGCCCGGGCGGCCACGTCGGCGCCCAGGCGCTCGACGGCGGCGCCCCGGGCCGCGACGATCGACGCGAGCTGGCGGCCGACCTCATCGAGCCCCTCGCCCGTGCGGGCGGAGACCGGCAGGACGCGCACGTCCGCGAGGCCGTGGCCCGTGAGCATGTGGCGCAGCGAGGCGAGCACGGTGTCCCGGTCCGCCACGGTGAGGCGGTCCACCTGGTTCAGCAGCACGAGCGTGACGGCGGCGTGCGAGCCCATCGTGGCGAGGAAGTCGCGGTGGATCACGGCGTCCGCGTACTTCTCCGGGTCCACGACCCACACGAGCACGTCCACGTGGCCCGCCAGCTTGGACGTGATCTCCCGGTTGTTCAGCTCCACCGAGTCGATGTCCGGCAGGTCGAGCAGGATGAGGCCCGTGGCGTCCGCGCCGTCCTTGTGGCCGATGCCGAGGAACCCGCTCCGGCCGCCGTCGAGCACGGGGGCCTCGTCCAGCAGGTGGCGGCGCGTGACGCCGAGCCAGTCGAGCAGGGCCGCGGCGCCGCCGCCCTCCCCCGTGCCGTCCGCGTCCGGGCCGCCGCCGAGGCCCTGGCCGTGGCGCACGCCCCACACCGCCGCGAGCGGCTCGGACGTGGTCGGGCGGGTGGCGGCCACGCGGGCGAGGTCACGCCCGGTCAGCGCGTTGAACAGGGACGACTTGCCGGAGCCGGTGGCCCCGAAGAAGCCGACCACGGTGTGCTCGGCGGACAGGGAGCGGCGCTCCCCCGCGGCGCGCACGGCGGCCTCGGCGGTGTCCACGGGCCCGTCCGGCAGGCGGTTCCGCCCCAGGTCGGCGGCCTCGCCGAGTGCGCTCAGGCGCTCGTCCAGGGTGGCGACGGCGCGGCTCATCGGGCGTCCTCCTCGGACTCGGCGACGAGGCGGCCCTCGACGACGTCGGCGGGAGGGGTCGTCCGCTCGGCCGGTGCGGCCGCGGTGAGGTCGACGCCGGGAAGGGCGGGCTCATCGCCCTCCTCACCGGGGTGGCCGTCGAGGCCGGCCTCCACGCCGCGACGCAGGGTCGGGACGAGGGCGCGCAGCGCCGCGGTGTCCGAGGGGTCGCGGTCCAGGGCGAGCAGCGGCAGGAAGCGGCCCGCGAGGACCTCCTCGAGCAGCGTCCGCACCCGGACCTCGAGGAGGTCGTTGGCGCGCTTGGCCATGCGGCGCACGGCGTCCTCGCCGAAGATCGACTCGAGCAGCTTCTGGCCCACCACGGCGGCGCCGCCGGCGATCCCGACCTCGATGCCGGCCAGCCCCGCGGTGGAGGCGAACGAGAGGACCATGAGGGACACGGCGGCCGCGTTGACGCCGAAGGCGGCCAGGCGAGCCCTGGTGCGGCGGCCGGCGCCCTCCTCCTCGATGAGCGACAGCACGTCCTGCTGCCACGTGCGGACCACGGCGGCGGCGCGCTCGGACACGTCCGCGGGCAGCGCGCCGAGGTCACGGCCGGCCACGAGGGCACGGCCCGCGGGCTCGGCCGCCCAGCGGCGCTCCACCTGCTCCGCGGCCGTGGCGACGGCCTCCACCATGACGGCGTGCAGCCCGGTCTCGAGCGCCGACTCGACCTCCTCCACCGGGGCCGGGCGGCCGCGCACGAGGGCGGTCACGCGGTCGCGGATGCGGCCGATCGCGCTCTCGACTCCGCGGAAGAACTCGCCGGTGCCCACGAAGTCCTGCCAGCGGGCCAGCACCTCCCCGCGCAGGAGCGTCCCGTCCGAGGTGGCGTGCTGGACGGTCTCCACCGCCTGCTCGGTGGCGTCCGTGACGGAGCGGGCCAGGCCGGCTGCGGCCACCTGCTGGTCCTCCTCGGCGCGGGCGAGGTCCTCCACCCGGTCCGCGAGCTGCGCGAGGACGCCGTCCACAGTGCGGCGGGCCACGGCGGAGCGGGTCTGGGCGTCGTGCGCGAGCTCCTCGAGCCACGCGCGGAGGCTGGCCACATGCTCCTGCGGGAGCAGGCCCGCCTCGTCGAAGCGCGTCTCCGGGATCACGTGGATGCGGGCGTCGGGCAGGCCGTGCTCGGTGAGCATGCGCTGGAGGTCGGGGGTGATGGACTCGGCGTCGCCCTCGGGCACGCGGCCCAGCACGACGGCGACCGTGATGTCGCGGGCGGCCGCCTGGTCGAGGAGCTGCCACGGGACGGCGTCGGCGTAGCGGTGCGCCGTCGTCGTGAAGATCCACAGGTCCGCGGCCTCGAGGAGCTGGCGGGCCAGGGCGCGGTTCTGGTCGGCCACGGAGTCGATGTCCGGGGCGTCCACCAGCGCGATGCCGGCGGGCAGGGAGGGCTCCGCGACGAGCGCGACCGTGTCCATCGCGTTCGAGTCCGGCTCCACGGGGCCGCCGGCCTCCGTGCGGTGCACGGTCACGCGGGCCAGGTCCGGCAGCACGCGGGGGCCGGTGAACCACGCGGCGTCGGCCGGGTTGTGCAGGAGCAGGGGCTGGCGTGTGGTGGGGCGCAGGGCCGAGGAGCGGGAGACCTGGTGCCCCACGAGGGCGTTGACCAGGGTCGACTTGCCCGCGCCGGTCGAGCCGCCGACGACGGCCAGCAGGGGGGCGTCGAGGGAGTCGAGGCGGGGAAGGACGTAGTCGTCGATCTGGTGGAGGGTGCGCTCGCGCTCGGCCCGGTCCGCCTGCGCGGACGGCGTCTCGAAGCCGAGGTCCAGGTCGGCGACGTGGTCGCGGACGCGGCGGACGGCGGTGTCGATGCCCGGCGTGGCGGTGCCCTGCGGCGGAGTGGCGGCGTTCTCGTCAGTGGGATGCACGCGTCCCATTCTCACACGAGGGGCCCGTCCGGGCCCGGAACAGGACGGGTGGGCACTGCCCCGGAGACGGCGCAAGCCCGGTCCAGATGGACCGGGCTTGCGTCACTCACGTGACCCCAGCGGGATTTGAACCCGCGTTACCGCCGTGAGAGGGCGGCGTACTAGGCCGCTATACGATGGGGCCGAGCTGCCCCCGGCATCGCTGCCGGAAGCGGGTGGAGAGTTCTGTGCGCCTGCCTCTCCGAGCAGGTGGACGGCTCGTATGACCGTCCGTGCACCGCGTCCGTGGACGTGATGCGTGCGTGACCCCAGCGGGATTTGAACCCGCGTTACCGCCGTGAGAGGGCGGCGTACTAGGCCGCTATACGATGGGGCCGTGCGCGCCGACTGCTGTCAGCGCTCACTGAGTCGAAGACTCGCTGGGGTACCAGGACTCGAACCTAGAATGACGGTACCAGAAACCGTTGTGTTGCCAATTACACCATACCCCACTGCATGTCAAGCATCGCTTGACATCAGTGCTATTCACAAGCTGGATGTCCCCGGACCTCTCCGGCAACGAGTAGGAACTCTACCCCATGCCCGGCGCCCACGCAACATCGGCGTCAGAGCCAGGTGAGCAGGCCGCCGATGGCGTCCATCCGCCAGCACTCCCGCTCCGCGTCCCAGCGCGGCGCGACGGGGGCGGCATCGGCCGCCGGGTCCTGATCGGGCTCGGGCGCCGTGGCGTCGCGCGGGACCCCCGCGTCGTCGGGCGCGAGCCAGACGGGGACCAGCCCGGCGCCGCGAGCCCCGGCGACGTCGCTGGACAGGCTGTCCCCCACCATGAGCGTGCGGGCCGGCTCGGTCCCCATCCGCTCGCACCCGGCGAGGAACGGCGCGGGGTCCGGCTTGGGGGCACCGGCCGTGTCCGAGCCGATGAGCACGCGCACCCAGTCCAGGCCGAGCGCGTCCGCCTTGCCCCGCTGGTACTCCTCCACGTTGTTCGTGACGATCCCCACCGCGCGGCCGGACGCGCGCACCGCGGCCAGCACGTCCGCCGTCGCAGGGAAGAGCGCCCAGTGCGCGCGGATCTCGTCCTCGTAGTCCGTGAGCCACAGCGCCTCGAGCGGCTCGGCCGTCTCCGCGGGCGCGCCCAGGCGCTCGAGCGCCGAACGAGCCCGGGCCAGCCGCTGCCCAGCGAAGCTCAGCTCGCCGGCGAGGTAGCGGTCGTAGTGGCCGTCGGCGTCCGCGGCGAACGCCTCGACGGCTGCCGCGAGCACCCCCGGGGCCACGCCGCCCACCCCGGCCCACTGGTGGTGCATGGTGGCGTGGAACGCGGCGTGCTGGGCCGTGCGCAGGTCCAGCAGCGTGTCGTCGAGGTCGAAGAGGACCCCGTCCCACGCGGGGGCCGACGGGCCGCCGGCCCCCGAGGCGCGGCTCACGCGTCCGTGGGCAGCGCGGCGTCGAGGCCCTGCTCCGCGGCGAAGCGGTCCAGGCGGGCCAGCGCGGAGTCGCGACCGAGGATCTCGAGGGACTCGAACAGCGGCGGGGACACCTTGCGGCCGGTCGCGGCCACGCGCACGGGCCCGAAGGCCTGGCGCGGCTTGAGCTCGAGTCGCTCCACGAGGGCCTCGCGCAGCGCGGCCTCGATCCGCTCGGTGGTGAACTCGTCCGCCGGCAGGGCGGCCAGCGCCTCGCGGGCCGCGGCGACGGCGGCGCGCAGGTCCGCGGGCATGCCCTTGAGGGCCCCGGCCTCCGTGGCGATGTCCCCGTCCTCCGTGAAGAGGAAGCGCAGCATCTCGACGGCCTCGCCGAGCAGCTGGACGCGCTCCTGCACGAGCGGCGCGGCGGCGGCGAGGATGCGCTGCTCGCGCTCCGTGAGCTGGGCGTCCACGAGGCCGGCGGCGTGCAGGTACGGCACCAGGCGGGCCTGGAAGTCGGCCGGCTCCAGCATGCGCACGTGGATGCCGTTGATGGCGATCGCCTTCTTCTCGTCGAAGCGGGCGGGGTTGGCCAGGACCTTGTGCACGTCGAAGTTCTCGATGAACTGCTCGGGCGTGAAGATGTCCTCGTCCGCGGAGAGCGACCAGCCCAGCAGGGCCAGGTAGTTCAGCAGGCCCTCCGGGATGAAGCCGTTGTCCCGGTGCAGGAACAGGTTGGACTGAGGGTCGCGCTTGGAGAGCTTCTTGTTGCCCTCGCCCATCACATACGGCAGGTGGCCGAACACCGGCATGTACTGGGCGACGCCGATCGCGTACAGGGCGCGGTAGAGCGCGATCTGCCGGGGGGTGGAGGAGAGCAGGTCCTCGCCGCGCAGCACGTGGGTGACGCCCATGAGCGCGTCATCCACCGGGTTCACGAGCGTGTAGAGCGCCGAGCCGTCCGCGCGGACCACCACGAAGTCCGGCACGGAGCCGGCCTTGAAGGTGATCTCCCCGCGCACCAGGTCGGTGAAGGTGATGTCCGTGTCCGGCATGCGCACGCGCCACACCGGCGTGCGGCCCTCGGCCTCGAAGGCGGCGACCTGGTCCTCGGTCAGGTCGCGGTCGACGCCGTCGTAGCCGAGCTTGGGGTCGCGCCCGGCGGCCCGGTGGCGCGCCTCGATCTCGTCCGGGGTGGAGTAGGAGGGGTAGATGTGGCCGCCGGCCTTGAGCTTCTCGATGACCTCGGCGTAGATCTCACCGCGCTGGGACTGGCGGTAGGGCTCGTGCGGGCCGCCCACCTCGACGCCCTCGTCCCAGTCGATGCCGAGCCAGCGCATGGCCTCGAGCAGCTGCTGGTAGGACTCCTCGGAGTCGCGCTTCGCGTCCGTGTCCTCGATGCGGAAGACGAGCGTGCCGCCGGTGTGGCGGGCCCAGCCCCAGTTGAACAGCGCCGTGCGGACCATCCCGACGTGCGGAGTTCCCGTGGGCGAGGGACAGAAGCGCACGCGCACGGGAGTGTCGGCGTCCACCTGGGGGACGTCGGCGAAGATCGCGGGCGCGTTCTCGGGGGCGGTGGTGTTCTCGGACACGGGGGCGGTGGGCTCAGTCATGATGCCCCGAGTCTACGCGGGGCTCCCCCGGGCTCAGCGGCGGAAGGGGGTGGCGAGCACGCCGATGCCCTCCACCTCGGCCTCGACGCGCTGGCCCTCGGCCACCGTGCCGACGCCGGCCGGGGTGCCGGTGAGGATCACGTCGCCCGGCAGGAGGGTGAAGATCTCCGAGGCGGCGGCCACCAGCTCGCGCACGCCGAAGACCATGTCCGTCGTCGTGCCGTCCTGGCGGGTCTCGCCGTCGAGCCGGGAGGTGACCCGCAGGCCGCCGGCGGCCTCCACGTCCAGCTCCGTCTCGATCCACGGGCCGAGCGGGCAGGCGCCGTCGAAGCCCTTGGCGCGGGCCCACTGCAGGTCGGTCCGCTGGGCGTCGCGGGCGGTGAGGTCATTGCCCACGGTGTACCCGAACACCACGTCGTCCACGCGGTTCAGCGGGACGTCCTTGCAGATGGTGCCGATGACGACGGCCAGCTCGGCCTCGTAGGACACCTCGTCCGACCAGGAGGGCAGGGTCACGGGCTCGTTCGGCCCGACGACCGAGGTGTTGGGCTTGAGGAAGAACTGCGGCGAGGTCGGGGTCTCGTTGCCGAGCTCCTTCGCGTGGTCCGCCCAGTTGCGGCCGACGCCCACGATCTTCGAGCGCGGGATGATCGGCGCGACGAGGCGCACGTCCTCGAGCCGGTGCGTGGTCCGGGTGGGCTGGACCCCGTGGAAGAACGGGTCGCCCTGCAGGGCGGTGATCGTCAGCTCGGAGAGGTCGGCCCCGGCGGGCCCCTCGACGACGCCGTAGGTCGGTTCTGCCTTGTCCACGAAACGAGCGATGCGCATGGGGCCAGCCTAGTGGGCGGGCGCTGCCCCTCAGCAGCAGCGGCTGCCCGGGTTCGCGTCCTGCTTCGCGTACTCGTCGCGCCAGAACTCGCGCTCGCTCATCGGTTCCTCGCCCGGATGATGCGCCCGGTGGTGGGCCAGGTAGGCGTCGTACTTCCCCTCCCCCGTGAGCTGGCGCAGCCACCAGCGGACCGAGGCCCACGCGCCGCGCCGGCCGCCGACGCCGGACGCGGCCTCCGCGGGGGAGGCGACGTCCGGCGTCGTGGTGTGCGGACCGGGCACGTCAGTGCCCCCGCACCGGCTGCTTCTCCACCGGCAGGGCGTCCCACTGACGCTGGATCTCCTTCTCCTCGGCAGTGGCCGCGAGGCCGGCCGGGGCGAAGCGCGTCGAGGGCACGTACGGGTCCTCGTGGTTGGGCGCGTCCACACCGCGCAGCGCGCGCAGGGTGGCGAGCACGGACGTGGTGATCACGATCAGGGCGAGCACCAGGAACACCACCGAGAGCGTGCCCTGGATGGCCGTGTTGCGGACCACCGCGTCCATGGCCTCGGGCGTCTTGGCGGCGCCGAAGCTCGTCTTGCCGGCCGCGATCGCGTCCTGGAACGCACGGTGCTGCGCCCAGTAGCCGACCGCCGGCACCGGCGAGAAGATCTTCTGGAAGCTCGCCACGGTGGTCACCACCGTGATGAACGCGAGCGGCAGGGCCACGATCCACAGGCCCTTCCCGCGGGTGCGGCGCGCCACGATGGTGAGCACGACGGCGAGCGCGATCGCCGCCAGCAGCTGGTTGGCGATGCCGAACAGCGGGAACAGGGTGTTGATGCCGCCGAGCGGGTCGGTGACGCCCATGATCAGGACGGCGCCCCACGCGGCCACCATGATCGCGGTGCACACCCACGCGCCCACGCGCCAGGACGGATCCCGGAAGCGCGGGACGACGTTGCCCAGCGAGTCCTGGAGCATGAAGCGTGCCACGCGCGTGCCGGCGTCGACGGCGGTGAGGATGAACAGCGCCTCGAACATGATGGCGAAGTGGTACCAGAAGCCCATGAGGGCCTCGCCGCCGACCAGCTGGCCCATGATGAGGGAGAGCCCGACGGCGAGCGTCGGGGCGCCGCCGGTGCGCGAGACCACCGTCTCCTCGCCCACGAGGTTCGCGAGCGTGGTCAGGTGCTCCGGGGTGACGTCCACGCCGGCCAGGCCGAGGGACATGACCCAGGCCGCCGCGGACTCCGGGGTGCCGCCCGTGAGCGCGGCGGGGGCGTTCATGGCGAAGTACACGCCGCGGTCGATGGACACGGCCGCCACGAGCGCCATGATGGCCACGAAGGCCTCCATGAGCATGCCGCCGTAGCCGATGAAGCGGGTCTGACGCTCCTTCTCCACCATCTTCGGCGTGGTGCCGGAGGCGATGAGGGCGTGGAAGCCGGAGAGCGCGCCGCACGCGATGGTCACGAACAGGAACGGGAACAGCGAACCCGGCCAGACGGGGCCGGCGTTGCCCGAGGCGAACTCGGAGAACGCCGGGGCGGTGATGCGCGGCTGGACGATGACGATGGCGACAGCCAGGCCCGCGATGACGCCGATCTTCATGAAGGTGGAGAGGTAGTCGCGCGGGGCGAGCAGCAGCCACACGGGCAGCACGGCGGCGATGAACCCGTAGGCGATGATCGCCCAGGAGATCGTGACGCGGTCCAGGGTGAAGAGGGCCGCGCCCCACTCCGTGCCGGCCACCCAGCCGCCGCCGACGATGGCGGCCATGAGCAGGACGAAGCCGATGACCGAGACCTCGGTGATGCGGCCCGGGCGCAGGTAGCGCAGGTACAGGCCCATGAAGAGGGCGATCGGGATGGTCATGCCGACGGAGAAGACGCCCCACGGGGACTCTCCCAGGGAGTTGACGACGACGAGGGCCAGGATCGCGGTGATGATCACCATGATGAGCAGCGTGGCGATGATGGCAGCGGTGCCGCCGAACCGGCCGAGCTCCTCCCGGGCCATCTGGCCGAGGGAGCGGCCGCCGCGGCGCATGGAGAAGAACAGCACGAGGTAGTCCTGGACCGCGCCGGCGAGGATCACGCCCACGATGATCCAGATGGTGCCCGGCAGATAGCCCATCTGCGCGGCGAGCACCGGGCCGACGAGCGGGCCGGCGCCGGCGATGGCGGCGAAGTGGTGGCCGTAGAGCACGCGGCGGTCGGTGGCCACGTAGTCGCGGCCGTCGGCGCGGTACTCGGCCGGGGTGGCGCGGGTGTCGTCCGGGCGGACGATGAGGCGCTCCACATACCGCGAGTAGAAGCGGTAGCCGATCAGGAACGTGGCCACGGACGCGAACACGAACCAGATGGCGTTGATGGACTCGCCGCGGTGCAGGGCGAGCATGGTCCAGGCGACGCCGCCGAGCAGGGCGAGCAGGGCCCAGACGGCGATGCTCACGGGGGTCCAGCGGGGGCGGTGCTCCGCCTCGACGGGCGGCAGCTGTGCCTGGCCCTCCTCGGGGTGGGGGGATGTCCCCTCGGCGGGGGCGGGGATGGAGGAGCGGTGCGAGCTCACGGAGACTCCTGATCGCGGGTGACGGATTCGACCCAGGGAGTGTCTCACGTCTCACCGCGGTACCCGCGCGCCGGTCGCTCGGCGACGGCGGCGCCGTCGGTCGGGCCGCCGTCGGATCTGACGACGTGGACAGGGTCTGCGTCCTGGACGCAGACCCTGTCCATGCATGCAGACCCTGGCTCGGGCCTGCTCAGACCAGGCGGTGCAGCCAGCCGTGGCGGTCCTCGACCGTGCCGGTCTGGATGCCCTCGAGCTCGGCGCGGATCCTGAAGGTGACGTCGGCGCCGCCGGCGGACTCGATGACGTCGTCCCCGTCGAGCAGGCGCCCGATGGGCGTGACCACCGCGGCCGTGCCGCACGCGAACACCTCCGTGATCTCCCCGGAGCGCACGCCCTCGGCCCACTCGGCCAGGGTGATGCGGCGCTCCTCCACCGTCAGGCCCATGTCACGACCCAGCTGGAGGATCGAGGAGCGGGTGACGCCCTCGAGGATGCTGCCGCTCAGCGCGGGGGTGACGAGGCGACCGTCGGAGAACACGAAGAACACGTTCATGCCGCCGAGCTCCTCGATGGCGTCGTCGTTCGCGGAGTCGAGGAAGACCACCTGATCCGCGCCCTTCGACGCGGCCTGCAGCTGCGGGAGGAGGGACGCCGCGTAGTTGCCGCCGGTCTTCGCCGCGCCCATGCCGCCCTTGCCCGCGCGGGCGTACTCGCGGGAGACCCAGATGGTGACGGGCTTGACCTCGCCGCCGAAGTAGTTGCCGGCCGGCGAGGCGATCACCATGTAGCGCACCTCGCGCGCCGGCCGCACGCCGAGGAACGCCTCCGTGGCGATCATGAAGGGGCGCAGGTAGAGGGACTGGCCCTCGCCGTCCGGCACCCACCCCTGGTCCGCCTCCACGATGGCCTTCAGGGAGCCGAGGAAGATCTCCTCGGGCAGCTCGGGGAGGGCCAGGCGCACGGCGGAGCGGTTGAGGCGCGCGGCGTTGGCCTCGGGGCGGAACGTCCACACCGAGCCGTCACCGTGGCGGTAGGCCTTCAGGCCCTCGAAGATCTCCTGGGCGTAGTGCAGCACGGACGCCGACGGGTCGAGGGAGAGGGGGCCGTAGGGCTCCACGCGGGCGTCGTGCCACGCGCCGCCGTCCTCGCTCCACGTCCAGTCCACGGAGACCATGTGGTCCGTGAAGACCTTGCCGAAGCCGGGGTCCTGCAGGATCTCCACGCGCTCCTCCTCCGAGAGCGGGGAGAGGTGCGGCTGCCGGGTGAACACGGTCTCGGACACGAGGGATCCTCCATCGGGGTGGGGCGGGTGGGCGCGGGTCCATCGTAGACCCGTGGGGGCGGCGGTCTGTGGCGCGCGTCTCAGACGCGGCGGGCGACGTCGGCGCCCACCTCGGCGGTCGAGCCCCGATCGCCGTCGGCGCGGTCCTCGAGGTGCGCCCACACCGCAGTGCGCACGCGTCCCGCCGCGCCGGCCTCCCCGACGTGCTCGAGCAGCAGGGCGGCGGAGAGGATCGCGGCGACCGGGTCCGCGACGCCCTGGCCGGCGATGTCCGGCGCGGAGCCGTGGACCGGCTCGAACATGGACGGTGCCGTGCCCTCCACGTTGATGTTGCCCGAGGCGGCGAGGCCGATCCCGCCCGTGATCGCGGCGGCGAGGTCCGTCAGGATGTCGCCGAAGAGGTTGTCCGTGACGATCACGTCGAAGCGGGAGGGGTCCGTCACCAGGAAGATCGTCGCGGCGTCCACGTGCATGTAGTCCCACGTGACCTCGGGGAAGTCGGCGGCCACCGCCTCCACGGTGCGGCGCCACAGGTGCCCGGCGTGCACCAGCACGTTGTGCTTGTGCACGAGGGTCAGGCGCTTGCGCTCCCCCGCGTCCGCGCGCTCGAAGGCGTCCCGCACCACGCGGCGCACGCCGTGGGCGGTGTTGACGGACACCTCGGTGGCGATCTCGTGCTCGGTGCCCTCGCGGATCACGCCGCCGTTGCCCACGTAGGGGCCCTCGGTGCCCTCGCGGACCACCGTGAAGTCGATGTCCCGGGGCTGCGTCAGCGGGCTCTTCGCACCCGGGTACAGGGTGGCGGGACGCAGGTTCACGCCGTGGTCCAGCGCGAAGCGCAGGCGCAGCAGCATCTGGCGCTCGATCAGCCCGGACGGAATGCGCGTGTCCCCGGGGGCGGCGCCCACCGCGCCGAAGAGGATCGCGTCGTGGCCGCGCAGGGCCTCGAGGGTCTCGTCGGTCAGGGTCTCGCCGGTCGCCAGCCAGTGCTCGGCGCCGAGCGCGTAGTCGGTCAGCCGGGCCTCGGGGCGGCCCTCGGCGGCGAGCGCCGCCTGCAGGACGGCCACGGCCTGCTCCGTCACCTCGGGGCCGATCCCGTCACCGCCGATCACGGCCAGGTCCAGGGCCGTCACGTCGGTGCTGCGCAGGGCGTCGGTGCGGGGCGTCTCGGTCATGCGCTCCAGGCTAGGACCGGGCCCCGCCCGGACCACATTGTGTGACGCGGCGTCTCACCTCGTGGACAGCAGGACGGCGACGGCGGCGCGCCGGCCGCCGGACCGGGGCGCCGCCGTCGGGGGCGGGGTGAGGTGCCGCTCAGCCCTCGGCCGCCTCCTCGTGGCGCGGGAAGACGCCCTCGGGCTTCGGCAGGGGCGTTCCGGGGACGAGGTCGTCGCCGAACGCGGCGAACGAGCGGGCGCCGGTGCCCGAGGCGCCGGTGCGGCCGGCGTCGCCCTCGGCGGCCACGCCGAGCAGGTCCAGCAGGCGCGTGGCCGAGCCGGGCATGACGGGCTGCACGAGCAGCGCGACGCGGCGCACGGCCTGCAGCGTCACGTAGAGCACGGTGCGCATGCGCGGCTCGTCGGACTTCTTCAGCACCCACGGGGCCTGGTCCGCGAAGTACGCGTTGACCTCGCCGAGCACGCGCCACGTCTCCTCGAGCGCCGCGTGGAAGTCCTGCTCCGCATAGGCGGCGCGGGACTTCTCCAGGAGCGCGTCCACCTGGGCGAGGATCGCGGTGTCCGCCTCGCTGAGCCCGCCCGGCCGGGGCACGGCGGCGTCGCAGTTCTTGGCCACCATGGAGAGCGAGCGCTGGGCCAGGTTGCCGAGGTTGTTGGCGAGGTCCGCGTTCTTGCGGCCCACCACGGCGTCGTGGCTGTACGAGCCGTCCGCGCCGAAGGGGAACTCGCGCAGCAGGAAGAAGCGCACGGCGTCGAGGCCGTACCGGGCGACCCAGTCGGCGGGCGCCACCACGTTGCCCAGCGACTTGGACATCTTCTCGCCGTTGTTGTTCAGGAACCCGTGGATCATGACGCGCTTCGGCAGCTCGATCCCGGCGGACATGAGGAACGCGGGCCAGAACACGCAGTGGAAGCGGGAGATGTCCTTGCCGATGATGTGCACGTCGGCCGGCCAGTACCGCTCCACCGCGGCCGGGTCCGTCTCCGGCCAGCCGGCGCCCGTGAGGTAGTTCGCGAGCGCGTCCACCCACACGTACATGACGTGGTTCTTCCGGGACTGGGCATCCTCGGCGGACGGGTCGGCCGGTGCGGGCAGCGGGATGCCCCAGTCGAAGGACGTGCGGGAGATCGAGAGGTCGGTCAGGCCGCCCTCCACGAACCGGATGACCTCGTTGAACCGGGAGGACGGCGCGGCGAAGCCGGGGTTCTCCCGGTACATCTGCAGGAGCGGCTCCTGGTACGTGGAGAGGCGGAAGAAGTAGGACTCCTCCTCCGTCCACGTCACCTCGGTGCCGGTCTCGGTCGCGCAGCGGGTGCCGTCCTCGCGGACCTCGGTCTCCTCCTCGGTGAAGAAGCGCTCGTCCCGCACGGAGTACCAGCCGGCGTAGCGGTCCAGGTAGATGTCCCCGTTGGCCTCCATGCGGCGCCAGATCTCCTGGGCGGCGGCGTGGTGGTCGGCGTCCGTGGTGCGGATGAACCGGTCGTAGGAGACGTCCAGGACCTCGTCGTCCATGCGCCGGAACGCTCCGGAGTTGCGCGTGGCCAGCTCCAGGGGCGTGACGCCCTCACGCTCGGCGGTCTGCGCCATCTTCTGGCCGTGCTCGTCCGTGCCCGTGAGGAAGCGCACGTCGCGGCCGTCGAGCCGGGCGAAGCGCGCCATCGCGTCGGCGCCCACCATCTCGTAGGCGTGGCCGATGTGCGGCTCGCCGTTCGGGTAGTGGATCGCGGTGGTCAGGTAGTAGGGCACACGCTCGTCAGTCACGGTCAGCGAGTCTACCGGCGGGGCCCCCGGCCGTCCCGCTCCCCTCCACGACGTCGGCGCGCCACCTCGGGGAGGCGACGCGCCGACGTCGGCGGCGGGCCGGTCGACGCCGGCCGCGGGCTCACTCGGAGAGGTCGATCTCCGCGGCCCGCTCGGCGCCGATGGCCTGCGCGAGGGCGCCGACCGTTCCCGCCGCCATGCCGGCGTCGAGGGTCAGGACCGCGAGCGCGGTGCCCTCCGCATCGCGGGACACGTCCATGCCGGCGATGTTCACGCCCTGCTCCCCCAGCGCCTGGCCGAGGATGCCGACGACGCCCGGGCGGTCGGCGTAGCCGAACACGAGCAGGTGCTCGGCGAGGGGCACCTCGATCTCGTGGCCGTCCACGCCCACGAGCTTCTGCACCTGCTTCGGGCCGGTCAGGGTGCCGGTCACGGAGGTCTTCTCGCCCGTGGACGTCACGCCGCTCACGGTGATGGCATTGCGGTAGGACTCCGCCACCGGGGTCGTGGTGAGGCGGCTCTCCACGCCGCGCTGCTCGGCCAGCACGGGGGCGTTCACGTAGGAGACCTGCTCGGAGACCACGTCGGTGAACACGCCCTTGAGGGCGGCGAGGCGGACGGCCTTCACGTCATGCTCGGCGATCTCGCCGGCCACCTCCACGTCCACCGACTCGAGAGAGGCCTCGCCGACGAGCGCGCGGAGCGTGCGGCCGAGCTTCTCGGCCAGGGGCAGGCCGGGTCGCACGTCCTCGTGGATGACGCCGCCGGCCACGTTCACCGCGTCGGGCACGAGCTCGCCGGCCAGGGCGAGGCGCACGGACTTGGCGACGGCGACGCCGGCCTTCTCCTGCGCCTCGGCGGTGGAGGCGCCCAGGTGGGGGGTGACGACGGCGGAGTCTTGCTGGAAGAACGCGAGGTCCGTGGCGGGCTCGGAGCTGAACACGTCGATGCCGGCGCCGGCGATCGCTCCGGAGTCCAGGGCGCGGGCGAGGGCGTCCTCGTCCACGAGGCCGCCGCGGGCCACGTTGATCACGTACGCGGTGTCCTTCATGCGCGCGAACTGCTCGTCCGCGATCATGCCGACCGTCTCCGGCGTCTTGGGCATGTGGATGGTGACGAAGTCGGACTGCTCGAGCAGGGCGTCCAGGTCCACGAGTCTCGCACCGAGCTGCTGGGCCCGGGCGGCGCTGATGTAGGGGTCGTACGCGAGGATCTCCATGCCGAAGGCCTTCATGCGCTCGGCCACGAGCGCGCCGATGCGGCCGAGGCCGATCACGCCGAGCTTCTTCTCGAACAGCTCCACGCCCGCGTACTTGGAGCGCTTCCACTCCCCCGCCTTGAGGGCGCGGTTCGCCGGGGCGATGTTGCGCGCCACGGAGAGGATGTGGCCGCACGTCAGCTCGGCGGCCGAGACGATGTTGGAGGTCGGCGCGTTGACCACCATGACGCCCGCCGCGGTGGCGGCGGGGACGTCCACGTTGTCCAGGCCGACGCCGGCCCGCGCGATGACCTTCAGGTCCGTGGCCGCGGCGATGGCCTCGGCGTCCATCTGCGTGGCGGAGCGCACGAGGATCGCGTCCACGCCGGGCAGATCCGCCAGCAGGCGGGCGCGGTCGGCGCCGTCGGTGTGGCGGATCTCGAAGTCGGGGCCGAGGGCCTCGACGGTGGCGGGCGAGAGTTCCTCGGCGATGAGGACGACGGGCTGGGCGGCGCTCACGGGCGGCTCCTTGTTCGGCGGTGGCACGGTGGGGCGACGTGGGCAGATGGTGCGCGGCCCGCGTCGCCGCCTCGAGCCTAGCCGCATGGATCTGTCATGGACCGCAGACGACGGCGGCGCCGAAGGGAGTCCCGTGCGACGCCGAAGGGAGTCCCGTTCGACGCCGAAGGGAGTCCCTTTCGACGCCGCAGCCGAGTGGTCACGACACGCCGTCACGTCCGCGGTGCACGTGGCGTGTCGTGACCACTCGAGGGTCCGGGCCGCGGCTCAGCGGGCCGCGGTGCCCTCGGTGTAGTCGTCGTCGGTGTCCTTGAGCCACGCGAACATCTGGCGCAGCTCGCGGCCGGTCTTCTCGATCGGGTGGGCCTCGCCCTTCGCGCGGAGCTCCGTGAACTCCGGGGCGCCGGCCTTCTGGTCCTCCATGAAGCGCTTCGCGAAGGCGCCGTCCTGGATGTCGGCCAGCACGGCCTTCATGTTCTCCTTCACGGAGGGGTCGATCACGCGCGGGCCGGAGACGTAGTCGCCGTACTCGGCCGTGTCCGAGACGGACCAGCGCTGCTTGGCGATGCCGCCCTCCACCATGAGGTCCACGATCAGCTTGAGCTCGTGCAGCACCTCGAAGTAGGCGATCTCGGGCTGGTAGCCGGCCTCCACCAGGGTCTCGAAGCCGTACTGCACCAGCTGGGACGCGCCGCCGCACAGCACGGCCTGCTCGCCGAAGAGGTCCGACTCGGTCTCCTCGGTGAAGGTGGTCTCGATGACGCCGGCGCGGGTGCCGCCGATCGCCTTCGCGTAGGACAGCGCCAGCGCGCGGGCCTCGCCGGAGGCGTCCTGCTCGACCGCGATGAGGGCGGGCACGCCGCGGCCGGCCTCGAACTCGCGGCGAACCACGTGGCCCGGGCCCTTGGGGGCCACGAGGGCGACGTCCACGCCCTCGGGTGCCTTGATGTAGCCGTAGCGGACGTTGAAGCCGTGCGCGAAGAACAGGGCGTCGCCGTCCTGGAGGTTCGGAGCGATGTGCTCGGCGTACACGTCGGCCTGCACCTGGTCCGGGGTGAGGATCATGATGAGGTCGGCTTCCGCGGCGGCGGTGGCCACGTCCACGACGCGCAGGCCCTCGGCCTCGGCCTTCGCACGGGACGTCGAGCCCTCGGCGAGGCCGATGCGGACGTCCACCCCCGAGTCGCGCAGGGACAGCGAGTGCGCGTGGCCCTGCGAGCCGTAGCCGATCACGGCCACGGTGCGGCCCTGGATGATCGAGAGGTCGGCGTCGTCGTCGTAGAACTTCGTGGCGGTCATTGCGGTCTCCTAGCGGTGAGGGGGATCAGAGGGTGTGCGGGCTCGGCGGCCGGCTCAGCGGGCCTGGGCCCGGTCGGTCATGGAGCGCGAGCCGCGGGACAGGGCCACGGTGCCGGAGCGGACGAGCTCGCGCACGCCGTACGGCTCCATGAGGTCCAGGAAGGCCTGGAGCTTCTCCCGGGTGCCGGTGGCCTCGAGGGTGAGCGAATCGGGGGCCACGTCCACCACGTGGGCGCGGAAGAGGTCGGCGGCCTGCACCACCTGGCCGCGGGTGGCGGCGTCGGCGCGGACCTTGACCAGCAGGTGGTCGCGCTGCACCGAGGAGTCGTCGGCCAGCTCCACCACCTTGAGCACGTTGATCAGCTTGTTGAGCTGCTTCGTGACCTGCTCCAGCAGGTGGGCGTCCGCGTCCACCACGACGGTGATCCGGGAGACCCCGGGCACCTCGGTGACGCCCACGGCGAGCGAGTGGATGTTGAAGGCGCGGCGGGCGAACAGGCCGGCCACGCGGGTGAGCGTGCCCGGGACGTCCTCCACGAGCACGGACAGGGTGTGTCGTTCCACGGTCATCGCTCCTCAGTCCTCCTGGTCCCACTCGGGCGTCATCCCTCGGGCCACCTGGATCGCGTCGTTGCTCACGCCCGCGGGGACCATGGGCCACACCATCGCATCGCGGGAGACCACGAAGTCGACGACGACGGGGCGGTCGTCGACCTCCAGGGCCCGGCGGATGGTGTCGTCCAGGTCCTCGGTGCGCTCGCAGCGCAGCCCGACCGCGCCGTAGGCGTCCGCCAGCTTCACGAAGTCGGGCACGCGGGCCGTGCCGTGGCCCGTGTTGAGGTCCGTGTTGGAGTAGCGGCCGTCGTAGAACAGGGTCTGCCACTGGCGCACCATGCCGAGCGAGGAGTTGTTGATCACCGCCACCTTGATGGGGATCCGGTTGATCACGCAGGTGGCGAGCTCCTGGTTGGTCATCTGGAAGCAGCCGTCGCCGTCGATCGCCCAGACCACGCGGGCCGGGTCCCCGACCTTGGCGCCCATCGCGGCGGGCACGGAGAAGCCCATGGTCCCCAGGCCCGCGGAGTTCAGCCACTGCCGGGGGCGCTCGTAGTGCACGAACTGACTGGACCACATCTGGTGCTGGCCCACGCCGGCCACGTACACGGCCTCGGGGCCGGAGAGCGCGGAGAGCCGCGAGATCACGTGCTGCGGGGCCATGAGCCCGTCCGCCGGATCGGTCCAGCCGAGCGGGTAGGTCTGTCGCAGCCGGTCCAGCACGGCCCACCACGGGGCGAGGTCCGGCAGCGGCGCCTGCTCGGCCGCCGCCCGCAGCGCCGCCGTGAGGTCCGGGATGACCTCCTTGACGGACCCCACGATCGGCACGTCCGCGAGGCGGTTCTTCGAGATCTCGGCGGGGTCCACGTCCACGTGGATCACGCGCGAGCCCGGAGCGAAGGACTCGAGGTGCCCGGTCACGCGGTCGTCGAAGCGGGCGCCGAGGGTGATGAGCAGGTCCGCCTGCTGGAGGGCGGCGACCGCCGGCACCGAGCCGTGCATGCCGGGCATGCCGAGGTGCTGGGGGTGGGAGTCCGGGAACACGCCGCGCGCCGTGAGCGTGGTGACCACGGGGGCGCCGGTGGCCTCGGCCAGCTCGCGCAGCTCCGCGGACGCCTCGCCGCGGGCCACGCCGCCGCCCACGTACAGCACGGGGCGCCGGGCCTCGGCGATGAGGCGGACGGCCTCCTTGACCTGGCGGGGATGGCCGCGCAGCACGGGTCGGTAGCCGGGCAGCTCCAGCCGCGGCGGCCAGGAGAACTCGAGCTCGCCCTGTTGGGCGTCCTTCGTGACGTCGATCAGCACGGGGCCCGGACGCCCCGTGGTCGCGATGTGGAAGGCCTCCGCGAGCGCCAGCGGAATGTCCTCCGCGCGGGTGACGAGGCGCGAGTGCTTCGTGATGGGCATCGTGATGCCGACGATGTCCGCCTCCTGGAAGGCGTCCGAGCCGATGGCCGCGGAGGTGACCTGGCCCGTGATGAACACGACCGCCTGGGAGTCCATGTGCGCGTCGGCGATCGCGGTGACGAGGTTGGTGGCCCCCGGCCCCGACGTCGCGATGGCCACGCCGGGACGGCCCGTGGCGAGGTGGTAGCCCTGGGCCGCGTGGCCCGCGCCCTGCTCGTGGCGCACCAGGATGTGGCGGATGACGGAGGAGTCCATCAGCGGGTCGTACGTGGGGAGGATCGCTCCGCCGGGCAGCCCGAAGACGTCCGTGACCCCGAGCTCCTCGAGCGCGCGGATCAGGCCCTCGGACCCCGTCATGCGGGTGGGCTCCACGCGATTCCCCGGGCCGGGGACGCGCGGCGCCGCGGACTCGGGGCGGGGGGTCGGGCTCATCAGTGCACCTCACTGCGCTCATCGCTGCTGGCGTCCGGCATGCGGGGCACGCCGGACGATGGTCCGGGTGATCCGTCGGGGTGGCTGGGGGTGTCCTGCCGTGCCGGGCGGATCGGAGTGCGGTCACGGCCTGAGGTGGGGCCGCCGACCGCCGGGTCGTTCGTCGGTGGCTCCAGTATGGGGACCCCTGCGTGGCGACCACCACTTGAGACATCCATGTCTCGCCATGTGAGACGTGGCCCACGCGGCGCCCCCGTGCGCCCATGCCGCGGCACCTGCGTGCCCGCCCGCTCCCGCCTCCCGACTCAGGCCTCGGGTCTCGGGCCTCCGGCCTCCGGCCTCAGCCCAGGTACGCACCCTCGGCCGCGGAGTGCACGAGCTTGGCGTACTTGCCCAGCACCCCCGTGGTGAACTTCGGCGGGACGGGCGTCCAGTCCGCCCGGCGCGCCTCCAGCTCGGCCGAATCCACCAGGATGTCGAGCGCCCGGCCCGCGATGTCCACGCGGATCCGGTCGCCGTCGCGCACCAGGGCGATCGGCCCGCCGTCGGCCGCCTCGGGCGCGATGTGCCCGATGCACAGGCCCGTGGTGCCGCCGGAGAAGCGCCCGTCGGTGAGGAGCAGGACGTCCTTGCCGAGACCGGCGCCCTTGATCGCGCCGGTGATGGCGAGCATCTCCCGCATGCCCGGGCCGCCGCGCGGGCCCTCGTAGCGGATCACGACGACGTCGCCCGCGGCGATGGTGCCGTCCTCGAGGGCGTCCATGGCGGCGCGCTCGCGGTCGAACACGCGGGCGGTGCCCTCGAAGACGTCCGCGTCGAAGCCGGCGGACTTCACGACGGCGCCCTCCGGGGCGAGGCTGCCCCGCAGGACCGCGATGCCGCCGTTGGGGTGCATGGGCTCGTCCATGCGTCGGATGACGGTGCCGTCCACGGGGTCCGGCGCCAGGGCGGCGAGGTTCTCGGCAAGGGTCTTTCCCGTCACCGTGAGCGCATCGCCGTGGAGCAGCCCCTCGTCCAGCAGCGCCTTCATGACCACGGGCACGCCGCCCACGCGGTCCACGTCCGTCATCACGTAGCGGCCGAAGGGCTTGAGGTCGGCGATGTGCGGGACGCGGTCGCCCACGCGGTTGAAGTCGTCCAGGGTGAGGTCCACGCCGGCCTCCCGCGCGATCGCGAGGAGGTGCAGCACCGCGTTCGTGGAGCCGCCGAACGCCATGGCCACGGCGATGGCGTTCTCGAACGCCTCCTTCGTCATGATGTCCCGGGCGGTGATGCCGAGGCGCAGGAGATGGACGACGGCGGCGCCGGAGCGGCGCGCGAAGTCGTCGCGGCGGCGGTCCGGCGAGGGCGGCGTGGCCGAGCCGGGCAGGGACATGCCGAGCGCCTCGCCGATCGAGGCCATCGTGTTGGCGGTGTACATGCCGCCGCACGCGCCCTCGGTGGGGACGATCGCCTTCTCGATGCGCAGCAGGTCCTCCTCGCTCATGAGGCCGCGGGCGCACGCGCCGACCGCCTCGAACGCGTCGATGATCGTCACCTGCTTCTCGGTGCCGTCGGAGAGGCGCGCGTGGCCGGGCATCGTGGAGCCGGCGTAGACGAACACGCTGGCCAGGTCGAGGCGGGCCGCGGCCATGAGCATGCCGGGCAGGGACTTGTCGCAGCCGGCCAGGAGCACCGAGCCGTCGAGGCGCTCGGCCATCATGACCGTCTCCACGGAGTCGGCGATCACCTCACGGGAGACGAGGGAGAAGTGCATGCCCTCGTGGCCCATCGAGATGCCGTCCGAGACGGAGACGGTGCCGAACTCGAGCGGATAGCCGCCGTCGGCGTGGACGCCCTCCTTGGCCGCCTGGGCGAGACGGTCCAGGGAGAGGTTGCACGGCGTGATCTCGTTCCAGGAGGACGCGATGCCGATCTGGGGCTTGGCGAAGTCGTCGTCGCCCAGGCCCACGGCGCGGAGCATGCCGCGCGAGGCGGCGCGCTCCATGCCGTCGGTGACGTCGCGCGAGCGCGGCTTCATGTCCGGGGCAGGCGTGGCGGGGGCGGTGCTGACGGGGGCTGCGGAGCCCTGGGCCTCGGTGTTCTCCATGGGCGCAGTCTAGGGACGGCGGGCCCGCCGGCCGTGGGACGGGTCACGATGTGACACGACGCGGAGGGGTCCAGCTCGGACGCCTCACGTGGCGCCCTCCTGCCGCGACGCGTAGCGTGGGACACATGGACTCCCCCCGCCTCATGCGCCGTCTCCGCGCCGCATTCGACGCGCGGGTGTTCAACCACGGCGACTACAACCTCGTGTACGGGCAGCCCTCCGGCTCCTCCACGCCCCTCGTGATCGGCTACCGCCACGTGCCTCTCGAGATGGTCCTCTGCCCTGTGGACCCGGCCGCCGAGCCGGTGCTCCGCGCGCCGCAGGAGCCGGACCCCGTGACGGTGGGGCTGCACAACGTGGCGACCGTGGCGGACACGGGCTCCGGTTACCAGGTGGAGACCGTCACCGGCTTCCGCACGTGGTTCGACGTGTCCGAGCACGCGCGTGTCCCTGTGGGGGATCTCACCGAGGACGGTGTCGCGGATCTCGACCAGCGCGCGGACGCCGCGGATTTCCACGGATTCATGACCGCGTTCATGGACGAGCTGGACCGGCTGTATGCGGTCTCGGACCCGGCGGAGGCGGTCACGCCCGACCCAGGCTTGGACGGCGCCCCGAAGACCTGGTAGGGTTTCCACTCGTTGCACGGCGCGCCGGTGAGAATCGGAAGGCCGTACGGCGCCTGCACCTCTAGCTCAATTGGTAGAGCATCTGACTCTTAATCAGCAGGTTCCGGGTTCGAGTCCCGGGGGGTGCACCAGAAGGAGAGGGCCCCGTCATCGCCGCCGCGATGACGGGGCCTTCTCGTCTCCGCGGGTCGTCTCCGCGGACCGCTCGCCTCCGCGCGGGCGCCCCGCCTATCGTGGGCGGCATGACCGACGCTACCTCCTCCCGCCTCCAGCCCGGCGACGTCGCCCCGGCGTTCACCCTCCAGGACCAGGACGGGCGCCCCGTCTCCCTGCGCGACAGCGCGGGCAAGAGCACGATCGTCTACTTCTACCCGGCGGCCTCCACGCCCGGGTGCACCACCCAGGCGTGCGACTTCCGCGACAGCCTCGCCTCCCTCGCCGGCGCCGGCCACGTGGTCCTCGGCATCTCCCCCGACCCGATCGGCAAGATCATCCGCTTCGCGCAGAAGGAGCAGCTCACGTTCCCGCTCCTCTCGGACGAGGACCACGCCGTGGCGCAGGCCTACGGCGCGTGGGGGGAGAAGAAGAACTACGGGAAGGTCTACGAGGGCCTGATCCGCTCCACCGTCGTCGTCGGCCCCGACGGCCGGGTCGTCCACGCGCTGTACAACGTGAAGGCCACGGGCCACGTCGAGCGCCTGCGGCGCCTCCTGGGCGTCACCGACTGAGGGACCGGCCGGTAGGATCTGAGCTCGCCCCCGAGGAGCGGGGCAGGCGGGCGTGGCGGAATTGGCAGACGCGCTGGATTTAGGTTCCAGTGTCGAAGGACGTGGGGGTTCGAGTCCCCCCGCCCGCACAGCACTGACACGAGGAGACGGACATGGAGCTCAGCCGTCGCGGGTTCATGGGCCTCGGCCTGGCCTCGCTCGGCGTGGGCCTGAGTGGGTGCGGGCGGGAGGCCCCGGCCACGCCTGCCGCGTCCACCCCCACTGTCCCGTCCGCGGCGCCCGCAGCCCCCGCGGTCCCTCGGCCGTTCGTGGTGGGCGCGCCGGGCCGCCCGCTCACGCGTGACCCCGCGGGCGCCTGGGACGCGGAGACCTTCCGCCTCTCCCGCCAGGTGCTCGAGACGCTGCTCGGCGTGGACCCGGACACGGGGGCCCCGACCCCCCAGCTCGTGGAGTCCCACACGGTCTCGGACGACGGCCTCACCCACGAGTTCCGCCTCCTCGACGGCCTGGTCTTCGAGGACGGCGCACCGTGCGACGCCGCCGCCGTGGCCGCCAACGTCACGCGCTGGTCCACGCCGCCGACCCCCGTGGACGGGACCGTCGCGATGCCCTCCCCGTTCGTGTCCGCGTTCGGCGGACACGCGGGGACCGAGGAGACCGCCTTCGCGGGCGTCGAGACGCCCGACGAGCGGACCGTCCGACTGCGCCTGCGCTCCCGCCTCCACCACCTCCCCGCGGCGCTGAGCTCCCCGCCCTTCGCCATCTCCTCCCCCGGCTCGTGGGGCCGGACGGTCCGGGTGGGGGACGCCGACGTCGTCACCCCCGCGGGCACCGGGGCCTTCCGCTGGGCCACGGCCGAGGAGGCCGCCGCGCACGCGGCGCGGGAGCCGGCGGCCGCGGACCCCGCCGACGTCACCCTGCTCATGCCCGCCGACCGCCACCGCGGGGACGCGCCCGCCACGGGGCCGGTGGCCGTGCACGCGTGGGGCCGGGCGAGCACCCGCCTGCGGGAGCTGCGCCGGGGCACCGCGGACGTGATCGACGTGGTGGCCCCCAGCCAGCTGCGCCCCCTCGTGGAGGCCGGCACGCAGGTCCTCCCCCGCGATCCCCTGGCCGTGCTCTACCTCGGGATGAACCTGGCCCATCCGCAGCTGCGCTCCCAGCATCTGCGCCAGGCCGTGGCCCACGCGGTGGACCGCGGGCGGCTGGCCTCCAGCGACGTCTTCCTCGAGGGCACCGCCCAGGCCCACGACCTCGTTCCGCCGGCCCTCGGCGTCGGCGACGAGGAGGCGGAGCACCACGACCTCGATCCGGACCGCGCCGAGCGTCTCCGGGAGATGTCCGGGTACGCGGGCGAGCCCCTCGAGTTCCTGTACCCCCTGGCCACGGGGCGCCCCTCCCTGCCCGAGCCCGAGCGCGTCTACGCGATGGTCGCGGCGGACCTGGGCGCGGTGGGGATCACGGTGACCCCCGTGCCGGTCCCGGACGACGAGGACTACCTGCGGGCCGTGGTCTCCCGGCCCACCCGGGCGTTCCACCTCATGGGCCGCGGCGGCGCCTACCGCGACCCCCACGCGTTCCTCGAGCCGATCGCCCGCTCGGGCCGGGCCGAGACCAACTACGTCAATCCCCGGGTGGTGCGCGACCTCGCGGCCGCCGCCGCGGAGCCCGACGACGACCGACGCCGCGAGCTGCACCGCGGCGTCGTGCGTGCGATGGCCCTGGACCTGCCCGCCCTGCCGCTCGTCTACCCCATCTCCGCGCTGGCCACGGGGCCCAGGGTGGCCTCGTACCCGACCTCCCCCCAGCTCGACGAGCCCTTCGCGCGCATCGGCGTCACGGACGCCTGACCCCCTCGGCCCACGCCCCCGGAGCGGGGGCGTCCGGTAGTAGAGTGGGCCACCGCGGCATCGACCCGCGGCCCCCCGCAGAACCGAGGGACCCGCGGTGCCCCACCACCGTCGATCTGTCCCAGGAGTAGACCGTGTCCACCACCTCTTCCACCACCCACGACGTCGTGCTGATCGGCGGCGGCATCATGTCCGCCACCCTCGGCGTGATGCTCCAGAAGCTCGAGCCCACGTGGTCCATCGCCCTGTGCGAGAACCTCGACCAGGCCGGTCTGGAGTCCTCCGACCCGTGGAACAACGCCGGCACGGGCCACGCGGCCCTGTGCGAGCTGAACTACTCCCCGATGGGCAAGGACGGCCGGGTGGACGTCACCAAGGCCCTCGGCATCAACGAGCAGTTCATGCTGACCCGCCAGTTCTGGTCCGCCCTCGTGAAGGACGGCACGCTCAAGGACCCGAAGTCCTTCATCAACCCGCTGCCGCACATGTCCTTCGTGTGGGGCGACGACCACGCCGACTACCTGGGCAAGCGCTACGAGGCCATGTCCGCCGAGCCGCTCTTCGCGCAGATGGAGCACACCGAGGACCCGGCGACGATCGCCGAGTGGGCCCCTCTGCTCATGGAGGGCCGCCCCGCCGGCCCGCGCGTCGCCGCCTCCCGCGTGGCCGGCGGCACCGACGTCGACTTCGGCTCCCTCACCCGCCAGCTCGTGACGAGCATGGCCTCCCACGGTGCCGAGGTGCGCTTCGGCCACAAGGTGACCGGCCTGGAGCGCGGCACCGACGGCCGCTGGGAGGTGACGGTCAAGAACAAGGCCGCCGGCTCCACCGTCACGGACCGCGCCCGCTTCGTGTTCGTCGGCGCCGGCGGCGGTGCCCTGCACCTGCTGCAGAACTCCGGGATCCCCGAGGCCAAGGGCTTCGGCGGCTTCCCCGTGTCCGGCCAGTTCTTCCGCTGCACCGACGACGCCGTGGTGAACCGCCACATGGCCAAGGTGTACGGCCAGGCCGCGGTGGGCGCCCCGCCCATGTCCGTCCCCCACCTGGACACCCGCTTCGTCAACGGCAAGCGCTCCCTGCTGTTCGGCCCCTACGCCGGCTTCTCCACCAACTTCCTCAAGACCGGCTCCTACCTGGACCTGCCGCTCTCCATCCGCCCGCACAACCTGCCGGTGATGCTCGACGTGGCGAAGGACAACATCCCGCTCACGCAGTACCTCGTCTCCGAGGTGCTGAAGCCGCGCTCCAAGAAGGTGGACACGCTCCAGGAGTTCTACCCGGAGGCCGAGGGCTCCGACTGGGAGCTGATCACCGCCGGCCAGCGCGTGCAGGTGATGAAGAAGAAGGGCCGCTTCGGCGGCGTGCTGCAGTTCGGCACCGAGGTCGTCACCCACGCGGACGGCTCCCTCGGCGGCCTGCTGGGCGCGTCCCCGGGCGCCTCCACCGCCGCCCCCATCATGGTGAAGCTGCTCGAGCGTTGCTTCCCCGCCAAGATGGGCGCATGGGACTCCACCCTCAAGGAGCTCATCCCGTCGCTGGGCCACACCCTCAACGAGGAGCCGGAGCTGCTCCGCGAGGTCACCGACGCCACCGCGGCCACGCTGCAGCTCGGCTGACCGACCATGGGAGCGCTCGCCCGGTTCTCACTGTCGCAGCGGGCGCTCGTGGCGCTCATCACCGTGTTCGTCGCGGTGTTCGGCGTCATCTCCGCCGGTCAGCTCAAGCGGGAGCTCATCCCGTCCCTCGAGCTGCCCGTCATCTCGGTGTCCACCACCTACCCGGGCGCAAGCCCGGAGGTGGTGGACGCCACGGTGGGCGAGCCCCTCGAGACGGCCCTGCAGGCCGTCGAGGGGCTCGAGTCCTCCCAGTCCACGTCGCGCTCCTCCTTCAACGCCGTGCAGCTGCGCTTCGAGTACGGCACGGATCTCAACCGGGCGCGCTCCCAGGTGGACCGCGTGATCTCCAACCTCGGCGCCCAGCTGCCGGAGGAGACCGAGACCACCTCCTTCGCGGGGTCGGTCTCCGACTTCCCGGTGGTCTTCCTCGCGCTCTCCGGGGACGAGGACCTCAACGAGCTGCGCCGCCGGGCCGAGGACGTGGTGGCGCCCCGCCTGCAGAAGCTCGACGGCGTCCGCGGCGCCCAGGTGATCGGCGGCACCGAGGAGTACGTCTCCGTCGTGCCGGACCAGCAGGCCCTCGCCGCCGCCGGGATGACCACCCAGGACATCACCACGGCCCTGGAGGAGAACGCCGGCCTGTTCCCCATCGGCCAGGTCACGCAGGACGGGATCACCTATCCGGTCCAGGCCGGCTCCCCGGTCGAGTCCCTCGAGGAGCTCTCCCAGGTGACCGTCACCCCCGGCTCCGGGTCGGACTCCGGGTCCGCGGGCGAGACCTCCGGCGCCGGGGGCGGCGGACCGCCCGCCCCGGGCACGACGACGCCCGATGAGGCCACCGCCCCCGGGACCGGCGCGGCGCCGGCCGCCCCCGCAGCCTCCTCCGAGGGCACCCCCCGGCCGCTGTCGGAGGTCGCCGAGGTGAGCCTCGCCGCCGAGGACCCCACCTCCGTGACCCGCACCGACGGCGCGGACACGCTCTCGCTCTCCGTCACGGCGATCCCGGACGCCGACCTCGTGGCCGTCTCCCAGGCGGTGCGCGACGCGATGCCGGAGCTCGAGTCCCTCCTGGGCGGCGGATCCCACCTCGCGGTCGTGTTCGACCAGGCGCCGTTCATCCAGCAGTCCATCGACAGCCTTCTCGTGGAGGGCATGCTGGGCCTGGCCTTCGCGGTCCTCGTGATCGCCGTCTTCCTCCTCTCGGCCCGCTCCACGCTCGTCACGGCCGTGTCCATCCCGCTCTCCCTGCTGGCCGCGCTGATCGGCGTGAGCGTGGCCGGCTACTCGCTGAACACCCTCACCCTCGGTGCGCTCACCATCTCGATCGGCCGCGTCGTGGACGACGCGATCGTCGTCGTCGAGAACATCCGGCGGCACCTGAGCCTGGGCGAGGACCGGCGCACCGCCATCCTCGAGGGCACGCGGGAGGTGGCCACCGCGGTCACCGCCTCCACCCTCGTCGCCGTGGCCGTGTTCCTGCCCATCGGGTTCGTGGGCGGCCTGGCCGGCGAGCTGTTCCGCCCCTTCGCGGTCACGACGACGATCGCCCTGCTCGCCTCCCTCCTGGTGGCGCTCACGATCATCCCGGTGCTGTGCTGGTGGTTCCTGCGCGCCCCGCGGCGTGCCGCGGACGCGCCGCGCCAGGCCGCCGACGCCCGTCCGACGGCGCACCGCTCGTGGCTCACGGACGCGTACCGCCCCGCACTGCGCTGGACCCAGCGGCACGCCAAGGCCACCCTCGCGGCCGCCGTCGTGCTCCTGGCGGGCACCGCAGCGCTGCTGCCCCTGGTCCCCACCAACCTGCTCGGCGACTCCGGACAGAACTCCTTCGTGGTCACCGCTCAGCAGAGGCGGGGCACCTCGCTGGAGGCCACCGCTGCGGCGGCCGAGAAGGTCGAGCAGTCCCTGATGGACACCGAGGGCGTGGAGACCGTGCAGTTCACGGCGGGTGGCCAGGGAAGCTTCTTCGGTGCCGGCGGCGCCGCGGACAGCGCCCAGTTCACGGTCGTCACGGACGAGGACGCGGACCAGGAGGCCCTGCAGGACACCGTGCGGCAGGGCCTGGCCGCGCTCGAGGGCGTGGGCGAGGTGTCCCTCTCGAGCCAGCAGGGCCCCGGCGGCTCGCAGGACATCGACGTGTCCGTGCGCGCGTCCTCGCCCGAGGCGCTCGACGAGGCCGCGAACACGGTGGCCGAGCGGCTGCGCGGCGTCGAGGGGGCGCGGGAGGTCAGCACGCCCGCCTCGGACACCCGCCCCACCTTCCAGGTGGACGTGGACACCCAGGCCGCCGCCGAGCGGGGCCTGACCGAGGAGGCCGTCTCGGGCCAGGTGGCCGGTGCGCTGCAGGCCCTGCCGGTGGGCGACGTGCGGTTCGGCTTCCAGGAGTACACGGTGCGGCTGGGCGACCCGGAGCCCGTGGAGACCCTCGACGAGCTGCGCGCCGTCCCGGTGCAGACCCCGCAGGGCCCCGTGCCGCTCGAGGAGCTCGCCGCGGTGTCCCAGCGCGAGGTGCCCGCGAGCGTCACCTCCTCCAACGGCGAGCGCACCGCCGTGGTGAGCGTGAAGCCGGAGGGGCAGGACCTCGGCGCGGTCTCCCGGGGCGTGGGCGAGGCCCTCGACGGCCTCGAGCTGCCCGAGGGGGCCACGGCCACCATCGGCGGAGCGGCCACCCAGCAGGAGCAGACGTTCCGGGACCTGGGGCTCGCGCTCCTGGCCGCGATCGCGGTGGTGTACGTGGTCCTGGTGGCCACGTTCAACTCGCTGCGCCAGCCGCTCGTGCTGCTCGTGTCCATCCCGTTCGCCGCCACGGGCGTCGTCCTGGCGCTGCTGGTCACGGGGACCGCGCTGGGCCTGCCCACCATGATCGGCGTGCTCATGCTCATCGGCATCGTGGTGACCAACGCGATCGTGCTGATCGACCTCATCAACCAGTACCGGCGGGACCACGCCATGCCCCTGGACGAGGCCATCGAGCTCGGCGCGCTCAACCGCGTGCGCCCCGTGGTGATGACGGCGCTGGCCACGGTGCTCGCCATGATGCCCACGGCGCTCGGGATCACCGGCCACGCGGGCTTCATGTCCCAGCCGCTCGCCGTGGCCGTGGTGGGCGGCCTGGTCTCCTCCACGCTGCTCACGCTCGTGCTGGTGCCGGTCCTCTACCGCATGATCGAGTCCCGGGGCGAGCGGCGCCGCGTGGCCGAGCTCGAGGAGCGCCGGGCGGCCGAGGCCGAGGAGCGGGAGCGGATCGACGCCGAGCGCCGTGCGGCGGAGGCAGAACGGGCCGCGGCCGGGCAGCGTGCCGGCCAGACCGGGGTGCCGGGGGCCGACGGCTCGTCGGCAGCGGGGTCCTCGGCCGGGGCGGGCTCCTCGGCCTCCGGCGGCGGACGTCGCCGTGGCCTGCCCTCCCGCCTCCGGACGGGGCTGGCCGGGATGGCCGGACGGCGGCGCCGCCGGGCCTGAGACGCCACCGTGCCCGAGGCGCCGCGCGACGGCGCAGGACGAGGGGTCGACCGCTGCGCGGTCGGCTCCTCGCCCGTCGGGCGGCTCCCTCAGGTCCCGTCGTGGACGGCGAGGCTCGAGCCGCGGCGGTCCTTGCGGACCTCGAGGCGCACGCCGATCTCCTGCTTCATGCGGTCCACGTGGGAGACAAGCCCCACCGTTCGCCCGCCCGAGCGCAGGGAGTCCACGACGTCCAGCACGTCGTCGAGCGTCTCGGAGTCCAGCGAGCCGAAGCCCTCGTCCACGAAGAGCGTGTCCAGCTCGATGCCGCCGGACTCCGCCTGCACCGTGTCCGCGAGGCCCAAGGCCAGGGCCAGCGAGGCCATGAACGTCTCCCCGCCCGAGAGCGTGGAGGGGTGCCGCGTCTCGTCGACGTAGTGGTCACGGACCACGAGCTCCAGGCCCTTGTTGCCGCGGCCGCCCACGGCGTCCGAGTACTCGATGCTGTACCGGGCATCCGTCATGGCCAGCAGGCGCTCGGTCGCCGCCGCGGCGACCTCCTCGAGCCGGCCGGCCAGCACGTAGCTGGTCAGCGGCATCTTGAGGCGGTTCTCCCCGCCCCCGCGCACGAGCGCGAGCAGCTGCGTGACCGTGCGGTGCTCCTCGATGAGCGCCGCGGAGCGGCCCAGCACGTCGGTCAGCGCCGCGGACTGACGGCGCACCGTCGCCACCAGGGTGTCCAGCCTGCCGACGGCGGTGGCCCGCTCCGCGCTGGCCGCCTCGGCGGCGGCGAGGCGTTCGGCCGCGGCGGCGCTCTCCTCCTGGGTCGGGGCGGCGGTGCCGGCCTCGGCGAGGGCACGGCCCTCGGCGACGAGCTCGGTGGTTCCGAGCTCGGCCAGGCGGGCGCCCTCCTCGTCCCACGCGCGCACCCGAGCGGTGAGGGCGCTCGCGTCGTCGTCGTCGAGCCGTGCCTGCGCCGCCGCCTCGGCACCGGTGAAGTCCTCCGCGGCGAGGGCGGCGGCGAGGGCCTCCGCGGTCTCCGCGCGCACGGCAGCGGCACGCGCCTGCGCCTCGGCCGCGTCGGCGAGGGCGCGCAGGGCACGGCGGGCGCCGCCGACCTGGCCGCGGCGGACGTCCAGGTCCTCGGCGTCGGCCTGAGCGGCCTCGACCGCGGCCCGCAGCTCGAGGAGCCGCTCGGCGCGCCGCGCCGTGGCCTCCTCGAGGCGCTCGGCCTCGAGCGCGAGGGCGGCGTCCGCCGACTCCGCCGCGGTCTGCGCCGTCTCGAGCTTCGTCAGGGTCCGGCGGTCCGCGGCCAGGGCCTTGGCGACGGCGGCGAGGTCGGCCTGCTCGGCCTCGGCGGCACCCAGGGCCGCCTCGGCCTCCTCCACGCCGAGCCCGCCGGCGGCGTCCCGGGCCTCTCTCAGGGCGGACTCTGCCCGCTCCCGGGCCGCCTCGGCCTGGGCGGCCGCGGCGCCGGCGCGGTCCCGTGCCTTCTCCGCGGCGGCGACGTCGGCCTCGGTCACCGTGGTCGCGGCCGCGGGCGCCGGACGCGGGTGCGCCGGGGACCCGCACACCGCGCACGGCTCCCCCTCGACGAGCTGCTCCGAGAGCTCGGACGCCGCCTGCTCGTAGCGCGAGCGCAGCAGCCCCACGTGCTTCTCCGCGGCCGCGCGCTCCCGCGCGACGAGCCTCTCGTGATCGGCGCGGGCCCTCTCGGCGGCGGCACGACGCTCCTCCGCCAGTCCGGCCGCGGCACGCCGCGTGCGGGCCTCCTCCGCCCGGCCGTCGACGGCCGCGCGGGCGCCGAGCCGGGCCCCACGCGACTCGACGGCCTCCCGCGCGGCCGCGATCGCCGTGGCACGCGCCTCTCGCTCGTGAGCCCCCGCCGCACGTTCCCCGTCGATCGCCTCGCGCCGGGCGCCGCCGGCGGCCTGCTCCTCCTCGAGCCTCGCCATCCGGGCGCGGTCCTTCACGGCGGCCTCGACGGCGTCCGCCGCGCGGTCCGCCCGCTGCAGCGCGGTGCGGGCGAGCGACACCGTGGCGCCGGCGACCTCGTCCTGCTCGCCCTCCCCGGAAGCCTCGCCGAGCCACGAGGCGGCCAACGGCTCGGCGGCGACCCCGGCCGCCGCCGTGGCCGCGCGCTCGCCCTCGGCGTGCTCCGCGTGCTCGGCGCGCCGGGCACGCGCGGCCGCGGCGAGCACGCGGCCCGCCCGCTCATGGGCGAGCACCGCGGCACGGCCCTCCCCGGTCTCCCGCGCGGAGGCCTCGTGCACGGAGAGACGGTCCGTCCATCCGGCCGCGGCCGCGAGGGAGGCCGCCGTGCGCTCGAGCGCGCGCACGGCGGCGCGGGCGTCCCGCTCCGCCGTGTGGGCCGCGGTGAGTCCGGCTCCGGCTGCCTCCCGCGCGGCATCGGCCCGCCGCACGGCGAGGTCCAGGAGGCCCTCGTCCGTCTCGGGGTGCGGCTCGGGCGCGGGCCAGTCCTCGCCGAGCTCCTCGCGCATCGCGTCGCGCAGCTGGGCGCGCGCGGCGTCGGCGATCGCGGCGTCCGCGGCGACGGCTCCGTCCAGGCGGGAGGCCTCCCCCTTGAGATGCTCCTCGACGCCGTCGAAGCGCTGCGTGCCGAAGAGGCGGCGCAGCAGGGCCCGGCGGTCGTCCGACGTGGCGGTGAGGAACTGCGCGAACTGGCCCTGGGGCAGCAGGACGACCTGCATGAACTGATCGGCGTCCAGGTGCATGACGGAGGCGATCAGCTGGCCCACCTCGTCCGCGCGGGTCAGCGGGGCACCCCACTCCCCCTCCGCGTGCTCGCGCAGGGACACCGCGGCCTGCGTGGAGGTCAGGCCGTCACCCTTCTTCTTCTTCCGCAGGTGCTTCGGGGAGCGGAGCACCTCGAAGCGGCGGCCCTGCACCGAGAACTCCAGGAGCACCTCGGGCGTCACGGCCCCGGGCTCGCGCAGCGTGGTGACGAGGGACTCGGGCAAGCGGCCGCCCGGCACCGAGCCGTACAGGGCATAGCAGAGCGCTGCGAGGATGGTGGACTTGCCGGCGCCCGTGGGGCCGTCGAGCAGGAAGAGGCCCGCGGCGTTCAGCGCGGCGAAGTCGACGTCCTGGCGGTCCGCATAGGGGCCGAGCCCCTGCAGCCGCATCCGGTGGATCCTCATGCGCGCACCTCCGCGAGTCTCGACGCCTCGAGGGCGTCCTGGAGCAGGGCCGCCTCGGCCGGACTGGCCGCGCGCTCCCGCACGTGGTCCACGAACCCGGTGGTCAGCGCGAGGTCCGAGGGGGCCTGGCGGAGCGCGTCCGCGTAGGTGCGCTCGCGCGTCCTCCTCCCGCCCGCCGGCTCGTGTCGGAACACGAGGACGTGCGGGAAGCGCGTCTTGAGGCGCTCGAGGGCGCGCTCGGGCCGCTCGTCGTCGGTGACGGTCGCCTGCACCCAGCGGTCCTCGGCGTGGGCGAACTCGGCCGAGCCCAGCAGCGCGTCGAGGGGCCCGGCGATGACCGCCAGCCGGCGGCCGGCCTCCCAGTCCACGGCCTCGACGGCGGGCACGGCCCCACCCTCGACCGTGACCAGCCACGCCCCCTTGCGGTGGTTCGCCTCGGAGAAGGAGTAGGGCAGCGGGGAGCCGGAGTAGCGCACGTGATCGGCGAGGCGCTGCCGCCCGTGCAGGTGGCCCAGGGCGACGTAGTCCAGCCCCGCGAACACGGACACCGGCACCTGGCCGAGCGTCCCCACAAGGGCCTCAGGCGTCCCGCCCGGATGCTCGACGTGCTCACCCTCCCCGATGTCCCGCTCGCTCTCCGAGCCGTGCCCGCCCGCGGCGAACAGGTGCGCCATGACGACGCCCGCGACCGGGCTCGCGCTCTCGGCGCGCCTGGCCTCGAGGTCCTCCCGGATGCGACGGACGGCCTCGGTCATGACGGCCGTGTGGTTCGGCTCCACCTCCCACGCCTGGCCCTGATGGCGTGGCTCGAGGAACGGCACCCCGTACACGGCCACCGTCTGCCCGGGCTCCCCCTCGCCGCGCGCGCCGTCGTCGTGCCTCTGCCGCAGCAGCACCGGGCGCGCCAGGTCCGCCGCGTCCGCGCGCACGTGGACCCCCGCGGCCTCCATGAGGCCGCCGCCGAAGCCGAGCCGCACCGCGGAGTCGTGGTTGCCGCTGGTCAGGACGACCTCGGCGCCCGCAGCCCGGATCTGCCTCAGCGCGCGATCGAGCAGCCGGACCGCGTCCGCCGGCGGGAGCGCGCGGTCGTAGACGTCCCCGGCCAGCAGGACGGCGTCCACCCGGTGCTCCCGGACGGTGTCCACGAGGACGTCGAGGACGTGAGCCTGGGCGTCGAGCAGTCCGGTGCCGTGGAAGGAGCGCCCGAGGTGCCAGTCGGACGTGTGGAGGAGCTTCATGCGACCCACTCTAGGAAGACGCCGGACACGGGAGGAGCATCCGGTCCGCCTCGTACGATGAGCGCATGTCCGAGCAGACCTCTGAGCAGGCCCCCACGCCCGCCGCCGCGCCCGCCCTCCCCGCCGACGAGCACGCCCGCCGCGTCCTCGCCCTCCTCGCGGCCGGCGCGGCCGGAGACGCGCTCGGCGGCGTCGTCGAGTTCACGCCCGCGTCCGGCATCACGGCGCAGCTCGGCCCCTCCGGCGTGACGGACGCGGTCGCGCTCATGGCGCTGGACGGGGCCCGCTCCCTCCCGATCACGGATGACACCCAGATGACCCTCTACGTGCTCGACGGCCTCCTCGAGTGGATCGAGTGGCAGAACGCCGGCCAGGCCTCGGACGCGGCCGCGTGCGTGTGGCTCGCATGCCTGCGCTGGTACGCCACCCAGCGCGGCTCGCTGCCCGAGGGCGCCCCGCCGGTGCCCGGCCGGTGGATCGACGAGCACGAGGAGCTGCGCGTCCAGCAGGCCCCGGGCAACGCGTGCCTGTCAGGGCTGGCGGATCCCGGCATGGGCCTTCCCGGGGACCCCCACAACCCGGAGTCGAAGGGGTGCGGCACGGTGATGCGCTCGGCCCCGTACGGCATGGTCCCGGGGCTCGAGGACCACCACGTCGCCTCGTTCGCGCGCCAGGGCGCCGTGCTCACGCACGGCCACCCCACCGCGTGGGTCAGCGCCGCGACGCACGCGCTCGTGATCGCCGCCCTGCTGCGCGGCGCGACGCTCCCCGACGCCGTCGCGCACGCCCGCGCCTGGGTGGAGGACGCCGGCGAGGACGGCCTGGAGACCGCCGCCGCGCTCGAGGCCGCGGAGCGCCTCGCGCAGGCGGCCTCCCGCGACGACGGAGACCTGGGCGCGCCCGGTTCGCTGCCGCTCGCGCTCGGCGAGGGCTGGGTCGCCGAGGAGGCGTTGGCCATCGCGGTCTTCGCGGCCCTCGTGGCGGACCGGGTCGCGGACGGTCCGGAGGCGGCGCTCGCGCTCGCGTTGCGGATCGGCGTGAACCACGGCGGCGACTCGGACTCCACCGCCTCCCTCGCCGGCCAGCTGCTCGGGGCGCGCCACGGCCTGGCCGTCTTCGGTGCGGAGGCCGACGTCGATCCGGCCTCCGACGCCGCGGCCGCGTGCGTGCCCGCGTGGATCGCCGAGCGCGGCGTGGTGATCGAGGCCGCGCGCCGCTGGAGCGCCGCCACCACCTGAGCGTCCGGCCCTCCCCCACGGTCCGGTGCGCCGAGTCAGCGGGCGGGGCCGGGCCAGTTCTCGTCGAGCATCTGCAGGAACTCCGCCTCCGTCACGAGCGCGACAGGCTGGCCCGCCGCACGGCGGCGCAGGGCGTCCTTCGTCTTGCGGTGCGTGAGGGCGGGGGTGGCCGCCGCCGGGGTGCCGCCCAGCACGTCGGACGCCTCGAAGCCGTCGCCCACCACGAGCATGGTGGTCTGCGCCGAGACGCGACTGGCGGTCTGCGCGCCGAACGCGGCCGCCCGCTCCTTCGCGGCCTGACGGGACATCCCGATCCCGCCGGTGAACACCACCGTCTGGCCGAACAGCGGGTGGGAGGGGTCCGCGTCCGGGTTCGGCACGGGGTTGGCCCCCTCCTGCGGCCAGCGCATGAAGTCGGGCATCTCCCGTTCGTCCCGCAGGGGCACGAGCGCGTCGAACACGCCCGCCGTCAGGCGCGCCTGACGGGTCGCCCGGGACTCCTCACCGACGCCGTGCGGGCGCCCCTCGAGTCGGCCCACGGCGAGGCCGTGGTCGCGCACGAGCGCGTCGATGCGCCGGACGGACGGGGCCGCCGTCGTGCGCGTCTCCGGTGCCTGCTCCGTGCCCGGCGACCGCCGGGCGACGTCGATGAGGATGGCCGCGCAGGCCTCGGCGTCCGCGAGCGCGTCGTGGTGGCGGCCCGGCGTGAACCCCGCCTCGCGCGCGGCCGAGGGCAGGGCGTAGGAGGGCAGGTCGTAGGCCCTGCGGGCCAGCATCAGGCTGCACGCGTAGTCCAGCGTGGGCACGTCGCGGCCCGAGACCTCGAGGGCGGACTCGATGACGCCGAGGTCGAACCGGGCGTTGTGGGCCACGAGCACGTCGGCGCCGACGAACGCCGCGAGGTCGTCGAAGACCTCCGCGAAGCGCGGGGCGCCGCCCACCTGGTCCGGGGTGATCCCGTGGATCCGCACGTTGCGCGGGTCGAAGCGGTCGAAGCCGGCCGGCGGGCGCACGAGCCACGAGGCCCGCTCCACCATGCGGCCGTCCCGCACGCGGACGAGGCCCACGGCGCACGGCGAGCCCCGGAAGCCGTTGGCCGTCTCGAAGTCGATCGCGGTGAAGTCCAGTCCCGCGTGCCCCGCCACGGGGACCCCCGGGCCGCCGCTCACGAGCGGGCGGCCAGGGCGTCCACCAGGTACGGCAGGAGCGCCCGGAACGCGTGGCCGCGGTGGCTGATCGCGTTCTTCTCGGCGGAGCTGAGCTGGGCCGTGGACTCGTCCCGGCCGGTGGGGCGCAGGATCGGGTCGTAGCCGAACCCGCCCTCCCCGACGGGCGCGCGCAGCAGGGTGCCGCGCAGGCGGCCGTGCTCCACGTGGGTGAAGTGGATGCTGTGCACGCCCCGCGCGTCCGGCGTGCTGGGCACCGCGAGCGCCGCGGCGCACACGAACTCGGCGCCGCGGTGCGCATCCGGGACGTCCGCCAGCTGCGCGAGCAGGAGCTCGAGGTTGGCCCGGTCCTCCCCGTGGGCCCCGGACCAGCGGGCGGAGAAGATGCCGGGCGCCCCGCCGAGCACGTCCACGGCGAGGCCGGAGTCGTCCGCCACGGCGATCAGGCCGGTGTGGGCCGCCACCGCGCGAGCCTTCTTGAGGGCGTTCTGCTCGAAGGTGACCCCGTCCTCCACGACGTCCGGGGCGCCCACGGCGCCCGCGTCCACGACGGCGGCGTCCACGTCCAGGCCCGGCACGGCGCCGGCGAGCAGCTGGCGCAGCTCCCGGACCTTGCCGGCGTTGCGGGTGGCGAGCACCACGCGGGCGCCCTCGGGCACCCGGGTCGTCTCCCCTGCGCTCACGCGTCGGCCCCGGCGGCGTGCGCGGCGAGGGTCTGCGCCTGGATGCGGGCGAGCTCGGTGGTGCCCAGGAGCGCGAGGTCGAGGAGGGCGTCCAGCTCGGCGCGGTCGAAGGGAGCGCCCTCGGCGGTGCCCTGCACCTCGACGAAGGTGCCCGAGCCGGTGACCACCACGTTCATGTCCGTCTCGGCCTTGACGTCCTCCACGTAGGGCAGGTCCAGCATCGGCGTGCCGTCGATGATGCCCACGGACACGGCGGCCACGGAGTCCTTGAGGACCGTGGCGTCCTTGCGCAGGATCCCCTGGCGCTGCGCCCAGCCCACGGCCTCGGCGAGCGCCACGTAGGCGCCGGTGATGGCGGCGGTGCGGGTGCCGCCGTCGGCGTCCAGCACGTCGCAGTCCAGGACGATCGTGTTCTCCCCCAGGGCGTCCAGGTCGATCACGGCGCGCAGCGAGCGGCCGATCAGGCGGGAGATCTCATGGGTGCGCCCGCCGATCTTGCCCTTGATGGACTCGCGCTGGTTGCGCTCGGAGGTGGCGCGCGGGAGCATCGCGTACTCGGCGGTGACCCAGCCGGTGCCCTCGCCCTTGAGCCAGCGCGGCACACCCTCGGTGAAGGAGGCCGTGCAGAGCACGCGCGTGTCCCCGAACTCGATGAGGGCCGAGCCCTCGGCCTGCCGGGACCAGCCCCGCGTGATCGTGATGGGACGCAGCTCGTCGACGGCGCGGCCGTCCTGGCGGGAGTTCGGTGCGGGAACGCTCATGCCCCTCAGTCTAGGCGCGCCCTCAGACGCCGTAGCTCAGCCCGGAGACCGCGACGGCGAGCGGGCCCTCGTACGTTTCGCGTGCCTCGGCGGCGGCCCGCTGGGGGTCGTTCCACACGGGCAGGTGGGTCAGCAGGAGGCGGCGGGCACCCGCCTCGGTCGCCATCCGCCCGGCCCGGCGGCCGGTCAGGTGGACCCCGTCGATCCCGTCGTCGCGGCCCTCGTGGAAGGCCGCCTCGCACAGGAACATGTCCGCGTCCCGCGCGGCCTCCACCAGACCCTCGCACGTGTCCGTGTCGCCCGAGTACGTGAGCACGCGGGTGACGACGGCGCCGGTGGCGTCCACCTCGTCGGCCTCCACGCGCAGGGCATAGGCCTCGTCGATGGGGTGGCGGACCGGCACGGGGGTGATGCGGAACGGGCCGAAGGAGACGGTGCTCCCGGCCTGCCACACGCGGAAGTCGAAGTCCTCCCGCATGCCCGGATCCGGGTCCATCCCGTAGGCCTCGGCGAGCCGGTCGGCGGTGGCGGCCGGGCCGTAGACGGGCACGCGGCCCGCGGTCCAGCCCTCCGGGTTCCAGCGGATGGCCACGTGCAGGCCGCACAGGTCCATGCAGTGGTCCGGGTGCAGGTGGGAGAGCATGACCCCGTCGAGGTCCTCGAGGCCGATGTAGCGCTGGAGCACGCCGAGCGAGCCGTTGCCGAGGTCCAGCAGGATCCGCCACGTCCGCGGGGTCACGCCGTCCTCCGCCACGCCCTGGGCGGAGACCAGGTAGCACGAGGCCGGCGAGCCGGGGCCGGGGAAGGAGCCGGAGGCCCCGATGATGGTCAGCTTCACGGCGTGCCCCTTCGTTCGGAGTCCAGACGGGCGATCAGGTCGGGCGTCAGCTGCGCGAGCGCGGCCGTGGGGTAGCGCTCCCGCACCGTGTCCATGCGGGCCACGGACTCCACCTCGGGGCCGAGGAAGCGGCGGGCGAGCGCCTGGAAGTGCCGGGGGTCGCCCGTGGACATGAACCGGTGGGAGGCGGACTGGCCGGAGCCGGCCGCCGAGTGCGGGTGCTCGATGCCGTGGCGCACGAGCGCCCGGTACAGGTCCTTCGCGGTCTCCTCGGCGGAGGAGACGAGGGTGACGTCCTCCCCCATCACGAGGGACAGGGCCCCCGTCAGCAGGGGGTAGTGGGTGCAGCCGAGCACGAGCGTGTCCACCTCCGCCGCCTTGAGCGGGGCGACGTACTCCTCCGCGGTGGCCAGCAGCTCGGGGCCCGTGGTGATCCCGGCCTCCACGAACTCCACGAACCGCGGGCACGCCGCGCTCGTGACGCTCAGGTGCGGCGCCGCGGAGAAGGAGTCCTCGTAGGCGCGGGAGCCCACGGTGGCCTGCGTGCCGATCACGCCGATCCGCCCGTTGCGGGTGGCGGCCACCGCACGGCGCACGGCCGGCTGGATGACCTCCACCACCGGGATGCCGAGCCGGCCCGTGTAGCGCTCCCGCGCGTCGCGCAGCACCGCGGCCGAGGCGGAGTTGCACGCGATGACGAGGGCCTTCACGCCCGCGTCCACCAGCTCGTCCATGATGCCGAGCGCGAGCGCGCGCACCTGCGCGATGGGCCGGGGGCCGTACGGGGAGTGGGCCGTGTCCCCCACGTAGAGGATGGACTCGTGGGGCAGCTGGTCCATGATCGCGCGGGCCACGGTCAGACCGCCCACGCCGGAGTCGAACACGCCGATCGGGGACGCGGCGTCCGCGTGGGGCCGGCTCATGCGTCCTCCCCGTCCGTGCCCTCGGCGGGCAACTCGGTCAGCATCTCGTCCATGAGGGTCTCCAGGAGCCACGAGGTGAAGTTGTAGAGCAGCGCCATCGTGGACTCGACGTCCTCGGCGCGGCGCCAGTCGTCCACGGCGTGCACGCGCCGGGCGTCCTCCTCGGTGGCCACGCCCAGGCGCGTGGCGAGCACGAGGCGGACGTCGTTCAGGGCCCGCGCGAACGCGGGCGCGTCGGCGTGGGGCAGGGTGACCTGCGTGGACTGGAGGGCCGCGAGCGCCCGGCGCGCGTCGTCGAGCTTGGCGGCGGTGAGCGCGTCCTCGGTGAGCGCGCGGTGCTCCGCCTGCTCGTCCGGGTCCGCGTCGGCCAGGGCCTCGGGCAGCAGGCGGGCGACGGCGGCGTCGGTCGGCGCGGCGCGGCGCGGCCGCGGGTCGGCGGAGAGGTGGAGCCCCGCGACGAGGTCCCAGAACGCGGTGTCCTCCTCGGAGAGGCCGGCCGCGGGGCCCGCCTCCTTCCCCGTGGAGTCCGCGGCGGCAGCCTGCTCCGCCGCGGGGGCGTCGGAGGCTGCCGCGGCGCCGGCGGCGGGGTGCTCGGCCGAGGCGACGTCGGCGTCGTCGTGGGCACGGACCTCGTCCTGGCGGTTCTCCAGGAGGGTGACGACGTCCCTGACGAGGCCGCGCAGCAGGCGGACCTCCGGCTTCTCCAGCTGCGCGACGTAGCCGCGCCGCGTCCAGCGGAACCTCTGTGCCATGGCCCTCCTCAGTCCTCTGCCTGCTCGAGCGTCGCCCACAGGCCGAACCCGTGCATCGCGTTCACGTGGACCTCCGCGCTCTCCCGCGAGTCGGTGGACACCACGGAGCGCCCGCGCTCGTGGACCTCGAGCATGAGGGCCTCGGCCTTGGCGGCCGAGTAGCCGAAGTGGGAGCGGAACACGTAGGCCACGTAGCTCATCAGGTTCACGGGGTCGTTCCACACCACCGTGTTCCACGGGCGGTCCGCGCCGAGGTCCTCTCGGGGACGCTCGAGCAGGGCCGTGTCCGTGCCGGAGGCGGGGGCATCGGGGGCGGGCATGCCGTCCAGTCTACGGACCCGCGCCCCTGGCGGGGCCGCCCGCCCCGTTCGGTAGGGTGGCCGCGTGAGCGAGACCACCGCGAAGAGCCCCCGCCCCGCCGCCTCCGTGGAGGCCTGCGTGGACGACTGGCGCATCCCCACCGCCCTCATGACGGACCAGTACGAGCTGACCATGCTCCAGGCGTCGCTGAAGGCGGGCACCGCGCACCGGCGCAGCCGCTTCGAGCTGTTCACCCGCCGCCTGGGCGACGGCCGCCGCTACGGCGTGGTGGCCGGCACGGGCCGCGCGCTGGAGGGACTGAGCCGCTTCCGCTTCGCCACCGCTGAGCTGGACCACCTCGCGGACAACTCCGTGGTGGACGACGCCACGCTGTCCTGGCTCGCGGACTTCCGCTTCTCCGGGGACATCACGGGCTACGCCGAGGGCGAGGCCTACTTCCCGCACTCCCCGCTGCTGCAGGTGGAGTCCACCTTCGCCGAGGCGTGCATCCTCGAGACCTACCTCCTCTCCATCCTCAACTACGACTCCGCGGTCGCCTCCGCCGCCTCCCGCATGACCGCGGCCGCCGGCGGCCGCCCGTGCATCGAGATGGGCTCGCGGCGCACGCACGAGGAGTCCGCCGTCGCCGCCGCCCGCGCCGCGGTCATCGCCGGCTTCGCGGCCACCTCCAACCTCGAGGCCGGCCGCCGCTACGGGATCCGCACCGTGGGCACGGCCGCGCACTCCTTCACGCTCCTGCACGACTCGGAGCGCGCCGCCTTCGAGGCGCAGGTGGACGCCCTCGGCTCCGCCACCACCCTCCTCGTGGACACCTATGACATCGACGCCGGCGTGCGCACCGCCGTCGAGGTGGCCGGGCCGGACCTGAAGAACGTCCGCCTCGACTCCGGCGACCTCGTGCAGCAGGCCCACCACGTGCGCGAGCTCCTCGACGAGCTGGGCAACACCGAGACCGGGATCCTGGTCACCTCCGACCTGGACGAGTACGCGATCGCGGCGCTGCGCTCCGCGCCCGTGGACTCCTACGGCGTCGGCACGCGGCTGGTCACCGGCTCGGGCGTGCCCACCGCCTCCATGGTCTACAAGCTCGTCTCCCGCCATGACGACGACGGTGCGTGGGTCGACGTCGCGAAGGCCTCCTCCGGCAAGGCGTCCCTGGGCGGCCGCAAGGAGGCCGCCCGCCGCCGCGACGCGCGCGGCCGCGCCGTCGCCGAGCTCGTGGGTGTCAACCGCGGCCCCGACGCGGACGCCGACGACCGTCCGCTCATCCAGGAGTTCGTCCGTGACGGCGAACTGCTGCCCGGCTGGACCGGCCCCGAGGCCGTGACCCGCGCCGCCGAGCGCCACGCCGCCTCCCTGCGCGAGCTGCCGCCGAGCGTCGCGCGGCTGCAGTCCGGCGAGCCCGCGATCCCCACCCTCATCCAGGAGCACTGACATGCCCGACCTCACCCGCGCCCTGATCATCGTCGACGTCCAGAACGACTTCTGCGAGGGCGGATCGCTCGCCGTCACGGGCGGCGCCGCCGTCGCCGCGGCGATCAGCGAGCACCTGGACGAGCACGTGGACCGCTACACCGCCGTCGTCGCCACGCGCGACTGGCACGTGGATCCGGGCACGCACTTCGCGTCCGAGGGCGAGGAGCCCGACTTCCGCGCCACGTGGCCCGTGCACTGCGTGGCCGGCACCCGCGGCGCCGAGCTGCACCCGGACCTGGACGCCGAGTACGTGGAGGCGGAGTTCCTCAAGGGCGCCCGCACCGCCGCGTACTCCGGCTTCGAGGGCTTCCTCGGGGAGCCCGACGCCGTCCGGTCCGGTGACGAGGCCGCCGCCCCGGCCGGCCCCCACGGCGCGACCCAGGGGGCGGCCCGCGCCGTCGCCGAGGGCGCTCCGGGCCTGGACGAGTGGCTGCGCGACCAGGAGGTGGAGGCGCTGACCGTCGTCGGCCTCGCCACCGACCACTGCGTGCGGGCCACCGTCCTGGACGCTGTGGACGCCGGCTACGAGGTGACGGTGCTGACCGACCTGTGCGCGGCCGTGGACGAGGCCGCAGGCCAGGCGGCCCTCCACGAGATGGAGGCCGCCGGGGCCGTGCTGGAGCTCGCCGAGGAGCTCTGAGCCGGATGGCCCGGGACGACGCGCCGGACACGCGCGCCTGGGACCGCCCCGTGCGCCGGGTGACGGAGCACCCGCTCTCCCCCGCCGACCGGACCGTGTGGCCTGCCGACATCCCGGCGGTGCGCCACCTGCTGGACCACGGCCTCGACCTCGGCGACGCCACCGTGATCGTCGGGGCGAACGGGGCGGGGAAGTCCACGGTCGTCGAGGCGATCGCGGAGGCGTTCGGCCTCAACGCGGAGGGCGGCACCCGCAACGTGCTCCACGAGACGCGGCGGACCTCCTCCGACCTCGCCGAGCACCTGCAGCTCGCGCGCGGGGCGGGAGCACCCAGGGGCGGCGTGTTCCTGCGGGCCGAGAGCATGTACGGGCTGTTCACGTACCTGGAGTCCACGATTCCGGGATCGACCCTGCACCTGCGCAGCCACGGCGAGGCGTTCCTGCAGTTCTGCGAGGAGCGTGCCGGCGTGCACGGCCTCTGGATCCTCGACGAGCCCGAGTCCGCGCTGTCCTTCGAGAGCTGCCTCGCGCTCCTGGCCCACCTGCGGATCATGGTCGAGGCGGGATCCCAGGTCGTCCTGTCCACGCACTCCCCCGTGCTCGCGGCGCTGCCAGGAGCCCGGATCCTGCTGCTCGACGAGGACGGCATCACGCCGACGGCCTACGACGACCTCCCGTTCGTCCGGCACCACCGCGCGTTCCTCGCGTCTCCCGAGCGGTACCTGCGCCACCTGCGCTGACGTCCGAGCTGGGCTCCCACGGTCGAGCCGAGCCGCATCCAGCCGACCGAGACGTCCAGACGGCCCTGGGTGAGGACGACTCGGTCCGGCGGTCCGCCCTGTCCGGGCCGCCTCCGGCGGCTCACCTCCGCCCGACGAACCACCCGCGGATCGTGGACATCCGCTTCTCCAGCTGGTCCTGGGACGCCTGGGCCACCGCCGGGCCGCCGCTGACCTCGCGGAGCCGGTTGTGGATCACGCCGTGCGGGGTGCCCGAGCGCGCGGACCACGCCGACACCAGCTTGGACAGCTCGGCGCGCAGCTCCTTCATGCGCCGGTGGTCCACCACCTCAGCCGGCTCCTTCGGCTCGGCGGCCTTCGGGCGGCGCTGGACCTGCTCCGCCTGGCGCTGGCGGAGCAGGGCGGAGACCTGGTCGGCGTCGAGCAGGCCCGGGATGCCGAGGAAGTCCTGCTCCTCGGCCGAGCCCACGGCGCCGCCGAGGCCGAACTCGCCGCCGTCGAAGAGCACCTTGTCGAAGCTCGCCCGGGACTCGAGCGCCTCGAACTTGGCGCCCGTCAGGGAGTCCGACCCCTTCTCCTCCCGGTTGGCCTGCGCGATGAGGTCCTCCTCGGGGGCGTCCTCGAGGTCCTCCACCTCGACGGCGCCCTCGCGGCGGTCCAGAGCGTGGTCCCGCTCGAGCTCCATCTCGTTGGCCAGGAGCATCAGCTGCGGCACGGAGGGCAGGAAGACGGATGCGGTCTCCCCACGGCGCCGCGATCGCACGAAGCGGCCCACGGCCTGCGCGAAGAACAGCGGCGTGGACGTGGACGTCGCGTAGACGCCCACGCAGAGTCGGGGCACGTCCACGCCCTCGGACACCATGCGCACGGCCACCATCCAGCGCTCGTCCGAGGCGGCGAACTCGTCGATGCGGTCCGAGGCGCCCTTGTCGTCCGAGAGGATGACGGCCGGCTTCTGGCCGGTCAGCGCCTCGAGCTGGGCGGCGTAGGCGCGGGCGTCGTCGTGGTCCGAGGCGATCACCAGGCCGCCGGCGTCGGGCACGTTGCGCCGCACCTCGGTGAGGCGCTGGTCCGCGGCCTTGAGCACGGAGGGGATCCACTCGCCCTGGGGGTCCAGCGCGGTCCGCCAGGCCGATGCGGTGATGTCCTTCGTGGCGGCCTCGCCGAGCTGGGCCTCCATGACCTCGCCCGTCGAGGTCTTCCACCGCATCTGCCCCGAGTAGGCCATGAAGATGACCGGCCGCACCACGTTGTCCCGCAGCGCGGGCCCGTAGCCGTACGTGTAGTCCGCCTTCGAGCGGGAGAGCCCGTCGGGCCCGTCCACGTACTGCACGAACGGGATGGTGGAGGTGTCCGAGCGGAAGGGGGTGCCGGTCAGCGCGAGGCGGCGCGTGGCCGGCTCGAACGCCTCCCTGATGCCCTCGCCCCAGCTCAGGGCGTCGCCGCCGTGGTGGATCTCGTCGAGGATCACCAGCGTCTTGGCGGCCTCGGTGCGGTTGCGGTGCAGCACCGGCTTGTTGGCCACCTGCGCGTAGGTCAGCGCCACGCCGCGGTACTCGGCGCCGTGCCGTCCGTCCGCGTTCTTGAAGTTCGGGTCGATCGCCAGGCCCACGCGCGCCGCGTTGTCCGCCCACTGCCGCTTGAGGTGATCCGTGGGCGCGACCACGGTCAGCCGCTGCACCACACCGGCGTCCATGAGGATCTTGGCCACGCGGAGCGCGAAGGTCGTCTTGCCCGCACCGGGGGTGGCGACGGCGAGGAAGTCCTGCGGGGAGGCCGAGAGGTACTTCTCGAGGGCCTCCTGCTGCCACTGGCGCAGCTTGGGGGCGGTGCCCCAGGCCGCACGCTCGGGCAGGGCCGGGGGCAGGTCCTCGCCCACGTGGAAGAGATCGGGCTGGACGCCGGCGGACGGGACGGCGCCGGACGCGTCCGAGCCGGCGGGGTCAGGCCCGCCGAAGAGGGTGCCGCTCATCGACGAGCGGCCTCAGCCACGCCCGCGACCGCCGAAGAACCCGCGCTTGCCGCCGCCCGAGCCGGAGTCGCCGTCGCCGTCCTGGGGATCGCGCAGTCCCTCGTAGATCTCCTTGCACGTGGGGCACACGGGGAACTTCTCCGGGTCGCGGCCCGGCACCCACACCTTGCCGCACAGCGCGATCACGGGCGCGCCGGACAGGGCGGACTCCATGATCCTCTCCTTGCGCACGTAGTGCGCGAATCGCTCGTGGTCGCCCGGCTCGATGTCCTGGAGCTGCTCCTCGCGCTCCAGGACGGAGGTGCCGCCGCCGGCGGGCGCGAAGGGGTCGTTCAGGTCGGGTTCGCCGGTCACACTCATGCGGCCCATCCTAGCCAGTCGGTCAGAACGCCTTCACGGCCTGGAAGGTCTCGGCCTGCGCCCGGTCGTACCAGCGGGCGCCGAGCCGAACGCCCAGCCAGAGCAGCAGCGCGCCCCACGCCAGGCCCACCGCGAGCGCGACCCAGGACCACACGGGCTCCCGCGTCACGGAGAACACGATCGCGGGGACGAGCATCGGCAGGGCCATGGCCGCCGAGGCCAGGAGCGCGCCGAACTGCACGACCATGGTGCGGACCATCGCGCCCTGCGGCTGCTGGAACGGGCTGTCGCCGGGCTTCGGCACCGGGTAGACCCAGCGCGCGGAGACGAGCGCGGCGAGGCCGCACACGGAACCGAGGAGACCGAGGGACAGGCCCAGCACGGCGGGCAGCGCGCCCCAGTCCCCCGCTGCGGCGCACGTGGCCACGGCCACCACGACGACGAGCGGGACGCCCCAGCCGAGCATGCCCATGAGCCGCCCGATCCGGTCGTCGATCCCCTTCACGCCGGCGACGACGTGCAGGTGGAACGCCGTGTGGTCGTAGGCGATGTCCGCCGAGAGGGAGTAGGCGAGCGCCCACGCCGTGATGGGCGCCATGGCCAGGAACACGGCCGGTCCGGCGCCGTCCTCGCCGATGCTGCCCGTGAACCACAGGAGCACGGCCATGAGCGGGATGGTGATGAGGCCGGCCATGTAGCGCGGGTCCGTGAACCAGTAGTGCTGCGCGCGGGCCGCGATCGCGGTGCGGGGGCCCGTGGCGGGGCGCCCGAGCCAGCGCAGCGGACGCGGGTCGGCGGCGGCCGCCTTCGCCTCACGCGCCGGCCCGCCCCCGACGCCCACGGGTCGCACCGTGCGGCGGACGGCCAGGTGCCACAGGGCGAGGGCCAGGGCGCACCAGAGGAGGGCGACGGCGAGCCGCACGGCCGCCAGCCCCCAGCGTCCCTCGGCGGCGGCCCAGGCGGCGGCCGCCCCGGCGCCGAACGGCGTCCAGGAGGCGGCCTCGGCCACGGGCGGCGCGCCGGCCATGAGCGTGTCGAAGGACTCGGCGGCCTGGGCGACGGCGATGCCGCCGAGCATGAGCGGGATCATGAGCAGCACGGAGACCGTCTCGCGCACCCGGCGGCGGCCGGCATAGGCCGAGATCATCCCCGTGACGCCGTAGCCCAGGGAGACGGCGGTGACCGCGCTGATCACGGCCCCGACCACGCCGAAGGCGAGCGCGGCCGGCTGGTCCCGCCAGGACGCCGCGACGCCCAGGGTGACGATCAGCGTGGCGATCCCGACCGGCGTCGTGAAGGCGCTGAGGAGCAGACCGCGGACGAGCGTGCCGACGGGCACCGGGTAGACGAGGAAGCTGCGGGGGTCCAGAGTGGCGTCCACGCCGGTGACGAGCGGCGGCAGCACGAGCCACAGCAGGACGACCACCGAGGTGGCCAGGACGGTGAGCACCCCGCGGAAGGCGACGTCCTCGCCCGGCAGGCCCACGGTGAGCCCGACGACGAGGAAGACCGCCGCCCCGAGGATGTACAGCGCCCCGATGATGCTCATCACGAGCGTGAACAGGGAGCGGCGCCACTGGTTGACGGTGAGCGCCCAGCGCAGGCGGACAAGGGTGGCGGCCATGCCGTTCACAGCCATGCGAGGCCCTCCCCCGTGTGGCGCCCGCCGACGAGGTCCACGAAGCGCTCCTCGAGGTCGCGCCCGGCGCGGACCTCCTCCACCGTGCCGGTGGCGCGCAGGGTGCCGTCGGCGATGACGGCGACGTGCGTGCACATGCGCTGCACGAGGTCCATCACGTGGCTGGAGACGATCACGGTGCCGCCGCGGCCGACGTAGTCGTTCAGGATGTCGCGGATGTTCGCGGCGGAGACGGGGTCGACGGCCTCGAACGGCTCGTCGAGCACCAGGACGTCCGGGGCGTGGACCATCGCGGCGGCCAGGTTGACCTTCTTGGTCATGCCCGCGGAGTAGTCCACGACGAGCTTGCGGCCGGCGTCCTGCAGGTCCATGACGCGCAGCAGGTCGGCGGTGCGCTGGGCCACGGTCTCGGCGTCGAGGCCGTGGAGCAGGCCCGCGTAGGTGACCAGCTGCGCGCCGGTGAGGCGGTCGAACGTGCGGACGCCGTCGGCGAGCACGCCCACGCGGCGCTTGGCCTCGAGGGGCTGCGCCCACACGTCCACGCCGTGGATCCAGGCCTGGCCGTGGTCCGGGCGGAGCAGGCCCGTGGCCATGGACAGCGCCGTGGTCTTGCCCGCACCGTTCGGGCCCACGACGCCGAAGAACGAGCCCGCCGGAACCTCCAGGTCCAGGCCCGCGAGGGCCGTCCTGTCCCCGAATCGCTTGGCCAGCGCCCGGGTGACGAGGGCGAGGTCCGGGTCAGGGCTGTCGTGGGCGCGACGGAGCGGAGGCTCGGGGGCGGCGATCATGCCGCCGACGCTAACAGCGCGCTGACAGGCTTCGCCTCCGCCCTGGGGATGATCTCGCCGGCCCCTCCTCCCCCACCTGGCGGAGCCGCGGGGCGCTCAGGACACGCCCGCGGGGCGTCGCCGCGCCGTGACGCTCAGTACAGGGCGGCGGCGAGGCGGCGTCGCGAGGCCTGCACGCGCGGGTCGTCCACGCCCACCACGGTGTAGAGGTCGACGAGGTGGGAGCGCACGTCCTCGCGCACGTCGCCGTGATGGCCGGCGATGAAGCGGACCAGGCGGGCGAACGCGTCCTCGACGTGGCCGCCGAGCACGTCGAGGTCCGCCACCGCGATCTGCGCGGCCGCGTCGTCGGGACGCTCGGCCGCCCCCGCGCGCACCGCGGCGGCGTCCGCGTCCTGCGTGCGCAGGAGCAGCTGGGCGGCGGAGCGGCCCTGCAGGGCGACGGCGTCCGCCGGGTTCTCGGCGAGCGCCCGTTCCCACGCGGCGACGGCGGCGGGCATGTCGTCGGCGGCGAGGGCCTCGTGGGCTGCCCGGTGCAGCGGGGGCACGGGGGGCGCCGCCGGTGCCGGCTCGCCGCCCGCGCCGGGACGCGCGTCCGCGACGGGAGGCACGGTGCCGGACACGCCGTTCTGGCGAGCGACCTCGAGGATCTCGCCCAGGAGCTGGGCGAGGGTCTCCTCCGGCACGGCTTGGTTCACGAGCGGCACGGGCTGGCCGGCCACCACCGCGAGGACGGCCGGGCCCGCGGGCAGGCCGATGGCCTGCAGCAGCCCGGGGTCTGCCACGACGTCCAAGCGCGCCATGACGAGGCGGCCCGCCTGGGCGTCCACGGCGTCGGCGAACTGGGTGTACAGGGCCTCGCTCGTCTGGTCCCCCGGGACGTGGAGGTGCAGGAGGACGGGGACCTGCGCGGAGAGCTGCACGAGCTGCTGGAACATCTGCTGGTCCGCCTGCGGGATCACCCATGAGCCCTCGGGCATCGCGTCCGGGCTCGGTCCCGCCGTGCCGGTGCCCGCGGCGGGCCGGGGCGAGCGCAGAGAGGACAGGTCGACAGCCCCGCGCAGGTGGGACGGGGCGGCGGAGGAGGGCTGGGAGGTCACGGTGCACGGTCCTTTCGAGACGGTCTGGGATCCACGGTAGACGCTCGACCGGCCGGGGCGCCCGCGGCCACCTCCGCCGCGGCCCCTGCCGTACCCTGGTCCCGTGCATCATCCCGAGGACCAGGCGCCCCAGGCCGCGCCGGACGCCGCCTTGCCCACCCACGGCGCGTCCACGAGCCCGGCCCGTGCCTCCGCGCACCCGTCCACCCCGGCCGGCTCCAGCCCGGTCGGCGCTCCGCCGGAGGGCTCCCCGGTCCGCGGCCGCCTGAGTCTGCGCCCCCTCGCCTGGCGCCGCTCCGGCCCGGCGACCGCGCCCGGCGACGACGCCGCACAGGACGAGCCGGTCCCGGAGCCCACCGAGGCGACCCCCACGGTCTCGTTCCGATCGCCGGTGAGCACCGGTTTCCTGCTCACGACGGGCGTCCTGCTCGCCCTCGCCGTCCTGGGATTCCTGGCCACCAACCAGCAGCTGCTCGTGATGATCATGGCCGCCCTGTTCATCGCCCTCGGCCTGGACCCCATCGTGCGCCGCTTCGAGCGATGGGGAGCCCCCCGCTGGGCCGGAGTCCTCGTGGCCGCCCTGGGCCTCGCAGCCGTCGCGGCCGCCTTCATCTCCCTGCTGATCCCCACCGCGGTGGAGCAGTCCACCCAGCTCGCGGAGGAGATCCCCGCGACGGTGGAGGAGGTGATGCGCTCGGAGTGGTTCCTCGCCCTCGACGCCCAGTTCCACGTCCAGGACGCGGTGCGCCAGCACACGGACCAGCTCAACGGCGACGGAGCCTCGGTGGCCGCCCTCTTCGGCGGGATCGTGGGCCTCGGCCAAACCGTGCTGAACTCCCTGTTCGTCACGGTGGTCGTGGTGGTCCTGACCCTGTACTTCCTCTCCTCCCTGCCGCACATCAAGCACTGGGCCTACCGCCTGGCGCCCCGCTCGCGCCGCGCGCGTGTCCGTGAGCTCTCGGAGGAGATCACCTCCTCCGTGGGCCTCTACGTCATGGGCCAGACCCTCGTGGCCGCGCTGAACGCCACGGTCGCCTTCATCGCCATGAGCATCGCCGGCACCCCGTTCGCGGCCCTGCTCGCGTTCTTCGCCGCCATCATGGCGTTCATCCCGCTCGTGGGGGCGATGATCGGCGGGACGGTCATCACCCTCATCTCGCTCCTGGACTCGTGGCAGTCCGCCGCGCTGTTCGCGGCGATCTACTTCGTCTACCTGCAGGTCGAGGCCTACGTCGTCTCCCCCCGCGTCATGTCCCGCGCGGTGGACGTGCCCGCCGCCGTCGCGGTGATCGCCGTGATCGCGGGCGGCACCCTGCTCGGCGTGCTCGGGGCGCTCATGGCCATCCCGACGGCGGCCGCCCTGCTGCTGATCGTCCGCGAGGTGTTCATCCCGCGGCAGGAGACCCGGTGACCGGGACGATCCTCAGCGGCTGGCCCTCGTGCGCCAGCACACGGGGTGCCAGTGGCGCCGGTCCTCTCCGGCGTCCGCGTCTCCCATGATCCAGTCGGAGCGCCACGCCACGAGGTGGGCCTGGCCCTGGCGGATCACGCGTCCGCAGCCGGGGCAGGAGTAGTCCTTCACCGCGCGCCACGCGGGGATCTGGCGCACGTGCCAGCCGCCGTCGCTGCCGCTCTCGTGCGCGTAGCCCGGGTCCAGGCCGAGGCGCTCCTCGAGGGGATCGACCCGGCCTGGACCGGGGCGGGAGCGTCGTGAGGCGTCCCCCGACCCCGGCCGCCCGCCCCGGCGCGGAGCGGACGAGCGGCGCGGGCGGTGGGAGCGGGGCATGCGTCCATGCTGGCACAGCGCCGTCCGCTGCGGCGCCGAGGGGCGGGCCCGCCCCTAGACTGGACCGGTGCGCCTCGTCATTGCCCGCTGCTCCGTGACCTACGAGGGCCGCCTCAACGCCCACCTGCCCTCCGCCACCCGCCTCCTCATGGTGAAGGCGGACGGCTCGGTGCTGGTCCACTCCGACGGCGGCTCCTACAAGCCCCTCAACTGGATGAGCCCGCCGGCCACCCTCCATGTCGAGGAGCCGAGCGAGGAGCAGGCGGCCCAGGGCGTCGTCGCCGTGTGGCGCGTCCAGGCGAAGAAGTCGGACGACCGGCTGCTGGTGCTGCTCGAGGAGATCCTCTCGGACGTCTCCCACGAGCTCGGCGTGGACCCGGGGCTCGTGAAGGACGGCGTGGAGGCGGATCTGCAGCGCCTGCTCGCGGAGCAGATCGAGCTGCTCGGCGACGGGCACACGCTCGTGCGCCGCGAGTACATGACGGCCATCGGCCCCGTGGACATCCTGGCCAAGGGCCCGGACGGCACCGTGGCCGTGGAGCTCAAGCGCCGCGGGGACATCGACGGCGTGGAGCAGCTCACCCGCTACCTCGAGCTGATGAACCGCGACCCCCTCCTCGCGCCCGTGCGCGGCGTGTTCGCAGCGCAGCAGATCAAGCCGCAGGCCCGCACCCTCGCCGAGGACCGCGGCATCCGCTGCGTCACCCTCGACTATGACGCGATGCGCGGCGTGGACGATGCCGAGTCCCGCCTCTTCTGATCCGGCGCCCCCGACGGGCCCGCTGCGCTCCGCCTGCGCGCCGTGGGTGGCCGCGGACCCCGGAGCGGACCCGGTGGAATGGCTGGTGACGTGGGCGGAGGCTCCGGAGGCAGGACCAGGCGACGACGGCGCGCGCCTCGTGTGGGCCGGCCCCGCCGAGGCGGCGCCGCGCGAGGTGCTGGCCGCCGCGGCGGAGGCGGGCGTGAGCCGGGACGCCGTGCGCGTGACCGGACCGCTCCTGGACCATCACGTCCACGGGGGCGCCGGGGTGGACCTGGCGACCTCTCCCGTCGGAGACGTGGCCGCCTGGCTCGAGCGCGGGCGCCGCGCCGGGGTGGGGACCGTGATCGGCTCGCTGCCGGCGCTGCCCGCCGCGGACCTGGCCTCCGCCCTCGACCGGCTGCGGCCGCTGTGGGAGGAGGGCTCGCTGGCCGGCGTGCACCTCGAGGGCCCGTTCCTCTCCCCCGCCCGCGCCGGCGCCCACGACCCGGCCGCGCTGTGCACGCCCGCCTCGGCCGCCGGCCACGCGGTCCGTGCGGCGCTGCGTGGCCGGCCGCGCGGCCTCGTGCGCACCATGACGCTGGCCCCGGAGCTCGCCGGGTCGGCCGCGCTGGAGCGGGAGCTGGCTGCGGCCGGGACCGTGCCGTGCCTCGGCCACACCGACGCGGACCTGCCCGCGGCGAGGGCGGCGCTCGACCGGTGGGAGGCGTTGCGCCGGAGGACGGAGCGGTCCGGCGGACGGGCTCCGCGCCCCGTGGTCACCCACCTGTTCAACGCGATGCGCGGCTTCCACCACCGCGAGCCGGGACCGCTGCCGCTGCTCCTGGACGCCGCCCGCCGGGGGCGGCTCCGCCTCGAGCTCATCGCCGACGACGTCCACGTCTCCCGCCACCTCGTGGACCTGCTGCTGGGCGATCCGGCCCTGGCCCCGGCCGTGTGCCTCGTCTCCGATGCGGTCGCCGCGACCGGCGCCGCGCCGGGAACGCGGCACCGCCTCGGCCCGCGCACGATCCACGCGGGCCACGACGCGCCCCGGCTGGGGCGCACGCCGGCGTCGACCGGAGCGGAGGAGGCCCCGCTCGCGGGCGGCCGCCGGTCCCTCGCGGACTCCGTCGCGGCGCTGCTGCGCCGCGGTCTCGACCCCGACGCCGTCCTGCGGGCGGCGACCCACGTGCCCCGCGAGAGCCTCGGCGCGGAGGCCTGCGACGGGGACGACCCGGCGCGGGCCGGCGTCGTGGTGTGGGGCCCCGCGGGGACGCGGACCGTGCTCGTGCGGACGCCGGAACGGGTCACGCCGGCAGGATGAGGCCCTCTCCGTTCAGCGGGCCGACCGGGGTCAGCGGCGCGTGCGGGGGGTGGACCCGTCGCTGCGCCACCACAGCTGCGCGGCCTGGGACGGCCCGGCCTCGCACCACGCGCGGAGGGCGCCGGCGTCGGCCTCGTCCACCGTCAGGCGGACCGGCTCGCTGCCCCCGTGGACGTCGAGGACCGTCTGACCCTCGGGCGCCGCATCCGGCACCCGGTCCATCTGGAGCGCCCAGCGCTCCCCCCGCCACGCGAGCGGGCCGGCGGGCATGAACCCGTTGAACACCAGGACGCGCTCGTCGTAGCGGCCGATCACCCGCCGGGGCCGTCCCCGACCGGTGACCGCGATCCCCGGGAACGACCCCGGCGCACGCAGAAGGGCCCGGTGCCGCACCAGTCCGGCGACGGCCAGCAGTCCGAGGACTGCCAGCACGCCGACCAGGACGATGAGCACCGGGCCCCTCATGGTCGTGCCTGGACCGCGCGGCTCAGACGGCTGCGGCGTCGCCCAGGCGGGCGGACGTCGCGGCGATCACCACGCGGTCGTGGTCGACGGAGAAGAACCCGCCGTTGGCCTGCGCGGTCACGGTCCCGCCGTCGGCGGTGCGCACCACGACCTCGCCGTCGCCGAGCACGGCGAGCAGCGGGGTGTGGCCCGGCAGGATGCCGATCTCACCCTGGTAGGTGCGCGCCGAGACGGCCGACGCCGCGCCCTTCCAGATGGACCTCTCCTCGGAGACGATCTCCACCTCGAGCTCAGCCATGACGGATCAGCCCTCGGCCTGGATCTTGGCCCACTCGCGCTCGACGTCGTCCAGGCCGCCCACGTTGTAGAAGGCCTGCTCGGCGACGTGGTCGAGCTCGCCGTCGGCGATCGCCTTGAAGCCCTCGACGGTGTCCTTGACCGGCACGGTCGAGCCCTCGACACCCGTGAACTGCTTGGCGGTGTAGGTGTTCTGCGAGAGGAACTGCTCGATCTTGCGGGCGCGCGCCACGGTGATCTTGTCCTCCTCGCCGAGCTCGTCCACGCCGAGGATGGCGATGATGTCCTGCAGCTCCTTGTTCTTCTGGAGGATCTGCTTCACGCGGATGGCGGTGTCGTAGTGGTCCTGGCCCACGTACTGCGGATCCAGCAGGCGCGAGGTCGAGGCCAGCGGGTCCACGGCGGGGTACAGGCCACGGGACGCGAGGTCACGGGTCAGGTTGGTGGTCGCGTCGAGGTGCGCGAACACGTTCGCCGGGGCAGGGTCGGTGTAGTCGTCCGCGGGGACGTACACGGCCTGCATCGAGGTGATGGAGTGGCCGCGCGTCGAGGTGATGCGCTCCTGGAGCACACCCATCTCGTCCGCGAGGTTCGGCTGGTAGCCCACGGCCGAGGGCATGCGGCCCAGCAGCGTGGAGACCTCGGAGCCGGCCTGCGAGAAGCGGAAGATGTTGTCGATGAAGAGCAGCACGTCCTGGTTCTGCACATCGCGGAAGTACTCCGCCATGGTCAGGGCCGAGAGGGCCACGCGCAGGCGCGTGCCCGGCGGCTCGTCCATCTGGCCGAACACCAGGGCGGTGTCCTTGAGCACGTCGGCCTCGTCCATCTCGACCCAGAGGTCGTTGCCCTCGCGGGTGCGCTCGCCGACGCCGGCGAACACGGAGGTGCCGCCGAAGTTGCGGGCCACACGGGTGATCATCTCCTGGATGAGCACGGTCTTGCCCACGCCGGCGCCGCCGAACAGGCCGATCTTGCCGCCCTTGATGTAGGGGGTCAGCAGGTCGATGACCTTGATGCCCGTCTCCATCATCTCGGTGGAGCCCTCGAGGGAGGCGAAGTTGGGGGCCGGGCGGTGGATCGGCCAGCGCTCGACGTCGCCGAGCTCCGAGGTCGGCATGTCCAGGGTCTCGCCGAGCACGTTGAAGATGTGGCCCTTGACCGCATCGCCCACGGGGACGGAGATGGGGGCGCCCGAGTCCAGCACGTCGGCGCCGCGGACGAGGCCGTCGGTGGACTGCAGGGAGACGGCGCGGACCATGTTGTCGCCCAGGTGCTGGGCGACCTCGAAGGTCACGGTGCGCTTCTGGCCGTTGAGCTCGATCTCGGTGGTCAGGGCGTTGTAGATCTCGGGCATGGCGTTGCCGGGGAACTCGGCGTCGATCACGGGGCCGATGACCCGGGCGACGCGCCCGGTGGCGCCACGGGCCGGGGTGCCGGTGCCGTGGTCGGTGATGGTGGCAGTCATCTCTCTCACTTCTATCGTGTGTGGATGGCGGGTCAGTCGAGCCGAGGGAAGGCTCAGGAGTTGTTGAGCGCGTCCGCGCCCGCGATGAGCTCGGTGAGCTCCTGGGTGATCTCGGCCTGTCGGGCGTTGTTCATCAGGAGCGTGTACTCCTTGATGAGGCTCGAGGCGTTGTCGCCCGCCGACTTCATGGCCCGCTGACGGTTGGCGAGCTCAGAGGCCGCCGACTGGAGCATGGCGTTGAAGATGCGCGACTCGATGTACTTCGGCAGCAGGGCGTCGAGGACCTCCTCGGCGTCCGGCTCGAACTCGTAGAGCGGCAGGACCTCCTCCGCGGTCGCGACGTCCTCCTCCACGACCTCGAGCGGCAGGAGCCGCACGACGTGCGGGTTCTGCTTCACGAGGGAGACGAACTCGGTGAAGACCACGTGGATCTCGTCCACGCCGCCCGCCGCGGTGTCCGTGAGGAAGGCCTCGACGAGCGTCTCACCGATCTCGGTGGCGCGCTCGGCGACGGGGGCGTCGGTCTGGCCCGTCCACAGGCGCTTGTACTCGCGCCCGCGGAAGTCCATGTACGTCTGCGCCTTGCGGCCGACGACGTAGATGTCGACCTCGCGGCCCTCCCCGTGCAGACGCGTGAGCAGCTGCTCGGCCTTGCGCAGCACGTTCGCGGAGTATGCGCCGGCGAGGCCGCGGTCCGACGAGAGGATCAGCACGGCCGCCCGCGTGGGGTTCGGGGACTCGGTGGTGAGGACGTGGTCGATGTCGTGCTGGCTCGACACGGCCGAGACGGCGCGGGTGATCGCGTTCGCATACGGCAGCGACGCGTTGACGCGCTCACGGGCCTTGGTGATGCGGGACGTGGCGATCAGCTCCATCGCCTTGAAGATCTTCTTCATCGACGAGGTCGATGCGATCTTCTGACGGTAGACCCGGATCTGGGCTCCCATGGTGATCCTTTCCCTGGCGGGAGGGCGGCCCGGCGTCGTCCCCGTGGGGGGCCCGACGCCGGACCGCTGACCTCACCGACCTTCGGTCAGCGCTTCTGCTTGGTGATCTGCTCCTGCGCGACCTGGTCCTGGCCGATCGCGGCGTGCTTCTCGTTGTCGGCGACGCCGTGGCCCGAGACCTGGAAGCCCTTCTTGAAGTCCGCGATCTCCGCCTCGAGGGAGGAGAGGGTCGCGTCTTCGAGCTTGCCCGTGGCGGCGATGTCGCCGAGCACGGTGTCGCGGCGGCGCAGGTGATCGAGGAACTCCCGCTCGAAGCGGAGCACGTCCTCCACCGGCACCTCGTCCAGGTGGCCCTTGGAGCCGGCCCAGATGGACACGACCTGCTCCTCGACCGGGTACGGCGAGTACTGGGGCTGCTTCAGGAGCTCCATGAGGCGCTCGCCGCGGGCGAGCTGGCGGCGCGTGGCCGGATCCAGGTCCGAGGCGAACATGGAGAACGCCTGCTGGTCGCGGTACTGCGCCAGGTCCAGCTTCAGCGTGCCGGAGACCTTCTTCATGGCCTTGACCTGCGCGGCGCCGCCGACGCGGGACACCGAGATGCCCACATCCACGGCGGGACGCTGGTTGGCGTTGAAGAGATCCGACTGCAGGAAGATCTGTCCGTCGGTGATGGAGATGACGTTGGTCGGGATGTACGCCGAGACGTCGTTCGCCTTGGTCTCGATGATCGGCAGGCCGGTCATGGAGCCCGCACCCAGCTCGTCCGAGAGCTTGGCGCAGCGCTCGAGCAGGCGGGAGTGGAGGTAGAACACGTCTCCGGGGTAGGCCTCGCGTCCCGGCGGACGACGCAGGAGCAGGGACACGGCGCGGTAGGCCTCGGCCTGCTTGGAGAGGTCGTCGAAGATGATCAGCACGTGCTTGCCGCCGTACATCCAGTGCTGGCCGATGGCCGAGCCGGCGTAGGGGGCGAGGTACTTGAAGCCGGCCGGGTCGGACGCCGGGGAGGCCACGATGGTGGTGTACTCCAGGGCGCCGGCCTCCTCGAGGGTGGCGCGGACGCCGGCGATGGTCGACGCCTTCTGGCCGACGGCCACGTAGACGCAGCGGACCTGCTTCTGAGGATCTCCGGTGGCCCAGTTGGCGCGCTGGTTCAGGATGGCGTCCACGGCGATGGCGGTCTTGCCGGTCTGGCGGTCGCCGATGAGCAGCTGACGCTGGCCGCGGCCGATCGGGATCATGGCGTCGATCGCCTTGATGCCGGTCTGGAGCGGCTCGTGCACCGACTTGCGCTGGGTCACCGTGGGGGCCTGCAGCTCGAGGGCACGGCGGCCCTCGGACTCGATCGGGCCCAGGTCGTCCATGGGCTCGCCCAGCGGATCCACCACGCGACCGAGGAAGGCGTCGCCCACCGGCACGGAGAGGATCTCCCCGGTGCGCTGGACCTCCATGCCCTCGCGGATGTGCTGGAACTCTCCGAGGACGACGACGCCGATCTCGCGGCTGTCCAGATTCTGGGCCAGGCCCAGGATCCCGTTCTCGAAGCGCAGCAGCTCGTTCGCCATGACGGAGGGGAGGCCCTCCACACGCGCGATGCCGTCCGCCGCGGAGATGACGCGGCCGACCTCGGTGCGCTCGGTGCCGGACGGTTCGTAGGATGCCGCGAAATCGTTCAAGGCATTGCGGACGTCGTCGGCATTGATGGTCAATTCGGCCATCTGCAGTCCCTGCTCTCTGTGCTTGGTGATCATCGACGTGACGATGATGCGGTGGTGTGTTCTGCGGTGCGTCCGGGGCCGACCGAGGGGTCAGCCGGCCATCCGGCGCTGGAGGTCGTTGAGACGGCTGGCCACGGAGGCGTCGATCACGTCGTCGCCCACCTGGACCCGGATGCCCCCCACCACGGCGGGGTCGACCGTGACGTCTACGACGAGGTCGCGGCCGAAGGTCCGGCGCAGCCCGTCTGCGAGCCGCTCCTGCTGGACCTGCCCCAGGGGACGGGCGACCGTCACCTCGGCGATCCACTGGCGCTGACGCTCGGCGACGACGTCCGCGTGCGCGCGGACGGCCACGGAGGGCTTGACGCCACGGGGAACCGTGACGGCGCGCTCGACGAGCAGCTGCCCGGCCGGGCTGGCGGTGCTGCCCAGCAGGCGACGGGCCAGCGCGGCCCGCGCCTCGACGGGGGCCTGCCGGTCGGTCAGTGCGCGCTGCACCTCGTGCGACTCCTCGGTGAGGCGGTTGAAGGCCAGCAGCTCGCCCGAGAGGGCGGACAGGCCGTCATGGCCGCCACGCGCGGACTCGGCGGCCGCGGCATGCGCGGCCACCGTCTCCAGCGCATCGCCGAAGTCACGTTCCGCCGACCAGCGGCGGCCGGCCAGGTCCTTGAGGACCTGCAGAGCACCGGGGGTCGCCCGGGTGCCGAACAGGGAGTCCACGAGGCCGTGACGGCGCTCGGTGCTCCAGGCGGGGTCGGTCAGGGCACGCCGCAGCGCCCCCTGCTCGTCCACGACGTCCAGCGCGCTGAACAGCTCGCGTGCCAGGGCGACGCCGCCCTCGTCCAGCACCGGACCGACAGCCTGCAGAGAGGCGGTCAGGGAGTCCCTCGATGCACCCGTCATCATTCGGCCACACCCGCGCTCTGGTGCCGATCGAGATCAGCCAGGAAGCGGTCGACCACGCGCTGCGCGCGCGCATCGTCGTTCAGGGACTCGCCCACGATCTTGCTCGCGAGCGTCGTGGCCAGCGTGCCGACCTCGCCCTTGAGCTGCGTCGCGGCCTGGGCGCGCTCCGCGGCGATGTGGGCCTGGGCCTGCTCGGAGACGCGGTTCGCCTCGGCGACGGCACGCTCGCGGGCCTCGGCCACGATCTGGGTGGCCTCGGTGCGAGCCTCCTCGCGGATGCGGTTCGCCTCGGTGCGGGCGTCCGCCAGCTGGGACTCGTAGTCCGCCATCATCGCGTTCGCCTCAGCCTGGGCCTTCTCGGCCTTGGCGAGACCGCCCTCGATCGCCTCGACGCGGTCCGTGTAGGACTTCTCGAGGGTCGGGACGATGAACTTGATGACGATGAACATGAGCAGGGCGAAGCCCACCGCGACGACGAGGATCTCCCACGGATTGGGGATCAGGGGGTTGGCCCCCTCGGCCGCCGCGAGGATCAGTCCATTGCTGATCATGTTTCAACCATCCTTCGGTCGTGTGTCCTACAGGGCGTGAGGTGCGGACGACGTGGACACGGCGTCCCGCCCCGTGCGGTGCAGGGGATCAGAGGACGAACGCGAAGACCAGGCCCAGGATGGCGAGGGCCTCGGCGAGGGCGAAGCCGAGCAGCGCGATCGGCTGCAGGATGCGCTGGGCCTCGGGCTGACGGGCGACGCCGTTGATGTAGGCGGAGAAGATGAGGCCCACGCCGATGGCGGAGCCGATGGCGGCCAGGCCGTAGCCGATGAGGTTGAGGGAGCCCGAGATTTCCATGGTGTTCCTTTCACGGTGCCGGGGAGCCGGCAGGGTTGTGGAGGTAAGTCCGCCCGGGCGGCGCCCGTGGGGCGCTCCGAGTGGTCGGGTGGCGGCGAACCGCCGGACCGTGGCGACGATCTCGGATGAGGTCGCCGCCCGGCTGGTCAGTGGTCGTTCGCGTCGATCGCGCCCTGCACGTAGATGGCGGTGAGGAGCGTGAACACGAACGCCTGGAGGTACATGATGAGCAGCTCCAGGAAGTAGAGGGCCACGGAGCCGAGGATCACGAGGATGCCGGTCCCCTGCAGCGCGAGGTTGTGCGTCTGCGTGATCAGGAAGGCGGCGCCCGCGCCGGCGAGCATGACGATCATGTGGCCGGCGAGCATCGTCGCCATCAGACGCAGGGAGTGGGTCAGCGGACGCACGAGGAAGTTGGAGATGAACTCGAGCGGCACGAGCAGCGGGAGGATCCAGCCCGGCACGCCGCTGGGGACCACGGCGAGCTTGAGGTAGCGCGGGCCGTGGTGGCGCAGGCCGACGCCGATCCAGATCACATAGACGATGAGCGCGAGGCCGTAGGCGGCGCCGGCGTGGGAGAAGGAGGGCAGCTGCAGCAGCGGGATGGCGCCGAACAGGTTGTTCACCAGCACGAAGAAGAAGAGGGCGAACAGCAGGGGCACCCACTGCTTGAAGTGCTTCTCCCCCAGGATGTCCTTGGCGATGGAGTTGCGCACGAAGGAGTAGCCCGACTCGGCGAGCCACTGGGCCTTGCCCGGCACCAGCTTCGGGCGGCGCATCGCCCACGCGAAGAAGCTCGTGATGAGGACGACGCTCAGGAGGACGAGCAGCATCTGCTTGCCGAAGCCCGTGCCGTAGTGACCCATCCACGGGAAGATCTCCGGGAGGTGGCCGTCACTGATGGACGGGGGCACGAATTCCTTGGTGGCCAGCACGAGGGGTAGCACGCGGTTCCTCTCCGAAGTGATGCGTCGACTGGACGGCGGCATCGCCCCGTGCCGCGCTCGAGACCCGCGTCGATGCGGGGCTGAGAGGCGGTGCCGGAGGCGAGAGGCGGCACGAACATGCCGTCGAAGTGTTCGCTGGCAACGATACCAAACGGCGGCCCTTGTTCCGTACCGCACACGCGGCCCGCTGGCCAGGCGTCATGCACCGTCGATCGCGCCCTCCGCGGCGGGCGGACGGCCGGAGGCGCCGCGGCTCAGTCCGCGTAGATGGAGCGGCGCGTGCGGGCGAAGACGAGCACCTCGGCGGCCTGCCACGCCACGATCACCACGAGGGCGGCGACGGCGGCCGGCGTCGCCTCGAGCCACCCCGGCCGCGGCGCCATCCCGACCAGGATGCCGAACACGGCGATCTTCACCACGAACATCCCGATGCTCACCGGGAGCACGGCCTCGCGGGCGTGGTCCCACGCGAGCGCCGTCGTCGCGCCGGTGACCGCGGAGAGCGCCAGCACGATCCCCCCGCCGGTGAGGACAGAGGGCACGCCGCCGGGCCCGGAGAGGGTCAGGAACGCGAGCGCGGTCAGCGCGAGGGCGGCGCCGGCGCCGCACACGCTCCACCAGAGGATCCCCCACCACCCCGCGCGGTTCTCCCAGCGGCGGCGTGGTCGGGCGGTGCGGGCGGTCATCGGACCTCCTGGTCGGGGCGGGCGTCACGACGACGGCGCGCGAGGGGCCGCAGCGTGAGCCACCCGGCTGCGGCGAGCGCGAGGGCGAGCACGGGGAGGACGATCGCGTCGTCCACGAAGTTGAGGGACACCACGCCCCAGGCCACGAGGAAGGCCCACAGCCACAGCAGCCAGACCGCCTGCGCGTGCGTGTACCCCCCGTCCACCAGCTTGTGGTGCAGGTGGCCGCGGTCCGCGGAGAAGGGGCTCGTGCCGCGGGCCGTGCGGCGCAGCACGGCGAGCACGAGGTCGGCCAGCGGCAGGGCCAGCACGGCGAGCGGCAGGAGGATGGGCATGTAGGCCGGCACGTTGCGGAAGCGGAGCCCGGCCAGGGAGTCGAGGTCCGCGGTCACGGCGACGGCGGCCGAGGCCATGAGCAGGCCGAGCAGCAGCACGCCCACCTCGCCCATGAAGATGCGGGCCGGATGGTGGTTGGACGGCAGGAAGCCGATGCACGTGCCGATCAACAGGGCCATCAGCAGCGTGGCGAGGTTCGAGTAGTCGAACTGGTCGATCGTGCGCGTGAGCAGGTAGGAGTAGACGAAGAACGCCGACCCGCCGATGAGGGCCATCCCGGCGGCCAGCCCGTCCAGCCCGTCCACGAAGTTGATGGCGTTCATGGTGAGCACGATGGCGAACACCGTGAGCCCGACCTGGACCGTCGGACTGCCCACGGGGATCCATCCCACCGGCATGGCCTCGATCCGGATCCCTCCGAACGCCACGGCGAGGGCCGCGGCGCACTGGCCGAGCAGCTTGATCCACCAGCGCAGGTCCCACAGGTCGTCGGCCATGCCCACGAGGATCACGATCCCCACCGCGACGAGCAGTCCGCGCACGGCGGCATCGTCGGTGAAGATGCCGTGGAAGAAGGGGACGGTGCCGGCCGTCGCGAGGCCGATCAGCACCGCGGCCGCCATCGCCACGCCGCCCAGCTTGGGCACGGGGGCACGGTGCATGTCCCGCTGGCGGGCGGGCGTGTACACGTGCGCCGCGGTGCCCACGCGGCGCACGAGCGGCGTCAGTGCTGCGCACGCGACGGCGGTGACCACCACCACGAGGAGGTAGGCGCGCATGGGCGGGGCTCAGGCCTCGCGGGTGTCGGACGCCCCGGGCTCGGCGGCGGTCGGCGCGGGCTCGGCCGATTCGACCTCGGCGGCGGTCGTCGCAGGGCCGTCGGCGCCGCCGGTGCCCTGCGGCGTCAGCATGGCCTCCGGGACGGGCGGCTCCTCGCCCTCCGCCAGCAGGTCCGGCACGATCTCGCGCAGCTCCTCGAGCGGGACGGCGCCCTGCCGGGCCACGCGGAACGGGGTCACGGTGCAGTCCACGATCGTGGACGGCGCCTGCTCGGCGCGGTCCCCCGCATCCAGGTACAGCGCGACGGACTCCCCGAGCATCTCCTGCGCGGCCACCGCCGTGGTGGCCGCGGGCAGGCCGGTGCGGTTGGCGCTCGAGACCGCCATGGGCCCCACGGCGTAGAGCAGCTCGCGGGTGACGGCGTCGTCCGGCACGCGCAGTGCCACGGTGCCGCGTGTCTCCCCCAGGTCCCACGTCAGGGTGGGCTGGGACTTCAGGATCAGGGTGAGGGCGCCGGGCCAGAAGCGATCGGCGAGCTCCTCGGCCTCCGCGGGGACGTCGTAGGCCAGCCCCGCCATCACCTTGGCGTCCGCGATGAGCACGGGCGGCGGCATGGTGCGCCCCCGGCCCTTGGCGGCGAGCAGCACGGCCACGGCCAGGGGGGAGAAGGCGTCCGCGCCGATCCCGTACACGGTGTCCGTGGGCAGGACCACACACGCGCGGTCGGCGAGGACCTCGCGGGCCCGGGCGATGCCCTGTTCCAGCGCGGCGGGGTCGGAGACGTCGAAGAACTCACTCACGGCGCCCATTCTTCCACTACTGTCCCGCGGGACGGGCCCCGGCTCGCCCCGCCCGCCGCGGGACGGTCCGTGCGCACGGCGCCGATCCAGCGGTCACGGCCGGTCAGGTCCTGGTGGACCCGCACGTCGGAGAACGCCCCGGAGTCGAGGAGGGCCGCCGTCAGCGCGGCCCCCTGGGTCTCGTGGTGCTCCATCGCGAAGACGCCGCCCGGGCGCAGCAGGACGGCCGCGCGTCCGGCGATCCCCAGCGGGAGGCGCAGCCCACGGTCGTCTCCCCCGTACAGCGCGCGGGGCGGGTCCGCCAGCGCCTCGGGCTGCACGGCGAGCTCCGCCTCCGGGACGTAGGGAGGGTTGGACAGGACCACGTCCACGACGCCGGCCAGGTCCTCCCCCGCCAGCAGCGCGTCCTCGTGGCGCAGGTCCACGCCCCACGGCTCGAGGTTGCGCCGCGCCCACGCGTGGGCGGCGTCGTCCAGCTCGACGGCGGTGACCGCCACGTCCCGCCCGTGCGCGCGGGCCCACGCGGCGAGCGCGGCGGCGAGGGCGCCCGAGCCCGTGCACAGGTCCACCGCGCGGGCCGGGCGGTCGAGGGCCCTGAGCGCGCGGACGCCCTCGGCGGCGAGGAGCTCCGTCTCCGGCCGCGGCACGAAGACGCCGGGACCCACCGCGAGGTCCACCCCGTGGAAGTGCGCCACGCCGGTGATGTGCTGGAGCGGGTCGCGCCGCACGCGCCGGGCCACGGCGAGCTCGAAGCGCCGGGCCTGGTCCTCGCTCGGGCGCGCGCCGGCGAAGACGCGGGCGAGGGCCACGCCGCGGTCGGCCTCCATCACCGGGGCCAGGAGGGCCTCGGCGTCGGCGCGTGGGGCCTCGACGCCGGCCTCGGCCAGACGGGCGACGGCGACCCGCAGCAGCTCGGACCACTCGGGGAGCGCCCCCGTGTCGCGCGGCGCGGTGCTCACGCCCCCTCCCCCAGGGCGGCGAGACGGCGCTCCTCGTCGAGGGCGATGCAGGAGGCGACGACGGCCTCGAGCTGGCCGTCGAGGACGGCGTCGAGGTTGTGCGCCTTGTACCCCGTGCGGTGGTCGGCGATCCGGTTCTCCGGGAAGTTGTAGGTGCGGATCCGCTCTGAGCGGTCCATCGTGCGCACCTGGGCGGCGCGCGCGGCGGAGTCCTCGGCCTGCTGCTCCGCGCGCTGCCGTTCGAGGAGCCGGGAGCGCAGCACGCGCAGCGCCGCCTCGCGGTTCTGGATCTGCGACTTCTCGTTCTGCATCGAGACGACGATGCCCGTGGGCACGTGGGTGAGCCGGACCGCCGAGTCCGTGGTGTTCACGGACTGACCACCGGGGCCCGAGGAGCGGAACACGTCCGTCTTGACGTCGTTCGGGTCGATCTGGACCTCATCCGGGGCGTCCACCTCGGGCAGCACGAGGACGCCGGCGGCGGAGGTGTGGATGCGCCCCTGCGACTCGGTGACGGGCACGCGCTGGACCCGGTGCACGCCGCCCTCGAACTTCAGCCGGGCGTAGACGCCCTCGGCCGGGTCCGTGGCACTGCCGCGGATCGCCACGTGGACGTCCTTGTAGCCGCCGAGGTCCGAGTGGGTGGCGGAGAGGACCTCGGCCTTCCAGCCGCGGGACTCCGCGTAGCGCAGGTACATGCGCAGCAGGTCGCCGGCGAAGAGGGCCGCCTCCTCGCCGCCCTCGCCGCCCTTGATCTCCAGGATCACGTCGCGGGCGTCGTCCGGGTCGCGCGGGATGAGCAGTCGGCGCAGCCGCTCGGCGGCCTCCGCCTCGGCGGCCTCGAGGCCGGGGAGCTCCTCGGCGAACGCCGCGGCGTCGTCGCCGCCCTCCCCCGCGAGCTCCCGCGCGTCGGCGAGGTCCGCCGCCGCGACCGTCCACACCTCGTGCGCGGCGGCGACCGCGCCGAGCTCGGCGAAGCGCCGGCCCAGGCGTCGGGCGAGCGCCGCGTCCGCGTGCACGGCGGGATCCGAGAGCCGGCGGGTCAGCTCGCGGTGTTCGTCCAGCAGCGTCTGAACGGAGTCGAACACGTCGGTCAGGCCTCTCGTCGTCGGAAGGATGGGGCGCCGTCGTCCCTCGGGGCCGGCGCGGCGCCCCACCACGACGGCCCCGCCCCGCGCCGGTCAGGTCGCGGGACGGGGCCGAGGCGGTCACGCCGGGATCAGTCGTCGCCCTTGGCGCCGGGCGTGTTCTTGGAGACCATCATGAGGAACTCCGCATTGGACGCGGTGTCCTTGATCTTGTTGGTCAGCAGCTCGAGGGCCTGCTGCTGCTCGAGGCCCGAGAGCACACGACGCAGCTTCCACATGATCTTGATCTCCTCGGCGGAGAGCAGGGCCTCCTCGCGGCGCGTGCCGGACGCGTTGACGTCCACGGCCGGGAAGATGCGGCGCTCGGCGAGCTGGCGGGACAGGCGCAGCTCCATGTTGCCGGTGCCCTTGAACTCCTCGAAGATCACCTCGTCCATGCGCGAGCCGGTCTCGACGAGCGCGGTGGCCAGGATGGTCAGCGAGCCGCCGTTCTCGATGTTGCGGGCGGCGCCGAAGAACTTCTTCGGCGGGTACAGCGCGGAGGAGTCCACGCCGCCGGAGAGGATGCGGCCCGAGGCCGGTGCCGCCAGGTTGTATGCGCGGCCCAGGCGGGTCATGGAGTCCAGGAGCACGACGACGTCGCGGCCCATCTCCACGAGGCGCTTCGCGCGCTCGATGGCGAGCTCGGCCACGGTGGTGTGGTCGTCGGCCGGGCGGTCGAAGGTGGAGGCGATGACCTCGCCGGCCACCGAGCGCTGCATGTCGGTGACCTCCTCGGGACGCTCGTCGACGAGCACCATCATGAGGTGCACCTCGGGGTTGTTCGTGGTGATCGCGTTGGCGATCGACTGCAGCACCATGGTCTTGCCCGCCTTGGGCGGGGAGACGATGAGGCCGCGCTGGCCCTTGCCGATGGGGCTGACCAGGTCGATCACGCGCGGGCCCACGAGCTTGTGGTCCGTCTCCAGGCGCAGGCGCTCCTGCGGGTAGAGCGGCACGAGCTTGGCGAACTCCACGCGGTCCGGGTTCTCCGTGGCGGGCACGCCGTTCACCGTGGTGATCTTGGCCAGCGCATGGAACTTCTGGCGGTTGCCGCTCACGCTCTGCGAGGGCTTCTCGCCCTCGCGGGGGGCACGGATCGCACCTACGACGGCATCGCCCTTGCGCAGGCCGTAGCGCTTGACCATGGCCAGCGAGACGTAGACGTCGTTGTTGCCGGGCAGGTAGCCCGAGGTGCGCACGAACGCGTAGTTGTCCAGCACGTCGAGGATGCCGGCCACGGGCTGCAGGACGTCGTCCTCGGCCAGCTCGACCTCGTCCACCTCGGGGTTGTTGCGGCCCCGGCGGGCACGGCCGCGCTCGTTGCGATTGCGACGATTGCGGCGCCCGCCCTCGTCGTTGCGGTCCTCGCGGCGGGAACGGCCGGAGCCGCCCTCGGAGCGGTCGCGGCCGCCGTCGTCGCCACGGTCGTTGCGATCCCGGTCGTTGCTGCGGTCACGATCGCGGTCCCCGCCACGGTCACGATCGCGGTCGTTGCGCTCGCGGTCCCCGCCACGGTCACGATCGCGGTCGTTGCGCTCGCGGTCCCCGCCACGGTCACGATCCCGGCCTCGGCCACGTCCGCGGCCGGAGTCCTCGCGGGTGCCCTCACGCCCGCCGCGGTCGTCCTCGCCGGAGGCCGAGGAGTCCTGCTCGCCGCGCTCGGCGGCGCGGTCCTCGCCGGAGGCGGCGTCGGCGTCCTCGGAGCGGCCGCGGGCGTCCTCGTCCCCGGCGCGACGGCGGCCACGGCCCCGACGCTCCTGGCGGGAGTCATCGCCGCGGGTGTCGTCGGCACGGGTGTCCTCGCCGCGGGAGTCGCCGCCACGGGCGGTCTCCACGGCATCCTGCTCGGCGCGCTCGGCGACGGGGGCCGTCTCGACGGAGCCCGAGGACTCCGCGCGGCGGGAGCGGCGGCGGGCCGGACGCTCGGCGGGGGCCTGCTCGGCGTCGCCGGAGGCGGCGGGAGCGGCGGCCGGCGTGTCAGCGGGCTTCTCGACCGGCTTCTCCGCGCGGGCCGCGGCATCGCGGTCGGCGACGGAGCCGCCGCGCTGATGGTCGGAGATCGCGGTCACGAGGTCCGACTTGCGCATGCGCGAGCCGCCCGTGATCCCGAGCTGCGAGGCCAGGGCCTGCAGCTGCGCGAGCTTCAGCGAGGCAAGGCCTCCGCCGGTGGTCGGCGTGGACTGTTCCGTGGATTCGGTCACGAAGGTTCCTTCTCCCTCGACAGCAGCTTCGGGGGCGCGGTGCGCGGTGAGGCTGCAGTGTGCGTCCGGCCGGGCACGCAGTGGTGCCCTGAGAACCGGGTCTGATGGTCTTCCCTGGGGTGGCCCCTCCCCGGCTCGCGCGCAGTCACTGCGTGGCGGAGCGGAGGAGCCGGAACTCGACCGGGCCGGGAGGCGGGGTGGCGACGCGCTCCGTGGATTCCACGGAAGCGGGGTGCCGCGTCCACTCAGCCGGCGGCGGGCTGGCGCGCGATCCTCACGAGGATCCCGCACCGGCGACGAGGCCGTGGGCCGGCCAGGTCAGCCGCGGTGGAGTGCTTCCACCCTAGCACCCTCGGTGGCCACGCCCGGCACCAGCACGCGCCACGCACGGCCCGTCTCCGCCGTCAGCGCACGGGCCGCGGCGGCCGCCTCCTCCCCGGCGCCAGCGCCGTGGGCGAGGACGAGCACGGTGGGACCGGCCCCCGAGACGACCGCGGCGTGGCCGCGGGCGCGCAGCCCGGCCACGAGGGCCGCGCTGTCCGGCATCGCCGCGGCGCGGGCGTCCTGGTGCAGCCAGTCCCGCGTCGCCGGCAGGAGCAGTTCGGGCGCAGCGGCGAGCGCGTGGACGAGCAGCGCCGCACGGCCCGCCTGCGCCGCCGCCACCGCGTGCGGCACGGTCGCGGGGAGCGCGGCGCGCGCGGCGCGCGTGGAGAGCTGCACGTCCGGGATCGCGATGACCGGAGTGAGGTCCGGGTGCAGGGTCAGGGGCGCCGTCTCGAAGCCGTCGCCCTCGTCCCGCGTCCATGAGACGGAGGCGCCGCCCGCGAGGGCGGGCGCCACGTTGTCCGGGTGTCCCTCTCGCCGGGCCGTGGCGTCCAGCAGCGCCGCGGTGGGCAGCCGCTCCTCCTCCGGCAGCAGCGCCTCGGCCGCCACGCACGCCGCCACCACGGCCGCCGCCGAGGACCCGAGCCCCCGCGCATGCGGGATCCGGTTGACGGCGCTCAGGCGCAGCCCCGGCGCCCGGAAGCCGCGGAGCCCGAGGTGCTCGTGGGCCAGGCGAAGGATCAGGTGGCTCCCGTCGGTCGGGAGCGTGCCCGCCCCCTCCCCCGTCACGGATGCCCGGTCCGGGCCGTCCACGACGCTCAGCCGGACCTCGTCCCTCAGCTCGACGGCCAGGCCCAGGGAGTCGAAGCCGGGACCGATGTTGGCCGACGTCGCCGGGACCGCGACGACGGACTCGGCACCGACGGGGAGCTCACGCAGCGCAGCCATGCGCTCAGGCGAGCCCGAGGGCGTCGGCCACGGTCACGACGTCGAACGGCACCGAGCGGGGCGTGATGTCGTCGCCCTCCGCCGTCTTGAGGGCCCACTGCGGGTCCTTCAGGCCGTGGCCCGTCACGGTGATGACCCAGGTCTTGCCCGCGGGGACGTCCCCGGCGGCGTGGTGCTTGAGCAGGCCCGCGACGCCCGCGGCGGAGGCCGGCTCCACGAAGACGCCCTCCTTCGAGGACAGCCAGCGGTGCGCCGCGAGGATCTCCTCGTCCGTGACCGAGTCGATCAGGCCGCCGGAGGCGTCACGCGCCGCCGTGGCCATGTCCCACGAGGCGGGGTTGCCGATGCGGATGGCGGTGGCGATCGTGTCCGGATCGGTGACGGGGTGGCCGAGCACGATCGGGGCCGCGCCGGCGGCCTGGAAGCCCCACATCACCGGGGTCTTCGTGGCCACGGCCGGCAGCTCCTCGTCCGAGGTGCCCGGGTGCGGGTTCACGTAGGGGCGGGCGTACTCCTGGTAGCCCTTCCAGTACGCCGTGATGTTGCCGGCGTTGCCGACGGGCAGCAGATGGTAGTCCGGGGCGTCGCCCAGGAAGTCCACGACCTCGAAGGCACCGGTCTTCTGGCCCTCGATGCGCGCCGGGTTCACCGAGTTCACGAGGAACACGGGGTAGTTCTCGGACAGCTTGCGGGCCACGTCGAGGCAGTCGTCGAAGTTGCCCTGCACCTGGAGGAGCTCGGCGCCGTGCGCGACGGCCTGGGACATCTTGCCCATCGAGATCCGGCCCTCGGGCACGAGGACAGCGCACGTGATGCCGGCCTGGGCCGCGTAGGCCGCGGCCGAGGCGGAGGTGTTGCCGGTGGACGCGCACACCACCGCCTTCGCACCGTTCTCCACGGCGGCGGTGATGGCCATGGTCATGCCGCGGTCCTTGAACGACCCGGTGGGGTTCATGCCCTCGAACTTGACGTGCACCTCGCCCTCCACGAGCGCGGAGAGGTGCGGCGCGCGGATGAGCGGGGTGCCGCCCTCCCCCAGCGTGATGACGCGGGTGTCCTCGGTGACGGGCAGGCGGTCGGCGTACTCGCGGATGACTCCGCGCCACTGGTGGGCCATGGTTCAGTTCCCTTCGACTTTCAGGACGGAGACGACCTCATGGACGGCGTCCAGGGCGGCGAGCGCGTCCACCGTGGCGTCGAGGTCGCGCTGGCGCGCTCGGTGGGTGATGAGCCGCAGCGAGGCGCCCGGGGCGGCGGCGCGGTCGGACTGCACCTGGCGCAGGGTCTCGAGGGACACGCCGTGCTCCTCGAACACCGCGGCCACCCGCCGCAGCACGCCGGGCTCGTCCGCCACGTGCAGCACCACCATGCAGGAGGTGCTGGCCTCGGCGGCGTCGAGGGCGGGGAGCTGCGCGACGGGGGTGCGCAGCCGCGCCGGGCCCCCGCGCACGATGCGCTGGGCGATCGAGACGACGTCGCCCATCACGGCGGACGCGGTGGGCGCCCCGCCCGCGCCGGGACCGTAGAACATCAGCTGGCCGGCGTTCTCCGCCTCCACGAACACGGCGTTGTACGCGCCCCGCACGGAGGCGAGCGGGTGCTCGCGGGGAAGGAGCGTGGGATGCACGCGCAGCACGGCGCCGGACGTGCCGTCCTCGGCGGTGGCCCGCTCCGCGATCGCCAGCAGCTTGATGACGTAGCCGGCGTCCGCGGCCGCCGCGTTGTCCTCCGCCGTGATCGCGGTGATGCCCTCCACCGCGACGTCGTCCAGCGTGTAGGGCGCGCCGAAGGACAGCGTGGCCAGGATCGCCGCCTTCGCGGCGGCGTCGAGGCCGCCGACGTCGGCGGTGGGGTCCGCCTCCGCGTAGCCCAGGCGCTGCGCCTCGGCGAGGGCGTCCGCGAAGTCCGCGCCCTCGGTGTCCATGCGGTCCAGGATGAAGTTCGTGGTGCCGTTGGCGATGCCCATCACGCGGGTCACGGTGTCGCCCGAGAGCGAGTCGCGCAGGGGGCGGAGGATGGGGATGGCGCCGGCCACGGCGGCCTCGAAGCTCAGCTGCGCGCCGGTCTCGGAGGCCAGGGCGAACAGCTCCTCGCCGTGCTGGGCCAGCAGCGCCTTGTTGCCCGTGATCACGGAGGTGCCGGCGGCCAGGGCGCGGCGGATGAGGGTGCGGGCGGGCTCGATGCCGCCCATCAGCTCGATCACGATGTCCGCGCCGTCCACGAGCGCCTCGGCGTCCGTGGTGTACAGCGCCGGGTCGGCCCGCCAGTCGCGCTCGGCCCCGCGGGAGCGCACCGCGATGCCGGTGAGCTCGAGCGGGGCGCCCACGCGGTCGCGGAGCGCCTCGGCGTCCTCGGTCAGGATGCGCGCCGCCTGGGAGCCCACGGTGCCGCCGCCCAGCAGGGCGACCTTGAGGGCGGCGGGGCCGGATGCCGCAGGGGCGTCCTGTGCAGGGTTCGTCATGCTCGGGTCTCCTCGTTGTGGGGATCCGCCTCGCGGGCGAAGAGGTCGTCCTCGGTCTCGCGCCGGATGATCACCCGGGCGGCGCCCTCGCGCACGGCGACGACCGCCGGGCGCGGCAGCGCGTTGTAGTTCGAGGACATCGCGTGGGTGTAGGCGCCCGTGGCGGGCACGGCGAGCAGGTCACCGCGGCCCAGGTCGGCCGGCAGGTAGACGTCGCGCACCACGATGTCGCCGGACTCGCAGTGCTTGCCCACCACGCGGGAGAGCACCGGCTCGGCCTCCGAGGTGCGGCGCGCCGAGACTGCGGTGTAGTCGGCGTCGTAGAGCACGGGCCGCGGGTTGTCGGACATGCCGCCGTCGACGGCGACGTACCGGCGCGAGGCCGTCCCGCCGTCGGGGGCGTCCGCGTCCACCGTCTTGGTCACGCCCACGGTGTACAGCGTCAGGCCCGCCGGCCCGGAGATCGCGCGGCCGGGCTCGAGCGAGATGCGCGGGCACGCCAGGCCGAGGCGCTCCACCGCCCTCTGCACGTCCGCCGCGAGGGCGTTCGCGATCTCGGCGGCCGGGCGCGGGGAGTCCACCGCGGTGTAGGCGATGCCGTGGCCGCCGCCGAGGTCCAGCTCGCCCAGCTCCACGCCGTGGCGCTCCTTCACCTCGGCCAGGAACGCGAGCACGCGCTCGGCGGCCAGGCCGAAGCCGTCCGCCTCGAAGATCTGCGAGCCGATGTGGCAGTGCACGCCCAGCAGCTCGACGCCCGGCGCCGCCAGGGCGGTCTCCACGGCGACGGCGGCCGGGGAGCGCCCGGCCGCGTTGCCGTCCGCGTCCTGCACGGACGGGGCGAGCGAGAGGCCGAACTTCTGGTCCTCGTGCGCGGTGGCGATGAAGTCGTGCGTGTGGGCGTGCACGCCCGGCGTCAGGCGCAGCATGACCGGGGCGGTGCGGCCCGTGGCCTCCGCGAGCGCGGCGAGGTGCGTCAGCTCGTCCACCGAGTCCACGATGATCCGGCCCACGCCGACCTCGAGGGCACGGCGCAGCTCGGCGTCGGACTTGTTGTTGCCGTGCAGGCCGATGTGCGCGGGGTCGACGCCGGCGCGCAGGGCGATGGCCAGCTCTCCGCCCGAGGCGGTGTCCACGCGCAGCCCCTCCTCGGCGGCCCACCGGGCGGTGGAGACCGTGAGGAAGGACTTGCCGGCGTAGTACACGTCCGCTCCCCCGCAGAGCTCGCGGAACGCGGCGTCGAAGCCGTCGCGGAAGGCGCGGGCGCGAGCACGGAAGTCGTCCTCGTCGATCACGAGCAGCGGGGTGCCGAACTGCTCGGCGAGCGCCGAGGCGGCGATCCCCTGCACCGTCAGCTCGCCGGAGGCGTCGCGGTCCACGCCGGCGGCCCACAGGACGGGCTCGAGGCGGTCCGGATCCCCGGGCGCAGGCAGCCAGGCGGGGGCCAACGGGGAGGCGGCGGAGGCGCCGTCGTTCGTCGTCGCCATCCGCGCGCTCACATCGTCTCCGGCGCGGACACGCCGAGCAGGCCGAGGCCGTTGGCCAGCACCGTGGTGGTGGCGTCGTTCAGCCACAGGCGGGTGCGGTTCAGCGTCTCGACGGGACGGGGCGTGCCGTCGTCGGTGGGCAGCGGCACGATCCGGCACGCGGCGTACCACGCGTGGTACGCGCCGGCGATCACCTCGAGGTGCCGGGCCACGCGGTGCGGCTCCCGCAGGCGCGCCGCGGACGCGACGACGGCGGGGAACTCCGCCAGCTGGGCCAGGAGCTCGGACTCGGTCTCGTGGGTGAGCAGGGCGCCGTCGAACTCCGTGCGCTCCACGCCGTGGGCCACGGCCGTGCGCGCCGCGCCGCGGGTGCGGGCGTGGGCGTACTGCACGTAGTACACGGGGTTGTCGTTGGTGTTCGAGCGCAGCTTCTCGGGGTCGATCGTGATGGGCGAGTCGGCCGGGTAGCGCGCCAGGTCGTAGCGCAGCGCGTCCTTGCCGAGCCACTCGACGAGGTCCTTGAGCTCGATGATGTTGCCCGCGCGCTTGGAGAGCTTCGCTCCGTTCACCGAGATGAGCTGGCCGATGAGGATCTCGATGTTCTTCGCGGCGTCGTCGCCGGCGGCGGAGGCGATCGCCTTGAGGCGGTTCACGTAGCCGTGGTGGTCGGCGCCGAGCAGGTAGACCTTCTCCTCGAAGCCGCGGTCCCGCTTGTCCAGGTAGTAGGCGGCGTCGGCGGCGAAGTACGTGGGCTCGCCGTTCGCGCGGATGAGCACGCGGTCCTTGTCGTCGCCGAAGTCGGTGGTCTTCAGCCACACGGCGCCCTCGCGGTCCTCGATGTGCCCCTGCTCGCGCAGACGGGCGACGGCGGACTGGATGGCGCCGGACTCGTGGAGGGTCCGCTCCGAGGTGAAGACGTCGAAGTGCACGCCGAACGCGGTGAGGGTGTCCTTGATGTCCTGCATCTGCAGCCGGTAGGCGGTCTCGCGGACCACGGGGCGAGCGGCCTCGTCCGTCAGCTCGCGCACATCCGGGTGCTCGGTGAGGACCGCGTCGGCGAGGTCCTTGACGTAGCCGCCCGGGTAGCCGCCCTCCGGCACGTCGCGGCCGTGGAGGCGCGCGAGGACCGAGTCGGCGAAGACGTTCATCTGGTTGCCGGCGTCGTTGACGTAGTACTCGGCGGTGACCTCCGCGCCCGAGGCGCGCAGCAGGCGGGCGATCGCGTCGCCGAGCGCGGCCCAGCGGGTGTGGCCGATGTGCAGGGGGCCCGTGGGATTGGCGGAGACGAACTCCATGTTCACCACGTGGCCGGTCAGCGCCGTGTTCCGGCCGTAGGACTCGCCGGCCTCGACGATCTGGCGGGCCAGCTCGCCCGCGGCGGCGGCGTCCAGGGTGATGTTCAGGAAGCCCGGGCCGGCGACGTCCACGGAGGCGATGCCCTCGGCGGCGGCGAGGCGCTCGGAGAGCAGGGCGGCGAACTCCCGCGGGGCCATCCCGGCCTTCTTGCCCAGCTGGAGGGCGACGTTGGTGGCCCAGTCGCCGTGCTCGCGGCTGCGGGGTCGCTCCACCTTCACGCGCGCGGGGGTGATCTCCTCCCGCAGCGCGGCGGGGAGGTCACCGGCATCGACGGCGTCGGTGAGGACAGCGGACAGCAGGGCGGAGAGGTCTTCGGGCTTCACCCGGGCAAGTCTAGTTTGGCGGCGGGCGCCGTCCGCGCGGGTGAAGGCGGGAGACCCGCCGGGCCGGCCGGACCCATGGTGTAGTGTTGGGGAGTCCGCCGCGCGATCGACTCAGCCGCGCGTGCGCACCCCCGCCTCCGTAGCTCAGGGGATAGAGCGTCTGCCTCCGGAGCAGAAGGTCGTAGGTTCGAATCCTATCGGGGGCACCAGCCACGGGCGGCCACCACACGGTGGCCGCCCGTCGTCGTCCCCGCCCCGCCGGCATCGTGAGAACCTGGAGCAATGCCCCAGGTCACATCCGCCAGCCCAGTCCCGACCCCGACGTCGGAGCCCGCGTCCGCCCTGCGCCCCACCTCGGCGCTCGGGATCGCGGCCACGTTCATCGGCACCACGATCGGCGCCGGCTACGCCTCCGGCAACGAGATCCTGCAGTACTTCGTGAGCTTCGGGCTCTGGGGCGGAACGGGGGCGCTCATCATCGCGGGCGCCCTCTTCTTCCTGCTCTCGGCCATCGTGCTGCGCCTGGCGCAGACGCTGCGCACCACGGACATCCACCGGCTCGTGAACCCCACGACGTCGCGCATCCCCACGTGGTTCGCGGACCTGTGCATCACCACGTCCCTGCTCGGCACGCTCGTGATCATGCTGGCCGGGGCCGGCGCGGCGGTGCAGACCTCCTTCGGCCTGCCGCACCTCGTGGGGTCCCTGCTCATGGCGGGCGTCTGCGTCGTCACCGTGCTGGCCGGCATCAGCGGACTCGTGAAGGTCCAGGGGATCGTGGTGCCCCTGATCATCGTCGTCGCCGTCGGCGTCGCGTGGTGGGGGCTCGCGCACCCCGCTCCCCCCGTGGCCGACGTCGCCGCGCTGGTGACCTCGTCGCCGCTGATCAACCAGTGGTGGATCTCCGGCATCCTCTACGTGGCGTTCAACGTCCAGCTCGCCTACGCCGTGCTGGCGCCGATCGGCAAGGAGAGCTCCTCGTCCGGCCGCACCCTCGTCGCCGGCGCCGGGCTCGGGGCGATCGGACTCGTGGTCATGGCCGGCGCGATCATGGTCGCGATGAGCGCCCACGCGGACCTCATCGGCCGCGCCGAGCTTCCCATGGTGGAGCTCGCCGCCATGATCGGCGGCTGGGCCGCCCTCCTGTACACGGTCATCCTCCTGCTCGCCCAGTTCACGACGGCGGTCTCCTGCCTGTACGGCGGCGTGGAGCGCCTGAAGATGCTCAGCAGCCTCCAGGCCGTGCCGGGCTGGGCGATCGCCGTCGCGACGGCGATCGCGGCCACCCTGCTCTCGAGCGTCGGCTTCTCCGAGCTCGTGGGCACCGTCTACCCCGTGCTCGGCTACGCGGGCATCGTGATCGTGGTGATGCTCGTCATCACCGGGATCATCGAGCGGACCACGGTCCGCCGCCGGGCGGCGCGGGCCGCCCGCACCTGAGCCTCGCCACGGCGTCGACGCTCAGTCCCGCTCCCGCTCCCACGCCGCGTACCCGCCGGACAGGGAGAGCACCCGGCCGGTCAGCTCGGGTCGGGCGGCGAGGATGAGGTCCCGGGCCTTCGCGGAGCGCACCCCGGCGGCGCAGTGCAGCACCCAGCGTGCCGGCTCGCCGTCCCCCGCGCGCGCCAGAACTGCCGCAGGATCCCGTTCGATCGCCCCGAGCGGCACGTGGACCGAGCCCTCGATGGCGCCGAGCCGGCGCTCCCAGTCCTCGCGCACGTCCACCACCACGACGTCGCCGCCCGGCTCGGCCAGCGCCCGCGCCAGCGCCGCGGCCGAGACCGCCTCCCCCGCCGACGGGGCCGCGCAGCCGACGTCGCCGCGGACGGCCTGGTGCGCGTCCAGCGAGGTCACGGGCGAGCGGTCCGGATCCGGGGCGAGGGCCAGCGTGGTGAACCGCATGGTCAGCGCGTCGACGGTCAGGAGGCGCCCGAGGAGCGTCTCCCCCACGCCGGCCAGGTGCTTGATCGCCTCCGCCGCCATGAGCGTGCCGATGATCCCCGGCAGGACGCCGAGCACCCCCGCCTGCGCACACGTGGGGACATCGCCGGGCTCCGGCGGCTCGGGGAACAGGTCGCGGTAGACGGGGCCGTGGCCGGCATGGAACACGCTCACCTGCCCGGAGAAGCGCAGGATCGCGCCCCACACCACCGGCACGCCGAGGATCTCGCACGCGTCGGCCACGAGGTAGCGGGTGGCGAAGGTGTCCGTCCCGTCGACGACGAGGTCCACCGCGCGGACCAGCTCCAGCGCGTTCTGCGCCGTGAGGCGCTCGCGGTGCTCCACGACGCGCAGCTCGGGGTGCAGCGCGCGCATGCGGGCGGCGGCCGAGGCGGTCTTCGGCCGCCCGAGGACGTCCTCGCCGTGGATGACCTGGCGGTGCAGGTTCGAGCGCTCGACGACGTCGTCGTCGATCACGTGGACCTCCCCCACCCCGGCCGCGGCCAGGTAGGTGAGCACGGGCGCACCGAGGCCGCCGGCTCCCACCACCAGCACGCGGGAGCGCAGCAGCGCGAGCTGGGCCTCGGGGCCGAAGCCCTCGAGGGCGATCTGCCGGGAGAAGCGCTCGAGCTGCGTGTCGGCGAGCTCGTCGAGGCCGTGCGGCGCGCGGCGCTCGCGGGGGTCCGCGGCGCTCACCTCACCACCACCCCGTCCGGTCGTCGCCCTCGCCCACGGGGGCGATCCGCCCGGCCATCGGCGAGGACGCCGTGGCGAGCGGACGCGGCGGGATGCGCCCGGCGTGGGCGGCCTCCCAGCCGGACTCGACCGCGAGCGCGAGCGCCCGGGCCATGCGCGCCGGATGCGCGGCGCGCGTGATGGCGGACGCGGCCAGGACGGCGTCGCACCCGGCCTCCATCGCGAGGACCGCGTCCGAGGCGGTGCCCACGCCGGCGTCGAGGATGATCGGCACGGACGCGCGCTCGCAGATCAGCTCGAGGGAGTGGCGGTTGAGGATGCCCAGGCCGCTGCCGATCGGCGAGCCGAGCGGCATGACGGCGGCCGCGCCCGCCTGCTCGAGGCGCCGCGCGGCCACGGGGTCGTCCGAGGTGTAGGCCAGCACGGTGAAGCCGTCGGCGACGAGCCGCTCGGTGGCCTCGAGGGTCTCGACGACGTCGGGCAGCAAGGTGCTCTCGTCGGCGATCACCTCCACCTTGACCATGTCCGTCTCGAGCGCCTCGCGGGCCAGCTGCGCGGTGAGGACGGCATCGCGCGCCGTGTGGCAGCCCGCCGTGTTGGGGAGAACCGCAATGCCGAGACGGTCCAGCAGCGGGATCACGCCCGAGCCCTCGCCCACGGCGTGGCGGCGCATGGCGACTGTCGTGAGCGTGGTGCCCGAGGCGACCAGGGCGGCCTCGAGCGCGGCGAGGTCCGTGATGCCGCCCGTGCCCATGATGAGGCGCGAGCCGATCTCGCGACCGCCGACGGTGAGGGGCGGGACGACGTCCGGTGCTCCCACGCGCTCAGCCACCCTGCACCGCCGTCACGATCTCGAGACGCGCACCGGCCTCGGGCACGATGGCGTCCCAGCGGGAGCGCGGCACGACGGCCTCGTCCACCGCGACCGCGACGCCGAGCCGACCGCCGTCGGCGGCCGTGCCATCGGGGCGGATCTCGCGGCCGGTCAGCTGCGCGACCACCGCGCGGAGGGAGAGCGGCGCGTCGAACGCTCTCACCTCGCCGTTGACCGTCAGGGTGTGCGGGCTCATGCGGGGACCTCCTGCGTGGGGGCGGGGGACGACTCGGCGGACGGCGCCGAGATGGCGAAGCGGTCGGGGCGGACGAGGTCGAGCAGCCCCTCGTCGTCGGCGGTCCAGGCGGGGCCGGCCCCGCCTGGCCTGCCCGGCTCCCCCGCCGCCCGGCGAACCAGCTCCAGCGCGGCGTGCGCCGACCACGCCGCGAGCAGCACCCCGTGCCGGTGGTGGCCGGTGCAGACGATCACGCGGGGCGCATCCGGCAGCGGGCCGAGGAACGGGGCGTCGTCGGGGCTGCCGGGGCGGGCGCGCGTGGTGACCTCCTCGAGCAGGCAGTCCCGGATGGCGGGCAGGATGCGGGCGGCGTCCTCGAGGAGGTCGAGCACGGCGCCGGCGGGGGTGCCGGCCTCGCGGTCCTCGCGGCTCGTCGCGCCGAGCACGAGCCCGCCGCCCGCGCGCGGGACGAGGTACACGGGCCGTCCGCCCACCAGAGCGCGCACGGTCCGGCTGAGCAGGTGCTCCTCTCCCGGGGCCAGCAGGGACGCCGGCACCCGCAGGCGCAGGATGTCCCCGTGCACGGGGCGCAGCGGCAGGGGCAGGGCGGCGGGGTCGCCCCCGAGCGCGGCGTGGCCGAGCCCCGCGGCCAGCACGGCGACGTCGGCGGTGATCGGCTGCGCGGTCCCGGCACACCCGGCGGCGGTCACCTCCACCTCCTCGCCCACCTGGTGCACCGTCACGGCACGGGCGGGGACCAGGTGCACGCCGTCGTCGGCGGCGAGGCGCGTCAGGGCCGCGGCACGGGCCCGGCGGGGGTCGAGCTGATCGTCGTCGGGGGCGTCGAGGGCGCCGGCGAGGGCGGGTGAGAGGGCCGGCTCGGCGCGGCGCAGCGCCGCGACCGTCACCGGGGCGACGGGACGCGGCAGCCGCAGGGCGGTGCCGGGCTCCGCGGCGGGGGCCTGATCCGCGCCCGCGGCGTCGACGGGCGAGAGCGTCTCGCGCCAGCGCCGCGCGTCGGCAGGCTCGGCGCCCACGAGCCACGCACCCTCCACGCGGTGGCCCGCGGAGGCGCCACCGGCCTCGATCCGGGCGACGAGGTCGCCGGTGAGCGCCCAGGACCGGGCGAGGAGCGCGCCGAGCCCGGACTGCGAGTACTGGGTCTCCCCGAGCGGGGCGAGCATGCCGGCCGCGGCGTGGGTGGCGGCGTCGCCGGCGGCGGGCGCGTCCAGGTCCGGGGCGATCACGGTCACCTCGTGGCCGGCGTCCCGCAGGCGCACGGCCGTCGCGAGGCCGACGATCCCGGCCCCCACCACCACGCAGCGCATGGGCTCCTCCTCACGGCGGCATGATCCGCATCGAGTCTGATGGTCGGCGCGCCCCGCGCGTGCGCGGACTGCGTCCCTCTCAGCCCGCTGTGGCGCGGGCTCCCATGGATGCCGCCCAGCATACGCCGGGTGGGCGGACGTGGCAGGGTGGGCGCATGCCGCACCGCCCCGCCGCCCTCGCCACACGCGCCGAGCGCGCCCGCCGCCTCGCGGGCGCCCGCCTGTACGTCTGCACGGACCTCTCCCGCCACGTCCGCGACGACGGCGCCCTCGACGCCGGCGCGTTCGCCGCCTTCGCGGCCGCGTGCTTCCGCGGCGGCGTGGACGCCCTGCAGGTGCGGGACAAGCGGGTCGAGGTGGGCGTCGAGCTCGAGGCCCTGGCGATCGTGGTGGAGCTGGCGCGCGAGCACGGGGCGCTGTCCGCCGCGAACGACCGGGCCGATGTCGCACTCCTAGCCGGCGTGGACGTGTTCCACGCGGGCCAGGACGACCTGACGAGCACGCAGGCGAGGCGCGTGCTCGGCCCCGAGGTGCTGCTCGGGCGGTCCTGCCGCACCGAGGAGCAGGTGCGCGGGGCCGCGGCCGATCCGGAGCTGGACTACTTCTGCACCGGGCCGGTGTGGGAGACGCCGACCAAGCCCGGCCGGGCCGCCGTGGGGCTCGCTCTGCCGCGGTTCGCGGCGGAGATCACCGCCCCCGGCGGCGAGGCGGCGGGACGTGTGTTCTTCGCGATCGGCGGGATCGACGAGGACCGTGTGCCCGCGGTGCTGGGCACGGGCGCCGAGCGGATCGTGGTGGTGCGGGCCGTGACCGGCGCCGACGATCCGGAGGCGGCGGCGCGGAGTCTGCGTGCGGCGGTCACGGGCTGACGCTGCCGCGCCCGGGTGGGAGCGGCGCGGCAGCGCCGCGTGGACGACCCCCGCCCTCGCCACGGGGTCATCGACCGTGACCATGACGCGGTCGTGCTCCTGCGTCTCGTCGAGGGGGACCTCCAGGAGCGGCCTCGTCGAACTCCCTGGGTCTGCCCATGGTTCGAGGGCAGCCATTCCAGAACGATCAGTCCCGATCGCCCGCCCCCCGGTCCCGATGGCTGTGGTCGAGCGGGCCGTGCCAGCGGTCGGTGCGCCGGCCGACGTCGAGCCGCTCCCCCGCCGCGATGGCCTCCGCGAGCCACGGCTTGGCCGTGCGCAGGGCGTCCTCCCAGGCCGTCCCGCCCGCGGCGAGCACCGCGAGCGCCGAGGAGAGCGTGCAGCCCGTTCCATGCGTCGACCGGGAGGAGACGCGCGCGCCGCGCACCTCGGTGACCCGGCCCTCGGGGCCGATCACGGCGTCCGGGACCCCTTCCGCGAGGTCCGCGGCATGCCGGAGGTGGCCGCCCTTCAGGACGACCGTCACGCCGTGCTCCGCGGCGAGGCCGCGGGCCAGCTCCAGGGCGTCCACCCACCGCGCGGGGACGTCCGCGCCGGTCAACGCCGCGAGTTCGGGCAGGTTGGGCGTGACGACGTCCACCGCTGCGAGCAGCGGCGCCCACCCGGCGGGCACGGCGGCGTCGGAGAGCGCGTCCCCCGAGCTCGCCACCATCACGGGATCCAGCACGACGCGCGGGGGCCGGACCCGCTCGAGCCAGTCGCGGACGGCATCCCGGAGCTCGGGCGAGCCGAGCATGCCGATCTTCACGGCGTCGAGCCCAATGTCCGCGGCGACCGAGTCCAGCTGGGCGCGGACGACGTCGACGGGCAGCGGATGCACCGCCTGCACGCCCTGCGTGTTCTGCGCCGTGACGGCCGTGATCGCGGTGAGCCCATAGCCGCCCCACGCCGCGATGGTCTTGAGGTCGGCCTGGATGCCGGCGCCGCCGCCGGAGTCGGAGCCGGCGATGGACAGGACGCGGGGCACGGACCGGCAGTCGGGGGCGCTCATGCGGCCCAGGGTGCCACGTCCGGCGCCCCCGCCGTGCGGTTCGACACACGCGGCCCGGATGGTCTAGCGTCCGTGGCATCCCCACGGGGGCCCCTGGCATGGGGCTGAGATCGGACTGACGCCGTCCGACCACCGTCTGAACCTGTCCGGGTCATGCCGGCGAAGGAAGAAGGAGACACGGCCATGGCCGTTTCCGAGCGCACCGCTCCGCCCACCACCCCTGCCCCCGCCGAGGCCGCCGCGTCCGAGTCCGCCGAGGCCGGCGCCGCCGTCGTCGCGGAGGAGAACTACCCCACGCACCGCCTGGGCTTCCTCGAGGACCCCGAGCACGGCATCCGCGTGCCGGTGACCCGCGTGCACCAGGACGACTCCCCCGACGGCACCCCGAACGAGCCGCTCACCGTGTACCGCACCATGGGCCCGGGCGCCGACCCCACCCGCGGCCTTCCGCCCCTGCGCGCGGAGTGGATCCGCACGCGCGGCGACGTCGAGGAGTACGCGGGCCGCGAGCGCGACCTGCTCGACGACGGCCGCTCGGCCGTGCGCCGCGGCGCCTCCACCCAGGAGTGGCAGGGAGAGAAGCGCGCACCCCTGCGCTCGGCCGAGGGCCGGCGCGTGACCCAGATGCACTACGCCCGCCGCGGGGAGATCACTCCGGAGATGCGCTTCGTGGCGCTGCGCGAGGGCCTGGACGTCGAGCTGGTCCGCTCCGAGGTGGCCGCCGGGCGCGCCATCATCCCCGCGAACGTGAACCACCCCGAGGCCGAGCCGATGATCATCGGCAGGGCGTTCGCCGTGAAGGTCAACGCGAACATCGGCAACTCTGCGGTCACCAGCTCGATCGCCGAGGAGGTCTCCAAGCTCGAGTGGGCCACCCGCTGGGGCGCGGACACCGTCATGGACCTCTCCACGGGCGACGACATCCACACCACCCGCGAGTGGATCCTGCGCAACTCCCCCGTGCCGATCGGCACCGTGCCGATCTACCAGGCCCTCGAGAAGGTCGGCGGCGACCATCAGGCGCTGACCTGGGACGTCTTCCGGGACACCGTGATCGAGCAGTGCGAGCAGGGCGTGGACTACATGACGATCCACGCGGGCGTGCTGCTGCGCCACGTGCCGCTCTCCGCGGACCGCGTCACGGGGATCGTCTCCCGCGGCGGGTCGATCATGGCCGGCTGGTGCCTGGGGCACCACAAGGAGAACTTCCTCTACGAGCACTACGACGAGCTCTGCGAGATCTTCGCGCGCTACGACGTGTCCTTCTCCCTCGGCGACGGCCTGCGCCCCGGCTCCGTGGCGGACGCCAACGACGCCGCCCAGTTCGCCGAGCTGGACACGCTCGCCGAGCTGACGCGGCGCGCCTGGGAGCACGACGTCCAGGTCATGGTGGAGGGCCCCGGGCACATCCCGCTGCACCTCGTGCGCGAGAACGTGGAGCGCCAGCAGGAGCTGTGCCAGGGCGCCCCGTTCTACACGCTCGGCCCGCTCGTCACGGACATCGCCCCGGCGTACGACCACATCACCTCGGCCATCGGCGCCACGGAGATCGCCCGCTACGGCACGGCGATGCTCTGCTACGTCACGCCCAAGGAGCACCTGGGCCTGCCGAACCGCGACGACGTGAAGACGGGCGTGATCACCTACAAGATCGCGGCGCACGCCGCCGACGTCGCCAAGGGACACCCGGGCGCCCGCGACCGCGACGACGCCCTCTCCAAGGCCCGCTTCGAGTTCCGCTGGCGCGATCAGTTCGGCCTGGGCCTGGATCCGCAGCTCGCCGAGGAGTACCACGACGAGACGCTGCCCGCCGAGCCGGCCAAGACCGCGCACTTCTGCTCGATGTGCGGGCCGAAGTTCTGCTCGATGCGCATCAGCCAGGACATCCGCTCCGAGTTCGGCACGGCCTCGGACCAGGCGCGGATCGCGGAGGCGGGCATGGCCGCGAAGTCCGCGGAGTTCCGGGCCGCCGGTGGGTCCGTGTACCTGCCCGAGCCGAGCCTGCGCCGGCCCGAGGGGGACGGGGTGCTCGCGAGGGACTGAGCGGTCCGTGCCGCGACGCGGGGGCCAGGGTGCCGGCCATGAGCACCTCCCCCCGCGCGCGGTGCGAACCTGCCCGCGATCGCGGCGGCCACCGGCTACCCCTGGGCGGAATGGAGGCGCGTCCGCCGGCCGACGGGAAGCCCGCGAAGGCCGCAGTCACCGCCACGCAGTCCAAGGTCGCTTCCCCCGAGGAGACGGCCGCCTGGAGGGGGCTCTGGAAGGACCTGCTGGGGCGACTGTGACCAGCCTTGAGGGGCCAGCAGGAAGGGTGCGAGTGAGCTCTTGACACACACACACTTCTTAGCGTTCGGTTCGACACCTGTGCTGTGTGTCACATTCGCCCGCGAGGGCCCTGTGGAGGGAATCCGCCATGGACAAAGTCGCTCTTTCATTCACGGCGCCGAGAACTCGCATGACCGACAGCCTGAACCGTGCACCCGTGGGGGCCGTCGGCATTCCGGCCGACCGCATCGTGGAGGTTGAGGTGACGTGACCGCCCATTCAATCCTGACGCGTCCTCCCAGACGCCGCCCGTGACACGGTTGTTCGCCTCGCGGTTCCTCCTTCTCCTGATCGCGCTCGGAACAGCAGCGCTCCTCGCGTCCTACGTCGGGGTGGAGAAGGAGGAACGCTGGCACCTGGACGGCACGGTGTACGAGATCTCGGCATTCCCCGCTGCCGAGGCCTGGCTCATGATCCGGACGTCGCTGACGGGACCGGACTCCGGTTCTGCGGCCACGTCCACGAGCCCCCACGTGACTGCCCTCGCCGGCCGGCCTGCCCTGGACGTGCTCCCGGATGGCGTCGCCCCGACCGCGGTCGTCCCCAGCACCTCCCCCTTTGCCGCACGTGCCGCTGCGGGCGAGCTGAGCTGGCCGGACGTCGATCGGGTCGTCGTCCGAGACCTCTCCTCCGCGCCGGATCGCGCCACCGAAGCAGACCTCCTGGTCCCGTTCCTCTCCACCGACAGTTCGTCCCTTGCCGGCGTGATCGGCGGATCACCGGCCCAGGTCGACGAGCTCGTCCAATCGCTGCGGCGGGCCGGTGTCGTCGTCGACGTCGTCCCGCTCCCGCCGCCGTGGGAGGCAGCGATGCGACGCAGTGTCCACGTGCCCCTGCTCGCCGTGATCGCCGGCTTCGCCCTGCTGGGCGCACAGGTCGTCTGGCGCACGACCCTGCGCAGTCGACTGCTCCCTGCCGTCACCTCGCACCGCCTCGTCGGTGCCTCCCCGCTGCGAGCGGCCCGGCTCGGTGTCCGGCCCGCCATGCTCGCCTGGGCGACCGCCGCCGCGAGTGCCGGCGGAGTCTGGCTCGTGGCATGGCCCCGGTGGGACGCGGAGATCGGGCTCACGGGGGACACCGCTCTCCTCTGGTCCGCCGTGCTCATCGTGGACGCCATCCTCATCCTCGGCACGACCCTGTCCACCCTCTGGGTCCGAAGGGCACACGCATGATGGCAGCCATGCGGGCCGTTGCGGACGGCCTCCGCGACCTGTTCGACACGCCCGGACTGCTGTTCCTGTCCCTGCTGCACACGACCGTGGCGTCGGTCGTGTTCGGACTGGCCCTGGGCGTCGCCGGCGGGGTGACCACGGCGCTCGAGGTGCTCGAGGACGCCGAGTCGTCGGGCCTGGTGACAGCCAGGATTCTGGACCCCGCCGTCACGACCGACCTCCGCCCCCGCGCCGTCGACACCGTCTCCCGGGCGTTCGCCGCCCATGTCGACGGAGTCGACCCCCGTGCCTTTCTCGTGACGGACGCCATCGGAATCGAGGACCCCCGGCTGCAGGGGGCGGTCATCGCCACGCCTGGTCTGGCCCGGGAGTTCGGCGCTGCCGCTGCCGTCAGTCCCGCCGAGGGTGTGTACTTCGCTCCCGCCGCGATCACCTCCGGGGGGGGCCGGGCGGCACCGTGTATGTGGGGTCCACACCCCACAGCTATGCCGGCCCACTCCCCGCGGACGCGGCCGCGCCGCGGGCCGACGGATCCCTCTGGCCCCTGGGTGAGTCGCCCGTCATCGTCACCAGCACGACGACCATGGCCGGCCTGATCGAACCGGCCCAGCTCACGGCGGTCTACGGTTCCGTCGTGGCACGCCAGGACGCGGCCTCCGAGGTGAGAGCGGCACTCGACGTCCTCGAGGACGAGACGGGCGTGGTCGCCGAGTTGGCCCCGATCGCCTCGGCCAGGTCTCCGATCGCCCGAGAAGCCCGCGCTGCCGCGCTCATGGTCACCGCCTACACCGCCGGGCTCGCCAGCGCCGTCGTGACGGTGGTGAGCCTCCTGACGACCATGACCCGTCGGCTCACGCCCACGTGGCTGGCGCACCTGACGGTCGGGGCGCCCAGACGACTGATCCGGCTCCGGATCGCCACATCCGTGGCCGCGGTGTGGGGCATTCCGGCCGTGCTCGGATCGTTGCTCGGCCTCGGCATCGCCTCGGAAGCGGGCGAACTGCGGCCGGCACCTGCCGTCGTCGTGGTCGGGCTGGCGCTCGTCCTGGCGATCGCCGCCGCATGCACCCGCCATCCCCTCCGCCAGCTGCACCGGGCCGTCCGCACGGCGGCACTCGTCGAAAGGACCGTGTGATGTCCCTGCTCACCGTGCACGACGTGCACCGTTCCTACCGCGGCCCTGCCGGGGATGTCCCCGTGCTCCGCGGCGTCTCACTCCAGGTCCCCGAGGGCGGCGTCCACGCGATCATGGGACCCTCCGGGTCCGGCAAGTCCACCCTGCTGCGGCTCCTCGCCTGCCTCGACACACCGGACGCCGGGAGCATCCGTGTGGCCGGGCGGAGCCTGCCGGCACCGTGGTCGTCCGACGGCGACGCCTACCGGAACCGGACGTGCGGCATCGTGCTCCAGGACCATCTGCTCATCGATCGGGCGACCGCCGTGGACAACGCGGCGTTGCCGCTGCTCTACGCGCGGCCGCGCACCTCGAAGCGCGTGCGCCGCACCATGGCCGCCGAGCTTCTGACGTGCCTCGGGCTCGGAGACCGTCTCCGGCACCCCGTCGGCCGGCTCTCCGGTGGCGAGCGCCAGCGCGTGGCCATCGCCCGGGCCGTGATCATGGGGCCCTCCCTGCTGCTCGCCGACGAGCCGACGGGCGCTTTGGACGAGGAGCGCACCGACGAGGTGATGGGGCTCTTCCGCTCCATGTCCCAGCCGGGGCGGGCGATCGTGATCGTCACGCACGACCCCGCCGTAGCGGCCCGGTGCGACCACACGTGGCGGCTGCGGGCCGGGCGCCTCGAGTGACGAGGTCCGGCCGTGCCTCCTGCACAGGTGTCCGCAGACGGCGTGGCGTCCCCGGGCGTCGCGTTCCGGCTCCGGATGTCCGGAGCCGCTCCTAGGCTCAGGTGCATGAGCGCGCACCACGCCGACGACGGCCTCCTCACCCTCGCCGAGGATCCACCGGCCGACGGGCGACAGGCACCGCCGAGTGGCGTCGTCGTGGGTGGGGATGGGCGAGCCCGCCCGCCGTGGGCGGCACGGGATCCGCTGCTGCGGGAGTACTACGACACGGAGTGGGGCCTGCCCGTCACGGACGAGCAGGGCCTGTTCGAGCGCCTCGTGCTCGAGGCGTTCCAGTCGGGCCTGAGCTGGCGGACCGTCCTGGCCACGCGGCCGCGGTTCCGGGAGGTGTTCGCGGGCTTCGACCCGGACGCCGTCGCGGCGTTCGGGGACGCGGAGGTCGAGGCGCTGCTGGCGGACCCCGGCATCATCCGGAACCGGCGCAAGATCGAGGCCGCGGTCGCGAACGCGCGGGCCGTCGTGGGCATGCGCGGCGAGCGGTTCGCCCCGCTGAACCCGGGCTCCCCCGGTGCGGGCCCCGCCTGGCACGGCGACGGCGACCGGCCGGCCCGCGGTCTGCCGGGGCTGGTCTGGGCTCACCAGCCTGCCGCGACCCCATGGCCGGAGACGGTGGCGCAGGTCCCCTCGGCCTCGGACGAGTCGCGCGCGCTCGCGAAGGCGCTGAAGGCGCACGGCTGCCGATTCGTGGGGCCGACCACGTGCTTCGCCCTGATGGAGGCCGCCGGGGTCGTGGACACCCACCTTCTCGGCTCGTGGCGAAGAGGGGCATCCGGGATCTGGGAGTGAGCGGGGGCCTCCGGCAGGATGGGGAACTCAACGCAGGACGTCCACACGAAAGGGTGACGACTGATGACCACCACCTCCGCCTCTCAGGGCTACCGCACGATCAACCCGGCCACCGGGGAGCTGCTGAAGTCCTTCGACAACGCCACGGATCAGCAGATCGCCGACGCCCTCGACGCCTCGCAGGCCGCCTACGAGCAGTGGTCCCAGAAGTCGGTGGCGGAGCGCGCCGCCGTCGTGAAGCGGATCTCCGAGCTGCTGGCCGAGCGCTCCAAGGACATCGCCGCGCTGATCACCACGGAGATGGGCAAGTCCCTCGGCGCTGCAGTCGGCGAGGTGCGCTACGGCGCCCAGATCTTCGGGTACTACGCGGACGAGGCCGAGGAGCTGCTCGCGGACCAGCCGATCAAGCAGTTCTCCGGGCAGGAGGCGTTCGTCCAGAGGCTGCCGATCGGCCCGCTGCTGGGGATCATGCCGTGGAACTTCCCGGTGTACCAGGTGGCCCGTTTCGTGGCGCCGAACCTCGTGCTAGGCAACACCATCCTGCTCAAGCACTCCGAGATCAACCCGCAGGTGGCGCAGCTGCTGCAAGAGCTCTTCACCGAGGCCGGCCTGCCGGAGGGCGTGTACCAGAACGTGTTCGCCACCCACGACCAGATCTCCACGATCATCGCCGATCCGCGCGTGCAGGGCGTGTCCCTCACCGGTTCGGAGCGGGCCGGCGCCTCCGTCGCCGAGCAGGCCGGCCGGCACCTCAAGAAGGTCGTCCTCGAGCTCGGCGGCTCCGATCCGTACATCGTGCTCTCCGCGCCGGACGCCCGCGCGGCCGCCCGCGACGCGCTGGCCACCCGGATGGGCAACTGGGGCCAGGCCTGCAACTCGAACAAGCGCATGATCGTCATGGAGGACCTCTACGACGACTTCGTGGACGAGCTGGTCCAGCGCTCCTCAGCGATGAAGCCCGGCGACCCGACCTCGCGTGAGGCCGACGTCTACGGTCCGCTGTCCTCCGAGTCCGCGGCCGACGGGCTCACCGAGCAGATCGCCGCGGCCAAGGAGGCCGGCGCCACCGTCCACGTGGGCGGCGAGCGCGTCTCCGGTCCCGAGGGCGAGGGCTTCTACGTCTCCCCGGCCGTGATCACGGACGTGGACCAGGAGAACCCCGCCTACACGCAGGAGCTGTTCGGCATGGCCGCCGTGGTCTACAAGGTGTCCTCGGCCGAGGAGGCCGTGGCCCTGGCCAACGATTCCCAGTACGGCCTCGGCGGCGCCGTCTTCTCCACGGACCTGGACGAGGCCAAGCGCGTGGCTGGCCAGCTCGAGGTGGGCATGGCGAACGTGAACCTCGCCTCCGCCGCCGGCGCGAACCTGCCCTTCGGCGGCGTGAAGCGCTCGGGCTTCGGCCGCGAGCTCGGCCCCATGGCCGTGGACGAGTTCGCCAACAAGCGCCTGTACGCGGTGCAGGGCCCCCTGGAGGGCTGACCCCGGGCCGGGTCGGCCGGACGGGTCCCCCGCTCCGGCCGCCCCGTCGGCCGCCTGAGACACGCAGAGTGGTCACGACACGCCGTCACCGGACTCCGGTGGCGGCGTGTCGTGACCACTCTGTTCGTCGGGGCCTGCTCGTCGGCCCCTCAAGCCGCGCAACGGGACGGTCGCCAGAAGGGCGGTGGCCGGCGCTGTCCAGGGCCGGCTCGAGGTGGTCGAGCACGGCCCTCGGCGGAACGGTCAGCGAGAGGTCAGGCGGTCGGCGCGGCGGTGGAGCCGGCCGGGCCGCTGTTCGCCACGGCCGGACCGGAGCCGGTGACCGGCTCGCGGCCCTGCACGATGTCGATCGCGCCGGTGAACTCACGCTCGATGTGCGCCTGGACGTGGCGCGAGCGCTGGGTGAACAGCGAGACGAGGACGCCCGCGATCAGCGCGGCCACGAAGCCGGGCAGGAGCTCGTAGAGGCCGAACCAGCTCCACGTGTCCGCGGAGGCCTCGGACCAGGACCACGCCACGGCGGCGCCGACGACCATGGCGGCCATCGCGCCCCACGAGGTGAACTTCTCCCAGTACAGGGCGAGCAGGATCACGGGGCCGAACGCGGCGCCGAAGCCGGCCCACGCGAAGGACACGAGGTCGAGCACGGAGGAGTCCGGGTTCAGCGCGAGCAGGCCGGCGATCAGGGCGATCACGAGCACACCGAGGCGGCCCATCCACAGCAGCGTCTTCGGGGAGGCGGTGCGCCCGCCCACCTTGAACAGGTCCTCCACGAGAGCGGAGGAGCACACCACGAGCTGCGAGGACAGGGTGGACATGACGGCGGCGAGCACGGCCGCCAGCACGAGGCCCGCGATGAACGGGTGGAACATGATGGAGGAGAGCACGAGGAACACGGTCTCCGGGTCGGCGAGCGTGGTGCCCGGGTTGGCCTGGAAGTACGCGATGCCCACGAGCGCGGTGAGGACGGCGCCGAACACGGAGAGCGTCATCCACGTGATGCCCACGCGCCGGGCGACGGTCGCATCCTGGGCGGTGCGCAGCGCCATGAAGCGCACGATGATGTGCGGCTGGCCGAAGTAGCCGAGGCCCCACGCGAGCGAGGAGAGGACGCCGATCAGTGTCGCGTTGGCGAACAGCGAGAAGTGGTCCACGGGGTCACCGGCCGCCGCCGAGGCGGCATCGGCGGCACGCAGGCCCTCCACGACGGCGTCCCAGCCGCCCATGGAGATGATCACGACGATCGGCACGATCACCAGCGCGAGGAACATGAGGATGCCCTGGGCCACGTCGGTCAGGGATGCGCCCAGGAAGCCGCCGAAGAGGGTGTACAGCACGGTGATGCCGGCCACCACGATCATGCCGGTGAGGTAGTTGATGCTGATGCCCTCGGCGTAGAGCGAGTCCGGCCCGAAGGTCGACTCGATGAACTTGCCGCCGGCCACCATGCCGGAGGACACGTAGAACGTGAAGAAGACGAGGATGATGAGGCCGGCCACGATGCGCAGGATGTGCGTGCGGTCCTTGAAGCGGTTCTCCAGGAAGGAGGGGATCGTCACGGAGTTTCCGGAGACCTCGGTGTAGGAGCGCAGGCGCGGGGCCACGACCTTCCAGTTCACCCAGGCGCCGACGACGAGGCCGACGGCCATCCAGCCCTCGACGAGGCCGGCGGCATAGATGGCGCCGGGCAGGCCCATGAGCAGCCAGCCGGACATGTCCGAGGCGCCGGCGGAGAGAGCGGCCACCGAGGGCTTCATGTTTCGCCCGGCCAGGAGGTAATCGTCCAGGTCGGAGTTCTGTTTCGAGGCGTACAGGCCGATTGCCACCATGGCGGCGAAGTACAAGCCGATTGCCAATAACAAATAGATCGTGTTCATGTCCATTATTCCAGAGTTCCACAGATCGTCCCTGAACCCCAGCCGAAAGTCCGTGTGACAGAATGCCCGGCTCACGGCGATGACGAGGCCCACACCCGCCGGGACGTCATCCCTCCGCGGCGAACACCCCGCGCGGCGCCGACCGGCCTCCGTAGACTGGTCCGGCCATGACCGACTCCTCACGCCCCGGGACCCCCGACGCCGCCCCCACCGCGCCCGTCGACGCCCCCGGCAGCACCCCCACCTCCCCCGCCCCGCGCGAGCTCTCCTTCCCCGAGCACCTGCCGGTGGCGGAGCGCCGCGCGGAGATCATGGCGGCCATCCGCGACCACCAGGTGGTGATCGTCGCGGGCGAGACCGGCTCCGGCAAGACGACCCAGCTGCCCAAGATGTGCCTGGCCCTGGGCCTCGGGGACGCCGGGACGATCGGCCACACCCAGCCCCGCCGCCTCGCCGCCCGCTCGGTGGCCGAGCGCATCGCCGAGGAGATCGGCGAGCCGATCGGCCAGACGGTCGGCTACCAGGTGCGCTTCACGGCGCAGACCTCCAAGCAGACCCGGGTCAAGGTCATGACGGACGGCATCCTGCTGGCCGAGATCCCCCACGATCCGCTCCTGAAGCGCTATTCGGTGATCATCATCGATGAGGCGCACGAGCGCAGCCTCAACATCGACTTCCTCCTGGGCTACCTCCGGCAGCTGCTGCCGCAGCGCCCGGACCTGAAGGTGATCATCACCTCGGCCACGATCGACCCCGAGTCGTTCGCGCGCCACTTCGGCCGACCCGCCACGGACGCCGAGCGCGCCGAGCGCGTGGCGGACGGGGTGCCGGAGGAGGAGGCCGGCGTCGTCCCCGCCCCGGTCATCGAGGTCTCGGGCCGCACGTTCCCGGTCGAGATCCGCTACCGGCCGCTCACCGACGAGCCCTCCCCCGACGATCCCGACGACGACGCCGACGACGCCGCGGAGACGCGTGACCCCCTCGACGCGATCGGCGATGCCGTCCTCGAGCTGGCCGCGGAGCCGGCCGGGGACATCCTCGTGTTCCTGCCCGGCGAGCGGGAGATCCGCGACGCCGCGGACCACCTAGCCGGCGTCGTCGCGGGCTCGAAGCGCCTCGCCGGGACAGAGATCCTGCCCCTGTTCGGCCGCCTCTCGATGGCAGAGCAGCACCGCGTGTTCGGCCGCGCGGCGTCCGGGGTGCGCCGGCGGATCGTGCTGGCCACCAACGTCGCCGAGACCTCGCTGACGGTGCCGGGCATCAAGTACGTGATCGACACGGGCACGGCCCGCATCTCCCGCTACTCGAACCGCACGAAGGTGCAGCGTCTGCCGATCGAGCGCGTGTCCCAGGCGAGCGCCAACCAGCGCTCGGGGCGCTCGGGCCGCACGAGCGACGGCATCGCGATCCGCCTGTACTCGCAGGAGGACTTCCTCTCCCGCCCCGAGTTCACCGACCCGGAGATCCTGCGCACCTCGCTGGCCTCCGTCATCCTCCAGATGATGTCCCTCGGCGTCGCGCGGACGCCCGCGGACGTGAAGGACTTCCCCTTCCTCCAGCCCCCGGACGGCCGCCAGGTCACCGACGGCGCCACCGCGCTCACCGAACTCGGCGCGCTCGCCGCCAAGGCGGGGACCATCACGCCGATCGGACGCCGGCTGGCCCGCCTGCCCGTGGACCCGCGCCTGGGCCGCATGATCCTGGAGTCGGGCGAGCGCGGCTGCGTGCGGGAGGTCATGGTGATCGCCGCCGCGCTCACCATCCAGGACCCCCGGGAGCGCCCCACCGAGCAGCGCGAGGCGGCGGACGAGATGCACCGCCGGTTCGCGGACGAGAACTCGGACTTCTCCGCGATCCTCCGTCTGTGGGCCTACCTGCGAGAGCAGCAGAAGGAGCTCTCCGGCTCGCAGTTCCGCAAGATGTGCCGCCGCGAGCACCTGAACTGGCTGCGCGTGCACGAGTGGCAGGACCTCGTCCAGCAGCTGCGCCAGATCGCCAAGGACGTGGGCGTCACGGTCCAGGCCGGTCCCGTGGACCCGGTGGGCCAGCACGAGGCCGTGCACAAGTCGCTGCTGACGGGCCTGCTCTCGCAGATCGGCTCCTACGACGAGCGCCGCCGCGAGTACGCGGGCGCGCGCGGCACCCGGTTCGCCGTGTTCCCCGGCTCCGCACTGTTCAAGAAGCGCCACCCGTTCGTCATGGCGGCCGAGCTCGTGGAGACCTCCCGCCTGTGGGCGCGCTCCGTCGCCCGGATCGAGCCGGAGTGGGCCGAGGAGGTGGCGGGCGACCTGGTGAAGCGCACCTACAACGAGCCGCACTGGTCGCGCCGCGCGGGCTCCGTCGTCGCGCAGGAGAAGGTCACGCTCTTCGGCGTCACCCTCGTGCCGGACCGCTCCGTGCGCTTCGGTCGCATCGACCCGGGGCTCTCCCGCGAGCTCTTCATCCGCCACGCCCTCGTGGAGGGCGACTGGCGCACACGCCACCACTTCTTCGCCCGCAACCGCCGCGCCCTCGAGGAGGTCGAGGCCCTCGAGACGCGCCTGCGCCGCCGCGACCTGCGCGTGGGCGACGAGGACCTCTTCGCCTTCTACGACGCGCGGGTCCCCGCGAACGTCGTCTCCGAGCGCCACTTCGACGCGTGGTGGAAGAAGGCACGCCAGGAGCAGCCGGGCCTGCTCGACCTCGACGTGGACGCCCTCCTCACGCAGGACGCCGCGGACCTCGACACGGACGCGTTCCCCACGACCTTCCGCTATCCGCTGCCCGGCGGCGACGTGGACCTCGACCTCGAGTACACGTTCGACCCCACGGGCGCCTCCGGCACGGACGGCGTCACGGTGGCCGTTCCGGTCCTCCTCCTGAACCAGGTGGCCCCGAGCCCGTTCGCGTGGCTCGTGCCCGGTCTGCGCGTGGAGCTCGTCACGGCGCTCATCAAGGCCCTCCCCAAGGCCGTGCGCAGGAACCTCGTGCCCGCCCCGGACGTGGCCCGGCAGCTCGTGGCCGACCTCGCAGAGCACGCGGACCCGCTCACGGACGACCTGCCCGCGGCGCTCTCGGCCGCCGTGCGCCGGGTCCGCGGGATCGTGGTGGAGCCGGAGCTCTGGGCGCCCGACGCGGTGCCCCCGCACCTGCGGATGGACTACCGCGTGGTGGACGCCCGCGGCGCCGTCATGGGCGCCGGCCAGGACCTCCCCGCCCTCCAGTCTCGCCTCGCCCAGGCGAACCGCTCGGCCATCGCGGCCCGCCTGGCCGGCACGGACGACCCCGCGAACGCGCGCCCGGGACCCCGCCAGGACGGCCGGGGCTCGGATCGTGGGGGCGCCGACGGTCGCGACGGCGGCCGGGGACGCCGTGGGCAGGGGAAGGACCGTCAGGGTGCCGAGTCCTCCGCCCAGGCGGCGGGTCACGGGGACGGTGGGCCGTCGTCGTCCGCGCCCGACGCCGGCCGTGCCGCCCCCGCGTTCGCGGAGCGCCATGGACTGACCACGTGGAGCGTGGGCACCGTTCCCCGCAAGATCACCACGGAGGCGGGCGGCCGCGGCCCCGCGATCACGGGCTACCCCGCACTCGTCCCCGAGACGACGCCGGAGGGCCGCCCCGCGGCGGGGCTCACCGTGGCCCGCTCGGCCGAGGACCAGGCCGCGTGGCACCGCGCCGGCGTGATCCGGCTCCTGCTGGCCGCCCTTCCCAGCCCGCAGCGCTACGTGCTGGACCACCTCGACAACCGGGAGAAGCTCGCGTTCACGCAGAACCCGCACGGCTCGGTGGACTCGCTCGTGGCGGACTGCACGCAGGCCGCTGTGGACCGGCTCGTCGGCCCGGAGCTCCCGTTCAGCGAGGCCGAGTTCCGGGCGCTGTTCGACCGGGTCCGCGCCGACCTCATCGACACCGTGTTCGCGGTCACGAAGCTCGTGGAGCAGGTGCTCTCCCGCGCCGCGGAGGTGCGCCGCCGGCTCAAGGGCTCCGTCTCCCTCGCGACGGCGCCGGCGAAGTCGGACGTCAAGGCCCACCTCGAGCAGCTCGTGTTCCCCGGCTTCGCGGCCACCACGGGGTGGGAGCAGCTGCAGCACCTGCCCCGCTACGTGCAGGGCATGCTGACGCGCCTGGACCGCCTCGACGCCGGCGGGCACCTGCAGCGCGACGGCCAGGCCATGGCGGTGGTCCAGCGCCTCGAGGACGACTTCGACGCCGCCGTGGCCGCGCACCGCGCCCGCTTCGCCGGCACTCCCGTGCCGGCGGAGCTCGAGCGCGTGCGCTGGCTCATCGAGGAGCTGCGCGTCTCCTTCTTCGCCCAGGAGCTGGGCACGGCCGTGTCCGTCTCGGAGAAGCGGGTGCGCCAGGCACTGGCCGCCGCCGCCCGGGCCTGAGGCCCGGGCGGCACCGGCGGCGTCAGTCCTGCGGGACGGCGGCGGAGTTGCCGGCTGAGCGCAGTCCGTCGCGGATGCGCCGCGCGGCCTCCTCGAGGTCCTTCGGCTCGGGCGAGTTGTCCACGCGGGCCATGTCGTAGTCGTCCATGGAGTTGGACGGCCACACGTGCACGTGCAGGTGCGGGATCTCGTAGCCGGCCACCATCAGGCCGGCGCGCTGCGCACCGAACGCATCCACCTGCGCGCGGCCGATCCGCTGTGCGACCTGCATGAGGTGGGCGAGGAGCCCGGGGTCGGCGTCGACCCACTGGTCCACCTCCTCGCGGGGCACCACGAGCGTGTGCCCCTGGGCCAGGGGGCCCGCCGAGAGGAAGGCGACGCACTGCTCGTCCTGCCAGACGAAGCGGGCGGGGAGCTCTCCGGCGATGATGCGGGTGAAGACGCTGGTCATGGGGTGTCCTTCCGATCTGCGGGGTGGGCGGGCGCACGGCCCGCCGAGGGTCCGCCCTCAGTGTCCGTCAGGAGAGGCCCCCACGGCCACCGGCCGGGCCGGATCGTGGACCCATGAGGACCAGGAGCCGGGGAAGAGCGCCGCCCCGGGATGGCCCGCCACGGTCATCGCGAGGACCTGATGGGCGGCCGTGACGCCGGATCCGCAGTAGACGGCCACCCGGACGTCGTCCCGCACCCCGGCCGCCGCGAAGCGCGCCGCGAGCTGCTCGGGCGGCAGGAGGCGACCGTCGGGTCGGAGGTTCTGCGCGGTCGGCAGACTGCGGGCGCCGGGGATGTGGTCGGCCACCGGGTCGAGGGGCTCGACCTCTCCGCGATACCGTTCGGCCGCGCGGGCGTCGAGGAGCAGGCCGTGCTCGGCGATCTCCTCGGCGCCGGCGGCGTCCACCACGGGCATGCGGCCCCACTGGATGGTCGCCGAGCCCGGCGTGGGGATCACCTCGCCCGACTGCAGCGGCAGTCCGGCCTCTCGCCACGCGTCCAGCCCGCCGTCGAGCAGCAGCACGTCGGGCAGCCCCCCGTGGCGCAGCAGCCACCAGGCGCGCGCGGCGGCGAGGCCGCCGATGTCGTCGTACACGACCACGGTGTCGCCGTCGTCGATCCCCCACATGCGCACCGTCTCCGCGAAGTCCGCCGGATCCGGCAGCGGGTGACGGCCCTCCAGGGTCCCGGGCGGGCCGGCGAGCCGGCTCGGCAGGGCCACGTAGACGGCGCCGGGCAGGTGGCCGTGGAGATAGCCCTCATGGTCGGTCGCACCGCTGCCGAGCTCGTAGCGGATGTCGAGGAGCACGAGGCGCCGCGGTGCGGGGGCGTCGGCCTGCACGTAGGCGGGGACGGCCGGGACCGGCTCCGCCTCCAGCGCGGGGGCCAGTCGGAGCCAGCCGGCCAGCACGTCCACCGTGACGACGGACGCCGCGGAGGCGGGGCGGATCGGGGCCGGGGCGTCGGAGGGAAGGGTGTGCACCCGCACACCATACGTGACGGTCCGTAACGCTCACCGCGAGGCGGACGCCCCGCGACGCGCCCCGTGTGCCCGGGGCACCACGCCGGATCCGGCCCCGCTGATAGCCTGGGACGAGTGCCCAGGAGCCGGTCATCGGCTCCGCGAAGCCCCCCGGGACCGTTCGGATCCGGCCGCGGAAGGAGGACCGTCAGCGTGACCAGCACCGCTCCCGACCCCCGCGCCGGACGCGTGCGCGCCACCCGCCAGAAGGCGGCTGTGGACCGTGCCCTGGACGAGCTCGAGGACTTCGTCAGTGCCCAGGAGCTCCACGCCCACCTCAAGGACGCCGGCGAGCGCGTCTCCCTCGCCACCGTGTACCGCACGCTGCAGCAGCAGCTCGAGGACGGCACCGTGGACGTCCTCCGGCGCGAGGACGGCGAGTCCGTGTACCGCCGGTGCGCCGCGCAGGGCCATCACCACCACCTCGTGTGCCGCTCGTGCGGGGCCACCGTGGAGCTCACGGCCCCGCCCGTCGAGCGGTGGGCGGCCGCCGTCGCCGCCGTGCACGGGTTCACGGCCACGGACCACACCGTGGAGATCACCGGCCTCTGCGCCGCGTGCACGGCGGCCGCGGCGAGCTGAGCCCCTGGGCGCCTAGAGCGCGTCTGAATATGCCAAGCTGACGTACTGGCTGCCCCTGTCACTGTGGTGCACCAGGCCCTGCCGGCCACGGCTGGCTCCCGTGCTCACGAGGGCGTGCTCGAGGGCGAGCAACGGCAGCCCCGCGGTGTGAAGGTTGCCCGAGACCGCCCATCCCACGATGCGCCGGGAGTAGACGTCGGTGATGAAAGCGACGTAGCAGAACCCGCCCAGGATCCTGACGTAGGTGATGTCAGCGACCCACAGCTGGTTCGGCCGCTGGGCGGTGAAGCAGCGCTCCACGAGGTCAGGACGAGCATCCGGCTCGCCTGCCGGCCTCGTGGTGATCGGCGTGCGGCCGCGCCGAACCCCTTCCACGCTGGCGAGCTTCATCAGCCGGGCGACCTGGTCACGGCCGATCTCCCACCCGGCGCGGCGCATCGCATGGTGCATCTTCCGGACGCCGTAGAGGCTGTAGTTCTCCGCGTGGATCCGGCGGAGTTCCTCCACGAGGATCTCGTCCCGCAGCGTTCTCGAAGACCTGGGGCGTGTCTTCGCGGCGCGGTAGCCCACGTCGAGGTGATGAGCCCACACTCTGTCGCACGCAGGGTGCGGCAGATGGCCTCGACCCCGAACTGATCGCGGTGTTCGTCAATGAACGCGATCATCTCGTCGTGGGGCGGCCTGGCTCCGCTGCGAAAAAAGCCGAGGCGGCTTTGAGGATCTCGTTCGCGCGCCGCGCCTCGGCGAGCTCGCGTTTGAGCCTGCGGATCTCCTCCGCAGGGGTCTGTGAGGCCGATGCCGGGGCTACTTCGGGGCCGTGGCGGTTGCACCACATGCGCAGGGTCTCCTCGCCGACGCCGAGCTGCGGGGCCACAGCCCGGATCGAGTGTGAGCGAGGGCCTCCCTCGGCCACTTGGCGCTCGAGGACCATCCGCACAGCGCGCTCACGCAGCTCGGGGGTGTACTTCTTGGGCATGTTCCGATTCTCCTTCGTTGGGATCGGAACGAAACCCAGGGCGCTTCAATGTGAGCCGACTCGGACAGGGGCAGCTGCTCCGGGGACACGCCGATCTTCAGCGACATGTCCTGATTCGCCTGGTGGTTGACCAGGAACATCGCGGTGCGGGCGATGGTCGCCGGCCACTCCTCCAACTCGATCCCGTTGAAGTGCGACATCCGCACCCGCACTCTCTCGTCCTCGTCCATCACCAGCGAGGTCTGCACCTGCTTGCCCGACAGCTCCTGCAGACGCACCAGGATCTGAAGCTCCAGAGCCCGCAGCTCCCGGTAGGCCACGATCAGGAAGTTCCCACACCCACATGCCGGGTCCAGGAACCGCATGCCCCCCAGTCGTTCGTGCAGCTTGCGCAGCCCGGGACGGGAGTGGATGTTCGCCACGAACTCAGCACGCAGCTCGTCCAGGAACAACGGGCCGATGAGCTTGAGGATGTTCTCCTCGGTCGTGTAGTGCTCCCCCAGCTCCCGGCGGGCCTCCTTGGACTTCACCGCCTGGAACAGCGACCCGAAGATCGCCGGAGAGATCGACCCCCAGTTGAACAAGCACGCCGCGATCAGCTTCTCCCGCATGGAAGAGGTGAAGTACGGGATCGACACGGCCTCCCCGAACACGGACCCGTTCACATACGGGAAGCGCAGCATCAGCTCATCCGTGCCAGCCATCCGCTTGTTCACCGGCCGGTTCAGCACCTGGAAAAGCGCGGTCAGCTGCGCGCCCAGATCCGAGCCATCCTCGGCGGTGCGGGTCTGGATGAACTCCAGGAACAGGTCCCGCTCCCACAACCCCGAGTCGTCAGCGAACAGGGCGAACAGGGTCCTCACCAGGAACACGGACGCCTCGTGCTCGTCGTAGCCGGAGCCCTCGAGCTCGACGTAGAGGTCGGCCATCAGCTGCGCGGCCTTCACGGAGGCCGCGGCCTGCTCAGCCGAGCCGAACGTGCGCTTCTGGTAGCCGGCGATGAACCCGAACCGCTCCGCCTCCACCGGCAGATCGGCCAACGCGAACTCGATCACCGCGTCCTCGGCGCCCGGTGCGGCCTCGAGGTCACGCAGCCGGAACGTGGCGAAGTCGCAGGTGATCACGTAGCGGGGCTGCTCGGCCTCCGGGACGCCCGCCAGATATCTCAGCGCCTGGTCCTCAGCCTCCACCAGGTCCTTGCCCAACGACTTCTGCTCAGCGATGAGCATGCCGGGCCAGAACACGTCAATGAACCCGGCCCCACCATCGGCCTTGCGCGCCCTCGCCTCGAAGCGAGCCACCGCCCGCCGGCGCACCCCGTACACCGCGAACAGGTCCGTCCAGAAGGACTGCGATTCGCCCCGCTCGTAGGACTCTCCGGCCCACTCGCGCACGAATGCGGCCGCGTTCGCCCGGATCTGACCCCAAGACAAGGGCTTGGTCTGCACAGGAATACCCTCTCAATTACAAAGTTTCCGACTATTCATTCACGGAGACAATAGGCACACTACCCCCGTCGTCTGGGGCGACGTAAAAACCGGTACTATTTACGAGAGATTCCCGGGCCCGCTCTGTAGATACTTCGCCGATCTCCACAGATCGAATCAAGCGGAAAAGTTCCACCGTGGAGACAACCAAACCATTGGCATCTGCGAAGCTTTGCACCGCATCGGGAACCGAATCAAATGGACCAGGACGCGACCCGAGAGATTTACTTATATAAGCATTTACCACATACCAGTTCCGATCTGGCGCTTTTCTCGTCTCGCGCACATATTCCGCATTATATCGGATGAACTTATTGAAGTCGTTCGACTTTCCTCCATTGGTGTAGCCCTTGACCTCTACTACTGCGGTCCACTCCAGCCCGGGGGAAGAGACCCTTAGGTCCTCTAACCTAGCCTTACCTTCCAGATCCCTAGACTCCACGTGGAACCCCAGAACAGAAAACGCATGGTGAACTGCCCGTTCGAGCTCCTCTCCCTGTTGCGTTAATAGACGTCTCATACCACTTTCGGCTACAGACGACGCCACCTCGAGGCGACCGCGGGCCTGGTGAATCTTTTCAGAGAGGCTCGAGGTGACATTCCGGAGTTCTGCCTCCAGTTCTCGCATCGCGTCAAACTCGGCAATCTCTGCGGCGGTCATCCAGTCGCGCAGTTCAAAACCGTCACTAGGAAGGGGCACCTCCAAGGTCCCATCTGCTACCCAGGCCCTCCATGCCGCGAGAAGCCAGGCACGCTTGTTCATGGTCCAAGAAGGAAGCATGAGCAGGGGAAAGCGTTCTTGCGTCATAGACCTGGCAGCCAACACGGCACCATCCCGGAAGTGCATTAAGGGAATTAATGCCTCAGCCGGAGGTTCGGCATACACGAACTCCCCCCGGGCATCCTGAAGAACAAAATTAGACGTGCTGATCGACAGGAGGCCATCCCGGTTGCTTTCAATTGCAGAACTTATGCCTTCTTTTACCAGAGAGGCCCACGGCTCTTCGGTAGTATTCACTTGGTAAATCGAACCAAATGCATACTTTGAAGTCCCCACAACATAGCCGTCGCGCACCATCCTCCCGTGCCAAATGGCGTTCAATCGAGCCTCGTCAGAGTGAGCGAGGTGCTGACCGGCCGCGTCGCCAAAGATTACTACGGGACATTCCGCTCCATTTACCGGGATACCGAAGGAGACAATAATGTCGTAGTCAGGAAGGTGTAGCTCAGAAGGGTACTGCGCATGCATAACTTCCGGAAAAACATCGACTGCGGAGATATCCTCGCCCGATGGAGAAATGCACGCCACTAAAGGATGACGATAGACGCCCTCGCTATCTGGCGATATTCGCCGCTCCTGAGGGGGAAGTTCTTGGGGGGCTAGACGGACAATTTGGGTGCCATTCATAAAATCACATCCTAGGGGGTATACGGGTCCCACCCGCTCGACACACGAGCCGCGGCCCTCGGTGCGAAGCGACTGAGCGGACCAGGCCTGCTTCGTGGTGTGCGGGTAAGCGTGCAGAACCTACCGTCCGTAGAGCCGGTCTCCGCAATCAGTGTGCTCCGCCCGCCCGGGTCAAAGACGTGTACAGCGTCTGCCGGCTCACCCCGAAGGTGCGCGCCACCTCAGCCTTCGGGATCCCCATGTCGATCATCACGCGCGCCTGCTCCACGTCGGTGTCCGAGAGCTTCGGGGCCTGCACGTACTTGCCGCGGGCCTTGGCCAGGGCGATGCCCTCGGCCTGACGCTCTTTGATCCGCCGCCGCTCGAACTCAGCGAACGCCGCCAGGATCCCCAACATCAGCCCGTCCACCGGGGAAGTGCCGGACTTGTCCACGGTGATCCGTTCGGAGATGAACTGCACCGCGCACCCCTTGTCCGTGAGCTCATCCACGAGTGCGTACAGGTCCCGGGTATCCCGGCCCAGCCGGTCCATCGAGGCGACTTTCACCAGGTCCCCCTCCCGCACGTACCTCATCAGCTCAGCCAGACCCGTGCGCTTGGCCCTCGAGCTGCCCGAGATCTTGTCTTCGAAGATCCGGTCGCACTCCCCCACCGCCTCGAGCTGACGGTCCAGGTTCTGCTCCGCCGAGCTCACCCGCACGTACCCTACGATCTGTCCAACCACGTTTAAGACCCTCCGTCAGGTGTGTCCAACGGGCCCGAACTGAACCCACTCTGACGTGATCCTCTCGTGGCGGCGGGGGGCGTGTAAAGGGGTATACCCGGCTCGACGGCCAATAGGACGAGCGCGGGCAGCGGAGCCACCCTGCGCGAGACATCGGGATCGGTGGCCAAGCGCGCTGACCAGGAGGGGAGTCGTCCTGGCGCGCTGGGGAGCACGGTGGCGCCATGCGGCGGGCACTGGTGGATATGTGGTTAGGCAGTGAGCGGCGGCAGCCCGAGCAGGACGTAGATCGTGCTGAGGACCGGGATGATGCGCTGTGCAGACTCGTCCGCGAGGGTCTCAACGGCCTTGTTTCGGAAGCGCTGGATCAGGCTGGCCGGGATCCTGCCGTCGCCGTCCTCCACCTGCTCCTCAAGCATGTTCACGCGCGTCAGCAGGTCACGTACAGCGTCAGAATCGCTGACGCCTGTGACCGAGTGTTCAGTTCGCGCTGTATAGTTCAGTCCATGTTGACTATTGCTTCGCGTCTCGACGTGATGAACCGCCTGGGTCGTGCACTGGCCGACCCCACTCGATCCCGGATCATCTTGACCCTGCTCGACCATCCCGCTTACCCGGCGGAACTGGCCCGAGATCTGGACCTGACACGCCCGAACGTGTCCAACCACCTGGCATGCCTGCGCGATTGCGGGATCGTCGTCTCCGAGCCCGAGGGTCGTCGGACACGATATGAGATCGCCGATTCGCACCTGGCGCAGGCGCTGACGGCACTGGTCGATGCCACCCTGGCAGTGGACGAAGACGCCCCGTGCATCGATCCCGCCTGCTCGCTTCCCGGATGCGACGCAGCTGGGGAGGGCGCATGATCCTCACCTCGGTCTTGCAGGCGATGGGCCTGTTCGCAGCGACCAACATCGACGACATCATCGTGCTCTCCCTCTTCTTCGCGCGAGGGGCAGGCCAGCGCGGCACTACCGCCCGCATTCTGGCCGGCCAGTACCTCGGATTCGCCGGCATCCTCGGTGCCGCGGTCCTGGTGACCATCGGCGCCGGAGCATTCCTGCCCTCGGCAGCCATCCCGTACTTCGGTCTCATCCCTCTGGGCCTCGGCCTATGGGCCGCATGGCAGGCCTGGCGCGGAGACGATGACGACGATGACGACGAGGCCAAGGTTGCCGGCAAGAAGGTCGGCGTGTGGACAGTCGCAGGCGTCACCCTTGCCAACGGCGGCGACAACATCGGCGTCTACACCCCTGTCTTCCTCAGCGTGAAACCTCTCGCAGTAGTCGCCTACTGCATCGTCTTCCTCGCGCTCGTCGCGGTCCTGGTGGCCCTGGCAAAGTTCGTCGCCACCCGCCCCCCGATCGCCGAAGTGCTCGAACGCTGGGAGCACGTCCTCTTCCCCATCGTTCTCATCGGCCTCGGCATCGTGATCCTCGTCAGCGGCGGAGCCTTCGGACTCTGACGTAGCGGCAGCGATCCAAACGGCCCCGACCGGGCGCACCCCTCTCGGTTCAGACCGCGACACCTACCTGCAGCCAGTCCTGCGTGATCGGGACTGCCGCACCGATAGGTGACAGGTGGGGTCTTATGCCGGGAGGGTCACGGCGGGCTTCATCATGGTCTCGTACTCGATGGGGGTCAACCGCCCGAGACGGGCTTGTCGACGGCGCCGGTGATAGGTGCGCTCGGTCCAGGTGACGATCGCGATCCGTAGCTCATCCCGGGTCGTCCAGGACCGCCTGTCGAGGACGTTCTTCTGCAGCAGGGCGAAGAAGCTCTCCATGGCGGCGTTGTCCCCGGCCGCACCCACTTTGCCCATCGAGCCGACCAAGCCGTGCCGGTTGAGGGCATGGACGAATTTCCGGGATCGAAATTGCGACCCGCGGTCCGAATGAACGATGCAACCGGCCACATCCCCGCGCCGAGCAACGGCGTTCTGCAGTGCCTGGACGGCCAGCCGGGCTTTCATTCGCGAGTCGATGGAGTAGCCGACGATCCGCCCGGAGAAGACGTCTTTGATCGCGCACATGTAGAGCTTGCCCTCGGCGGTCCTGTGCTCGGTGACGTCGGTCAACCACAGCTGGTTTGAACCGCCAGCAGTGAAGTCCCGCTCCACCAGGTCATCGTGCACCGGCGGACCCGGCTTCTTCCCGTTCTTGCCGCGCTTCTTCCCGAACACCGACCACCAGCCGTTGTCCCGGCAGATCCGCCACGCGCTGCGCTCACACATCACCTCGCCGGCTTCCTTGGCCTCATCGACCAGGAAGCGGTAGCCGAACTCCGGATCGTCCTGATGGGCGTCGAACAACGCGTTCGCCCGGTACGCCTCGGCCAGCTCGGCGTCGGTGACAGGGTCCGCCAGCCAGCGGTAGTAGGGCTGGCGGGAGAGCTTGAGCACCCGGCACGTCACCGCGACGGGGATCCCGACGGCGGCGAGCTCCTTCACGAGCGGGTAGAGCCTTTTCCCGGCAGGTTCGCCTGGGACAGGTAGGCCGCCGCCCGTCGTAGGACCTCGTTCTCCTGCTCGAGCAGGCGGATCCGCTTCTTCAGCTCACGGTTCTCGGCCGACTCGGCTTTGGTTGTCCCAGGCTTCGCGCCGTCCTCGACGTCGGCCTGGCGCATCCACTTCGACAGGGTCATCTCATGGATGCCAAAGTCCTTGGCGATCTGCGCGAGCGTCACACCCTCTTCGCGGCTGCGGGCCACGCGCACGACGTCGTCACGGAACTCTTGGGGATAGGGAGCAGGCACAGCAACATCCCTCCAGGCCGCCCTGCGGGCAAGCCAGATCAGGTGTCACCTATTCGTGCGGCAGTCCCCATCTTGTTCCCGCTCGTCCTGATCGGCCTAGGCGTCTTCATCCTGATCAGCGGCGGAGCCTTCGGCCTCTGAGCACACCCGTCACCGACCACTCAGGGCCCTCGTCCCCGTCCCATCGGCCCGGTCACTCCTCAGTAACCGGTCCGGTGGGGCGGGGTTTCTGGTTTTAGACGGGGGTGGTGAAGGTGCCGGCGAGGCTCTGCAGCTGGTACATCCACAGCATCCAGAGCCCGGAGACCATCAGAATCCCGACCCCCACCAGCAGGGATCCGCCGAGGATGTTGAATACCCGGATGTTGCGGCGGACGTAGGACAGGGCGTTGGTGACCCAGCTGATCCCCGCCGCGGCCAGCAGGAATGGGATGCCCAGTCCCAGGCAGTAGAGGAAGCCCAGCAGGGCCCCGCGCCAGGGATCGCCGGTGGTGGTGCTCAATGCCAGCACGGCGCCGAGTGTCGGGCCGATGCAGGGAGTCCAGCCCAGCCCAAAGACGACCCCGAGCACCGGGGCCCCGGCCAGGCCCGTCCGGGGGGCCAGGGTTGGTTTGATCGTGCGCTGGAAAAAGGGCAACTTGCCAACCATGGCCAGGCCCATAACGATCACCAGGACGCCCAGGACGCGGATCATCGGGTCCTGCCAGCGCACCAGCCAGTGACCGATCGTGCCGAAGGCGGCCCCGTAGAGGGTGAAGACCGCGGCGAAGCCCAGGATGAACAGCCCGACCCCGGTCAGCACCCGGCGGCGGTTGTCCGGATGTGTGGGGTTGGCCAGCCCGGAGACGTAACCGAGGTAGCCGGGCACCAGCGGCAGGATGCACGGGGACAGAAACGAGACGATCCCTGCGATCATCGCCAGCGGTGCGGCAATGAGCAGAGCCCCGGAGTTGACGGTCTCGGCGAAGTAGTTCCCGATGCTCACACCGAGCCCCTTCTCCTGCCGTCCGACAATGGGACGGGCAGGAGCCGGGATGGTTCGGTCAGCGGGACATCAGAGTGGGGCACGGTTGCGCGGACCTCCTGGGATCGGGCCATGGTGCCGGCCGCTTGCCGGGCGGCATCCCGACAAGGGTACACGCTATGCTGTACCGTTCTAGGCATGAGCACCACGACCCTCACTCATGTCTCGGCGTTGTCCCGACTGGGCCATGCCCTCTCTGATGACACCCGGACCCGGATCCTGCTGGCCCTGCGTGATGGGCCGGCCCGCCCGTCGGCGCTGGCCGGGGAGCTGGGGGTGTCCAAGCAGGTGATGTCCAACCAGTTGGCCTGCCTGCGCGGCTGCGGGCTGGTGACCACTACCGCCGAGGGCCGCAACGTCTGGTACGTCCTGGCCGACCCCCGGCTGGGCCAGACCCTTGGGGAGCTGCTGGAGTTGACGCTGACCATCGACCCGGATTGCTGCTCCGCTGCGGGATGCACCTGCGCATGAGCACCCTCACGCTGAGCTCCAAGCCCCTCACGGACGACCGCCGTGCGGTCCTGCACCGCCGGATCCGCTGGATCGTGGCCGGAACCATCACCTACAACGTGATCGAGGCGGCCATCGCCCTGGCCGCCGGCACCGTGGCCTCGTCCTCCGCGTTGATCGGCTTCGGCTTGGACTCCATCGTGGAGGTCCTCTCCGCCGCCGCGGTGGCCTGGCAGTTCGCCACCCCGGACCCGCACCGCCGGGAGAAGGTGGCGCTGCGCCTGATCGCCTTCTCCTTCTTCGGCTTGGCCGCCTTCATCACCGTCGACGCCGTGCGCACCCTGTTCGGGGCCGGGCAACCGGAGCATTCCACGGTGGGGATCGTGCTGGCCGCCGTGAGCTTGGCCATCATGCCGTTCCTGTCCTGGTTCGAGCGGCGCACTGGCCGCGAACTCGGGTCCGCCTCCGCGGTGGCCGACTCCAAACAGACCCTGATCTGCACCTACCTCTCGGCGGTCCTGCTGGTGGGCCTGGTCCTCAACAGCACCCTGGGCTGGACCTGGGCCGACCCAGTCGCGGCCCTGGTGATCGCCGCCGTCGCCCTCAAGGAAGGGGTGGAGGCCTGGCGCGGGGATGCCTGCTGCACCCCCGCCTCCGCGCTGATCGCCGGGGACCAGAACGAGAAGGACGGCGATGGCTGCGGGGCGGATTGCGCCTGCTGTGCGCATTGAGCATGCCTTCAGTATCGCCGGACAGGATGGTGACGTTCAGCTGATGATTCATCGAGTGGAAGAGACCCTGGTATGAGCGGACACGATCATTCCCATGCTCTTCCGGCGGCGGGCCGGCGGGGCCGGCTGGCCGTGGTCTTCTCCATCACCGCGACGATCATGGTCGCCGAGGTCATCGGCGCGCTGGCTTCGGGCAGTCTGGCCCTGCTGGCCGACGCCGGGCACATGTTTACTGACTCAGCCGGGTTGCTGATCGCCCTGACCGCCACGACCCTGGCGCTGCGCCCGGCCACGGACAAGCGCACCTGGGGGTACAAGCGCGCCGAGATCATCGCCGCGGCCGCGCAGGCCGCGGTGCTGCTGGCCGTGGGCGGCTTCGTAGCCGTGGAGGGCGTACGCCGGCTCATCGAACCCCCCGAGGTCGAATCCACCGCGATGCTCTGGTTCGGGGTGATCGGTTTGGCTGGCAACCTCATCGGTCTGGCGATCCTGGCCTCTTCCCGAGGTGAGAACCTGAACATGAAGGCCGCGTTCCTGGAGGTACTCAACGACGCCCTGGGATCGGTCGCAGTGATCGTTTCGGCGATCGTGATCGCCACCACCGGCTGGAATCGCGCCGATGCGGTGGTGTCCCTGTTGATCGCCGCACTGATCGTGCCCAGAGCCCTGATCCTGCTTCGCGACACCATCGACGTACTCATGGAGACCACCCCCAAGGGCTTGGACCTGGAGGCGGTCCGCATCCGGCTATCGGAGCTGCCGCACGTGCTGGAGGTCCATGACCTGCACGCTTCACGCATCGACTCCGACACCCCCGTGCTCTCCGCGCACGTCACCGTGCACAACGGCTGCCTGACCGCCGCGCACCTGGGCACTGTGCTGACCGACCTGCAACGGTGCGTGGCCCAGGATTTCCAAGTACCCATCGAACACTCCACCTTCCAAATCGAACCGGCCACCCACCCCCACACTGAGACCCTCCACCCCTGACCCACCCCTGCATCCCAGCCCCAGCTCATTCCCACCCCGACGGCACGGTGCCGTCGCCACCGACCGAAACGGATCCCTTCGTGAGCACACCGACCCGCAATCCGACCCCCTCTGACCCGTCAACACCGGGCACCACATCCCGCAAGGCCAAGACCATCGTCTGGGTCGTACTGGCCGCTGTGGTGCTGGCCGGGCTGATCGTCGGAGTGGTGGCCGCCAGCGGCCCCCGCGACGCCGCCCCCCAGGGCTCCGGGCAAACTGCCTCCTCCGGGACCGGGCAGAGCGCCCCCTCGGAGGCCACGCCGGTGATGCGCCCAGACAGCCGGGTACTGTCCAAGGCCCCGAACGAGCAGGCCGTGCTGGTGGAGTTCCTGGACTTCGAGTGCGAGGGCTGCAAGGCCGCCTACCCGGTCGTGGAAGAACTGCGCGCCGAGTACGCCGACACGGTGACCTTTGTGCACCGCTACTTCCCGCTGCCCGGACATCCCAACTCGATGACCGCCGCCGTAGCCGTGGAAGCCGCCGGCCAGCAGGGACAGTACGAGGCGATGTATCAGCAGATGTTCGACACCCAGGAGCAGTGGAGCCATACCACTGAGGACCGGAGCCCGGTGTTCCGCGGTTACGCCGAGGATCTCGGCCTGGACATGGCCGCCTACGATGCCGCGGTGGCTGACCCGGCCACCCGCGACCGCATCGAGGCCGACGTGGCCGACGGGACCGCGCTGGGCGTGCAGGGCACCCCGACCTTCTTCCTGGACGGACAGATGCTCACTCTGAACACCCTCGAGCAGTTCCGCGCCGAGGTCGACGCCGCCGCCACGACGGACTGACCGGGCCCATGAGTGTCCCCGACACCGACACCAATTCACCCGTGACGATCCCCATGACCACCACCGACCGCCCTGCCGGTACCGGGCAGGCCTCCGACGTAGCGGGGATACCGACTGTCGCCCGGCACCGTCCGTTCGGCCTGGTGCTGTTGATCACCGGGGTGGTCGGCTGGGTGGCCTCGGCGATCCTGGTGCTCGAACGCCTGGAGCTGTACGAGGATGCCGGGTACATCACCAGCTGTGACATCAACCCCTGGGTGTCTTGCGGGAAGGTGATGGGGACCTGGCAGTCCGAGCTGTTCGGCTTCCCCAACCCGTTGATCGGCATCGTGGCGTTCGCCGTGGTCATCACCACCGCCATGGTGACCCTCTCCGGGGCGAGCCCCGGGCGCTGGTACTGGGCCGGCCTGCAGGCCGGGGTCACCGCCGGCACGGTGTTCACCATCTGGCTGTGGTCCCAGGCGTTGTTCGAGATCCACATCCTGTGCCTGTACTGCATGATCGTGTGGGCGGCGATGATCCCGCTGTTCATCCTGCTCACCGTGCGCAACCTCGCCCACGGCGTGATCCCCGCGCACGCCGCGGTGGTGCGGTTCTCCGCCGGCTGGGCCGGAACCCTGGTGGCCATCGCCTATGTGGCCGTGGCCGCCTCGGTGTTCTGGACCTTCTTCCCGGCCCTCACCGGTTACTGACACACCAGCCGCACTACGGCCCGCCCACGCGCCCGCAACGAGGAGAAACCACACCATGGCCGAGACCGACGTGCTAGTGATCGGCGCCCGCCAAGCAGGGCTGGCGCTCGGGCACTACCTGAGGCGTGAGGAGCCGAGCTGTCGGCAAAGCCGGACACAGGTTGGGAAACCGAGAAGGGCAGGCAGTAGGTTGCTTGTCCAACAGGCCCTCTACCGCCACGTCGCGACAACCGGGCAGCTCCGTGAGGATGGAGGCAAGGTCCTCGCCCGGAAAGGAAGTACATGATCGGCTGGCTGGAGCGGTGGCAGATTCCCTTGTACCTGGTTGCCCTGGGAGCCGGTGCCGCTTGCGGAAGCGGCATAACCGAACCGACACCGTGTCCACGATCAAGGGCCAAGGCCCCACTCCTACTCCGGCCTCACCTGACCCCGCTCCGGCACCACCACCGCGGCCGAAGTCGCCGACGTTTGATCGCCTCGATGAAGGGAAATTCGCTATGCCGCCGATCGACCAGTGGGTCACGTTCGAACCCCTCACCGGCTCACCCGTCGGCATCGCCGCTCTGCTGTTCGCGGCACTGTATCTGCGAGGAGCGATCTGGATGTGGCGAAACAGGCGCCGTTGGGCGATCGCCCGCACAGCATCGTTCCTGATCGGGTGCGCCCTGATCTTCGCTATCACGATGTTCGGTGTGAACCGTCTCGCGACGGAATCCATCACAGCGCTGGTGTTCCAGCAGATCACCCTGCTGACCGTCGTTCCGCCGCTCCTCATCGCAGGGTCACCCGGGCTGCTGCTCCTGCGCAGCACACCGCACACCGGCCTCGGGCGTCTCGTGCTCCGTGCCGCGCACGGGGGACTGCGCTCACGATTCTGGAGCGCCGCACTGCACCCTGTGGTCGCCATCGTCATTGCGATACTGCTGTACCCGGTCCTCTACCTGACCGACGCGATCAGCGTCATCATGCGCATCCCCTTCGGCCAGGACGCCTTGCTCTTCGTCATCCTCGTCCTCGGCATCGTCTCGGCAACACCGCTATGGTCCTCCGATCCGCTACCGCGCCAACCCTCCTTCGCCGCACGATTCGTCGATATCGCCGTCGAGATCCAGATCCACGCCATTTTCGGCCTGATCCTGCTCCGTACCGCCACACCGCTGTTCAGCGCATACGCCACCCCCACAGGCAGCCATGACCCCGTCATCGACCAGGCGATCGCCGGCACGCTGGTATGGACCTACGCGGAGCTGCCGATGTTCGTAGTGCTCATCGTCTGCCTGTCCCGCTGGCGAGCCCGCGACGTGCGCACCTCGAGACAGCGACAGAAAGCCGAGGACGCCGAACTCGACTCTTACAACGAGTACCTCGCCAGCCTCTCCCGAAGACGGAACGAGAGCTAGGGCATGTCTGACAATCGTTTGGACCACGCGAGCACAGCGTTCAACACCACGGCGGCCCGGTAGACGATCGCGTACTTGTCGTACCGGGTCGCCAGGCCCCGCCATTGCTTCAGGTGCGCGTAC
>NZ_JAMYEH010000008.1:0-166113 GCF_033790745.1 Micrococcus sp. M4NT
GCGTGGCCCTGGCCGCGCAGAACCTCGGCGCCGCGGGACGCACCATCGGCTGACCCGCACCGCCGCCGACGACGCCGGCCGGCCGCCTCCCGAAGGAGGGGGTCGGCCGGCGTCGTCGGTGAGGGCGGGGCAACCGGGGCGGGGTGCCCCCGGGTCTCAGGCTCAGTCGGGGATGCTGGGGGACTGTGCCGGCGAGGCGGCCGTGGAGGCGGCGGGCTCCGCGGAGGGATCCCCCGTCCCCTCAGCGGGGGTGGCCGAGGGCGAGGCGGCGCTCTCCGCGGCGGCGGCCGCACTCGAGGAGGCCGCGGCGGCGGCCGCCGCACCCTGGAACGGGCGGGGCGGCTGGCCCGGGGCCACGGGGCCCGGGGCGCCCTCGGGGCGGTCGATCGTGGACTGGTCCGTGAGCTGGTCCTCGGGGATCCGCCCGGTGGGCAGCGCGCGGGCCGCCTGGAGGGACTCCTCGTCCATCTGCGCGTCCAGGAAGAACGGGGAGCTCTTCTGGATGATCTCGCGGTAGTGCGAGGGGTCCTTCAGCACGGTGTCCGCGAGGTGGTCGCGGGCCTGGGTGACCACGGTCGTGCTCTGGGCGACGGGGGAGTCCTCCACCTGGGTGAGGCCGTCGTTGGCGTCGCCGTAGCCCTCCATGGCGCCGAAGATGACGGAGACCATCTCGGTGCCGTCCTCGGTGCAGGCCCACCCGGTGCGCTGGGGAAGCAGGGGTGCGCCGTCCTGGCCGCCCACCATGCCCGGACGCAGCAGCGCGAGCAGGCCCTTGCCTGAGGCCTCGTCGAAGGAGTACTCGTCGGCCACGGCGGCGGGCTCGGGCCGGCACCAGTCGAGGCGCTCGCCGTCGAGGTTGTGCTGGTAGCTCACGGTGACCACGGGCATGCCGGTGCTGCGCTTCGAGTCGCCCTGGTAGACGCAGGACAGGAACTCGTGGGTGGCGTCGCGCGAGGCGTACTGGTCCACGAAGCCGATGGCCGACGGATTCGGGATGTGGGTGGCGACGGCGTCCATGGTCCGCTGGTCCAGCACGTCCCGCGTGCAGTTCATGACGGCGACGGTGTTGTTCTTCGCGGCGGCCACAGACTGCCAGCCGCCGGAGGCGGCGCCGTCCTTGATGCCGGGGCCCACGGTCTGCAGGGCCTCGCGGGGCTCGGGGCGGCGCGTCCCCTCCGCGGCGGCCGAAGCCCTGGCGGCGGCCACGCGGGACGCGGCGGCGGCGGCCGGGTCCGTGGGGGTGGGGTCCGCGGTGGAGGCGGCGCCGGTGGCGGACGCGGACGCCGTGGGGCTGGGCGACGGGGTGGTGCCGCCCGACTCTCCGCCCGCGGCACAGCCGGCCAGGACGAGCGCGAGGGCGGCGGTGCCGGCGGCCGCGGCGGCGCGGCGACGCGGGGACTCGGGGTAGGACATGGCGTGGGCTCCTTCGACGGCATCGCGGGCCGGGCGCGCGGAGAGATGCCTCCCGGCCGGATGCTCGCCCTACGGTACCGGACCGCTGGATAGACTCGCGGGCGAGACCGCTCCGCGCGGTGACCCCACGCGGAACGCCCGAGGCACCCGAGGAAGAGGAGCACCGCATGTCCGAGTCCCTGATCGGCCGCAACCTGATGGAGCCCGCGGCCACGCGGCTGCCGGAGGAGCCGGAGGTGCTCGCCCGGCTCGAGGCGGGCGACCTCCCGGAGGACATCGTGCCCGTGGCCCCCACCTCCTCCCTCGTGTGGGCGCTCATGGCCGAGGACGCCTGGAGCGAGGGCCGTGCCGTGGACTCCTACGCGTATGCCCGCGTGGGCTACCACCGCGGCCTGGACGCTCTGCGCAAGGCCGGCTGGCGCGGTGCGGGCCCCGTGCCGTGGAGCCATGAGCCGAACCGCGGCTTCCTCCTGAGCCTGTACTCCCTCGGCCGCGCGGCCGCAGGCATCGGCGAGTCCGAGGAGGTCGAGCGCATCCGCACCTTCCTGCGCGACTCGGACCCCACGGCCGCCGAGCAGATCGAGGCCTCCCAGCAGGGCGGGGCCGCGCGGGCCTGAGGCCGGCGTGAGGCACTCCAGGGACGCCGACGACGACGTGGCCAAGCTCTACTTCCGCTACGGGGCGATGAACTCCGGCAAGTCCACGGGACTGCTGCAGGCGGCCTTCAACTACCAGGAGCGCGGCCAGCGCGTGCTGCTGGCGAAGCCGGCGGTCGACACGAAGGGCGACGCGCGGATCCTCTCCCGCCTGGGCGTCTCGAGCCCGGTGGACTTCGTGATCCCGTCGGGCGCCGACGTCGTGGAGCTATTCCGCCGGCACGCCGCCGGCGACGACCCGGACGCGCTCCTGGACCACGTGGACGCGGCGCCCGTGGCGTGCCTGCTCGTGGACGAGGCGCAGTTCCTCGAGCCGCGCCAGGTGGACGACCTCCTGCGCATCGCGGTGCTGGAGGGCGTGCCGGTGATGGCCTACGGCATCCGCACGGACTTCCGTACGCACTCGTTCCCCGGCTCCGCCCGCCTGCTGGAGGTGGCGCACTCCCTCGAGGAGCTCAAGACCATCTGCCGCTGCGGGCGCAAGGCCGTCTTCAACACCCGCAAGGTGGTGGACGCCGCCACGGGCGCCGGGCGCTTCGTGTTCGAGGGGGACCAGGTGGCCATCGACGGCGTCGAGGTCACCTACGAGTCGCTGTGCGCGGCGTGCTACCTGGACGAGTCGGGCGGCCGGCTGGGCTGACGTTGGAGCCTGGCGGGACGGGCGACCCCGTCACCGCGGCCGGTAGTCCTCGCGCACCGCCCGCTGGATGGCCTCGATCCGCTCGCCCGTCCACTCCTGCCCGAGCACGGCCGCCCAGTAGGGGGTCAGGCCGGGCTGGGAGGGGCGGGAGAGGAGCTGGCCGCGGCGGGGCCCGCCGGTGGGGGACGACGGCGGCGCGGGCGGGTACGCGACACGCTCGCCCGCGCGCTCGGGCCACCTCCACCAGGGTCGCCGAGGAGCGGGAGGGCGGGGGCGCTGGAGCTCGACGTCGGTCGACACGGGGTCAGCTTAGAGAGGGGCCGGGGCGGGAACGTGAACGGCGCGCGTCGTCTGACGGTCGACGGCCGGTGTCGTGCGACTCCTTCGAGTGGTCATCCCGCACTCGTCTCCTGAGGGCCGCCTGGCGGAGGCGGCCCGCGCTCTGGAGGCAGCTCTGGCGGCGGGGGCTCACGGAGGGGCGGTGACGCATCGCCCGGGGTGGAGTGCCGGCGCCGCCCCCGCACCCGCCACCTTGATGGCAGGCTGAGCTCGGCGGCGTCGCCGCCTCCGGTGGCACCCGCCGTTGCTCGGGTGCGCCCGACCCGACCGAACCCCGTGAGGACCGCCCCATGACCGCCGCACCGGACTCCACCGACGTCAACGGCCTGCCTCCGGAGCCCGCGCTCCCGGACCCGGCGGACTTCGACCTCGATGAGGACTGCTGCCTCGGCGGCTGCTGCGAGAAGGGCGCGGCCTATCGTGCCGCCCTGGACGCGGTGGAGCAGGCGAGGATCGTGCGGGCTGCGGCCGTGCGCGACGCCCGCGCGCGGTGACGATCGCCCCGTCCTGGTCGCGACGTCGTTCTCAGCGCCCTCCCGTCTCGTGCCGGAAGGCGCGCGGGCGGCGCCCGTTCCGGGCGGGCAGGAGTGGTTCCTGAACACCGTTCACTGAACACTGTTAGAGTATTGGCCGTCACTCCCACCGACGGGGCCGCGCCCCGCCCATCGAATGAGGCCCGCATGACCGCCACGCAGGACGCCCCCACCGCCGACGACGTCGCCGGGGCCATCCACGGCTCCCCGTCCGGCGCCGATCCCGCCGCCCCGCTCGACTACGACGCGCTCGTCGCCCGCGTCGACGCCGGCCACCGCCTCACCGCGGAGGAGGCCGTCGCTGTGCTGGACGCCCCGGACGCGGACACGTTCCGCATCGTCGCGGCGGCCTCGCGCCTGCGCGAGAAGCACTTCGGCCGCACGGTCAAGGTCAACTACCTGGTCAGCCTCAAGACCGGCCTCTGCCCGGAGAACTGCACCTACTGCTCCCAGCGTCTCGGCACCGAGGCCGAGATCCTGCGCTACACGTGGCTCAAGCCGGAGGAGGCCGTCCGCCAGGCGGGCCTGGGCATCGCCGGCGGCGCCTCGCGCGTGTGCATGGTCGCCTCCGGCACCGGCCCCACGGACCGCGACGTCGACCGCGTGGCCGGCATGGTCGGCGACCTCAAGGCCCAGCACCCGGACGTCGAGGTGTGCGCGTGCCTCGGCTTCCTCAAGGACGGCCAGGCCGAGAAGCTCAAGGACGCCGGCGTCGACGCCTACAACCACAACCTCAACACGGCCGAGTCCCACTACGAGTCCATCTGCACCTCCCACACCTACGAGCAGCGCGTGGACACCGTGCAGCGTGCCGGCGCCGCCGGCCTGTCCTCCTGCAGCGGCCTGATCGCGGGCATGGGGGAGACGCACGAGCAGCTCGTCGAGGCCGTCCTCGCGCTCCGCGACCTGGACTCCGACTCCATCCCCGTCAACTTCCTCATGCCCTTCGACGGCACACCACTGCAGGGCCATCAGCAGCTCACGCCGCTCGAGTGCCTCCGGATCCTCGCCATGGTCCGCCTGGCGTGCCCGGACAAGGAGCTGCGCATCGCCGGCGGCCGCGAGATGCACCTGCGCTCCCTGCAGCCGGTCGGCCTGCAGGTGGCCAACTCGATCTTCCTCGGCGACTACCTCACCTCCGAGGGCCAGGACGCCGAGGCGGACCTGCAGATGATCGCCGACGCCGGCTACACCGTGCTCGGCGCAGACACGGCCGCGGCCCCGGGGGCGGACGACGCCGCCGCCTCCTCCTCCGGCGGCTGCTGCGGCTCCGGCGGGTGCGGAGGAGAGGGCGAGCCGACCGCGGAGGCGGGCGCCGACGTCGTGATCCCGGACGAGCCGATGCCGGACATCGCGGACCCGGCGGCGGGCGGCCCTGCCGCGCCCAAGCCCGAGCTGCGCCGCCGCGGTGCAGGCACGGACGCCCCGGCGAACGCCTGAGCCGTCCGCGCTCCAGCGACATGACAGCGGTGCCGTTCGGCGGAGGTGCCGCTGAGGCGCGGTCGCCCCCGGGGCCGTGTCCTGGCCCACTGTTAGACTCCGGGGGTATCTGCCCGCGAGCCAGAAGTGAGTGAGAAATGCCAGCCATCGCGATCGTCGGCGCCCAGTGGGGCGACGAGGGCAAGGGCAAGGCCACGGATCTGCTGGGCGGCCGCGTGGACTACGTGGTCAAGCCCAACGGCGGCAACAACGCCGGCCACACGGTGGTGGTGAACGGCGAGAAGTTCGAGCTCAAGCTCCTTCCCGCCGGCATCCTCTCGCCCAACGCGGTGCCCGTGATCGGCAACGGCGTGGTGGTGAACCTGGAGGCGCTGTTCGAGGAGATCGACGGGCTCGAGGCCCGCGGCCACTCGTGCGACCACCTGCTGATCTCGGCGAACGCGCACCTCGTGGCGCCGTACCACCAGACGATGGACAAGGTCACCGAGCGCTTCCTCGGCAAGCGTGCCATCGGCACCACGGGACGCGGCATCGGCCCGGCCTACATGGACAAGGTGGCCCGCCTCGGCATCCGCGTGCAGGACATCTTCGACGAGTCCATCCTGCGCCAGAAGATCGAGGGCGCCCTGCGGCAGAAGAACGAGCTCCTGGTGAAGCTCTACAACCGCCGCGACGTGACCGTGGACGAGATCGCCGAGTACTTCCTGGGCTACGCGGAGCGCCTGCGCCCCATGGTGGTGGACTCCGTGAACCTGCTCAACGACGCCCTGGACGAGGGCAGGGTCGTGCTGATGGAGGGCGGCCAGGCCACCTTCCTGGACGTGGACCACGGCACCTACCCGTTCGTCACCTCCTCCAACCCGACGGCGGGCGGCGCGTCCGTGGGCGCGGGCATCGGGCCGACCCGCTTCTCGCGGACCATCGGGATCGTGAAGGCGTACACCACGCGCGTGGGCGCCGGCCCGTTCCCCACCGAGCTCTTCGACGAGATGGGCGAGCAGCTGCGCACCACCGGCGGCGAGTTCGGCGTGAACACCGGGCGCCCGCGCCGCACCGGCTGGTACGACGCCGTCCTGGCCCACTACGCCGCGCGCGTCAACGGGTTCACGGACTACTTCCTCACCAAGCTGGACGTGCTCACGGGCATCGAGAAGATCCCGGTGTGCGTGGCCTACGACGTCGACGGCGTGCGCCACGACCGCATGCCCATGACGCAGACCGAGTTCCACCACGCGAAGCCGATCTTCGAGCACTTCGACGGCTGGACCGAGGACATCTCGAGCGCGCGGACGCTCGAGGACCTGCCGGAGAACGCTCGGGCCTACGTGCTCGCCCTGGAGAAGCTCTCCGGCTGCCGCATCTCGGCGATCGGCGTCGGCCCGGGCCGCGATCAGGTGGTGCAGATCCGGGACCTGATCGAGGACTGAGCCCGGCCACTGCGCCGGCTTCCTGGTGAGGACACGCCCTCAACCGCCCGATTCAGGGCACCGTGACGGTGTGTCCTCACCAGTACGTGGGTACGGGCGTGCGCCCCCGGGCGTCAGCCGAGGGGGCCGGGGACGAGGACCTCGTCGCGCACCCCGCAGGAGGCGACGGCGTCCCGCACGTCCCGGGGGAGGTCCGCGGAGGGGACCATGCCGCCGGTGAAGCCGGTGGCGACGTCGGCCTTGACGATCCGGCCGCCGCCGGTGTCCACGGCGACCACCCGCCCGTTCTCGAGCACGACGGACGCCTCGGGCAGGGCGATCAGCGTCGGCCGCCGATCACTGGCCGCCACCTGAGGGTCCGGCAGCACGGCGAGGCACCCCTGAGCGGTGAGGCCCAGGGGACCGGAAAACAACGCGCTCGACTGCCCCTCGGGCTGCTCCCATGGTCTCTCCGCGCTCAACCAGCGGACGCCCTCGGCCTCCTGGAGGCTCACGCGGGGCACGTTCGCGTCCATGAGGGAGCATCCGATGAGGGCGACGGCGCCGCCGGCGGCGAGGGCCGTCGTCGTCAACGGGCGCGAGGCGCGAGCGGCGGAGGCGAGGGAGCGGTGCGGGTCGTTCATGGTGGTGTCCTCGGGTGATGGCGATCGGGGCGGTCGCGGATGAGGGCCACCCTAGGGCACTCCCCACCCGGTTGCTTTCGAGCGTGAAGAGGGCGCTGTATCGCGTTCAGAAGTGGCCATTCCCTCCTTTCCACGCTCGAAAGCGCGGGCGGACATGCCGAGGGGGCGGGGACCACACGGCCCCCGCCCCCTCGTCCTGCAGCCGGGTCAGTCGGCCAGGCGGCCGGTCGTCGGGAAGCGCTCCCACACGCGGTGCGCGGGCATGAGCTCCTTCAGCTGGGCGACGGCATCGTCGCCGCCGTCCACCGCGAGCACGCCCGGGGTGCCGGTCAGGCCGAGCTCGTCCAGCACGGTCGCGCCCTCGCCGACGGCCACGACGGCCTTGGCGTGGCGCCAGGCCTCCTGCACCAGCTTGGCGACGCGCGGGTCCACGGCGTCCGGGGCGTCGGCGGCGGCCTTCGCGTCCAGGCCGTGCTGGGCGTCCACCGCGGGCGGGGTGGCGCCGAGCACCACCACGGCGTCCAGCTCGACCGAGGCGGCGGTGAGGTAGGCGCGCTGCGCCACGACCTCGCCGGCCACAGGGCCGCCCTTGGGGGCGATCACGAGCGGCACCATGCCGGCGTCGTGGACGCCCTGCACAGCGTCGCCGAGCACCTTCTCGTCCACCTGCGGGCCCACCACGAGGCCCACCTGGCGGCCGTCCAGCGGCCAGGTCTGACCGATCTGGGACAGCGCCGGAGAGGGCTGCACGTCCGCGGGGGCCTCGGCCGGCTCCGGGACCTCGAGGCCCAGGCCGTCCGCCACGGTCTTCGCCAGGCGGGCGTCGATCGCGGCGAGGGCGCGCAGCTGACGCACGCGGATGGTCTCCTCGTAGCACTTGGCCAGCTCGAACGTGTATGCCTGGGCCACGTGCTCGCGCTCCACCTCGGAGAGGGAGAGGAAGAAGAGGCGGGCCTGGGAGAAGTGGTCGTCGAAGGAGGCGGCGTGGCCGCGCACCTTCTCCGCCGAGGCCTCGATCGGCTGCGGGTGGTCGATGAACGGGCGTCCGTCCGCCGGGGTTTCGAACGGCACGCCGCCGTCCAGGGAGTTCGGGCGGTACGGGGCCACGCCGCGGTGCACGGCGGTCTGGTGCATGCCGTCGCGCAGCATGTCGTTGACCGGGGCGTGCGGGCGGTTGATGGGCAGCTGGGTCCAGTTCGGCCCGCCGAGGCGGGAGAGCTGGGTGTCCAGGTAGGAGAACAGGCGGCCCTGCAGCAGCGGGTCGTTGGTGACGTCGATGCCCGGGACCAGGTTGGCCGGGTTGAAGGCCACCTGCTCGGTCTCCGCGAAGTAGTTCGAGGGGTTCGCGTTCAGGGTCATGCGGCCGATCGGCTGCACGGGGGCGAGCTCCTCGGGGACCAGCTTGGTGGGGTCGAGCAGGTCGATGCCCTCGAACATCTGCTCCTCGTTGTCCTCGAACACCTGCACGCCGAGCTCCCACTCGGGGAACGCGCCGGCCTCGATGGCGTCGGCGAGGTCGCGGCGGTGGAAGTCCGGGTCCGCGCCGTTGGCGATCAGCGCCTCCTCCCAGGTCACCGAGTGCACGCCGAGGACGGGCTTCCAGTGGAACTTGACCAGCACGGTGGAGCCGTCCGCCGCGATGAGGCGGAAGGTGTGGATGCCGAAGCCCTCCATGGTGCGGTACGAGCGCGGGATGCCGCGGTCGGACATGTTCCAGATGGTGTGGTGCTGCGCCTCGGTGTGCAGGGAGACGAAGTCCCAGAACGTGTCGTGCGCGGACTGGGCCTGGGGGATCTCCCGGTCCGGGTGCGGCTTCACGGAGTGCACGACGTCCGGGAACTTGATCGCGTCCTGCACGAAGAACACCGGCATGTTGTTGCCCACGAGGTCCCAGGTGCCCTCGTCGGTGTAGAACTTCGTGGCGAAGCCGCGGGTGTCGCGGGCCAGGTCCATCGAGCCGCGCGAGCCGGCCACGGTGGAGAAGCGCACGAAGACCGGGGTCTCCTTGTCCTTGGCGAACACGCCGGCCTGGGTGATCTTGGCGGCGGTGCCGTAGCCGCGGAACACGCCGTGGGCGCCCGCGCCGCGGGCGTGGACCACGCGCTCCGGAATGCGCTCGTGGTCGAAGTGGCTGATCTTCTCGCGCAGGTGGTGGTCCTGCAGGAGGGTCGGGCCGCGGCGGCCGGCCTTGAGGGAGTGGTCCGAGTCCGCCAGGCGCACGCCGTGCGCGGTGGTCAGGAACTGGCCGCCCTGGGCGACGGCGGCCGGATCGGCGCCGGTGGCCTGGCCGGTGGGGGACACCGTGGCGGGGCCCTTCTGGTCCGGGGCGGGGACCGCGACGGGGGCGTCCGGCGAGGTCTGCGCCGTCGGCTCCATCAGCTCGGGCGTGAGGGGCCCGGGGGTGCCGGGAATGGGGGGCTGCTTCGAGGTCATGATCGTTGCCTTCCGTGTCGACGGTCCCGCGCGGCTGCGCGCGGGCGAGGTCTGCCCTCCCAGCGTGGACCCCCCCTGTGGGTGCTGACCAGTCGTGGCAGGCTGGGTGCATGAGGATCAGCGTGGGACAGTTCGGGCCGGGGGCCCGGGTCGAGCAGAACCTGGCCGCCGCCGGACGGCTCGCCGAGCGCGCCGCCGCGGAGGGCGCGGGGCTGCTCGTGCTCCCGGAGGAGGCCATGCTCGCCGCCCGGGCGACGTCGGAGGCGGACTTCCCCGGCGCCGTCGCGGCTGCGTGGGGGCCCTTCGCCGAGGGGCTGGCGGGGCTCGCCCGCGAGCACGGCCTGGCGGTCATCGCGGGCGGCTACGAGCCGAGCGGATCCGACCGCCCGTACAACACCCTCCTCGCCGTGGACGCGGCGGGTGCCGTGGCCGGCTCCTACCGCAAGCTGCACCTCTACGACGCCTTCGCGCACCGCGAGTCGGACCGCATCACCCCGGGTGACGGCGGAACCGCCGTCGTCCAGCTGGCCGGCCTGCGGGTGGGCCTGCAGACCTGCTACGACCTGCGCTTCCCCGAGGTGTCACGGGCCCTCGCGCTCGCGGGAGCGGACGTGATCGCCACCCCCGCCGCGTGGTTCTCCGGCGAGCACAAGGTGGACCACTGGCAGACGCTCCTGAAGGCGCGCGCCGTGGAGAACACGGTGTGGGTGGCGGCGGCGGACACGTGCGCCCCGGACTCGTCCGCGAGCGGGGGCACCGTGGGCCACTCGGCGGTGATCGATCCGCTCGCGCTCACCGTGGCGGCCTTGACCGACGAGCCCGAGGCCGTGGCCACCGCCGATGTGACCCGCGAACGGATCGACCAGGTGCGGGAGTTCCTCCCCGTGCTCGCCAATCGACGCGCGGACGTCCTCTGACGGTCCGCGTTACCCCTTTGCCTGGGAGCACGCCTAAAATCAGCTCAGACGTGCATCCACGCGGGCGCCCCCCCCGGCGCTCGGAACGCGCCCCGTGCGACGGGGAGGAACGGGAGTATCCACATGAACACCGCCCAGAACCCCGCCCACGGCGCCACCGCCGTCGAAGCCCGCGCCGGCCGCACGGAGCCCGTGCGCCCGGTCCGCCACGCCACCGTGGACGAGACCATGATCGAGCCGACCCGTCCCGTGGACGGCTGGGGCTTCGCCAACCGCGTGATGATCGCCGCGGCGGTGCTGACCATCGCCTTCATGATCGCCCGCGTGGTGCTCTTCCCCGAGGCCGGCACCGCTGCGGTGCGGGACCTGAACCTGGAGCAGAACGGCTTCCTCCCGTCCACCGGCGAGACCGGCCGCGGGTGGGTCGTCACCCTGCAGTCCGTCATGTTCGGCCTCGTGGGCGGCGCCCTCACCGCCGCGTTCGGCTACGGGATCGTCCTCATGATGGGGGGCGCGGCCCGCTCCGCGGCCCGCTACGTGATCGGCGGCGTGATCGGCGGCCTGATCGCCGCCGCGCTCCTCCTGATGGTCTTCTCGAACACGGCGGTCGAGTCCATCGGCTTCCACGTCTTCTGGCTGCTTCCGCTGGGCGGCCTGATCGGCGGCCTCTGGGCGGGGCTCACCTCCGCGCGTCGCTGACCCACGACGGCGGTCCTCCCGTGCACGCCCGGCACGGGCGGTCAGAGGACCGCCGGACGGAACCAAGGCCCCGAGGCCCGGCATCGCGCCGGCCCTCGGGGCCTTGGTCCGTCATCACTCGCACCGTCATCACTCGCACCTTGATGAGGTGCCTTCAGCGTAGGAGCCGAGGGTGGGTAATCCAGGGGAGCCGCCTGTGGTTTGGCTGGGAACGGTTCAGTCGCCGGAGAGCACGCGCGCGATGCGCGCCGTGGCGGCCACCAGGGCCCGGCCGCAGCGCTCGGCCAGCTCGTCCGTGCACCGGTAGTCGGGCACCAGGGTGCTGAGCGCCCCCACGACGGCGCCCCGCACCACGACGGGGGAGGTCAGGGCGGTGACGTCCGGCTCCACGGAGTGGGTGCGCTGCGTGTACTCCCCGGCGGGCACCTCTCCCCGGAAGGCGCGGCCCACGGCGCTCTCCGCGAGCGGCACCGTGCGGCCCACCCAGTTGGTGTGCCGGACCGAGTGGGTGCCCTCCACGATCGCGATGTAGAGCGCGGTCTCGCCCGGACCGTGGATCGCCAGGTACACGGACTCGCCGGTCCCGGCGACCACCTCCTCCATCGCGTCACGCGAGAGGGCCACGAGCGGTTCCCGCGTGAAGGCCCGGGCGCCGATCTGGAGGAGACGCGGTCCGGGGCGGTACTGGGCGTCGTCGTCGCGGGCCACGAGTCCCGCGCTCTCGAGGCTGCGCAGGAGGCGCAGCGCCGTGGAGGGGGGGAGGTCGGCGGTCCGCGCCGCCTCCGAGAGACTCAGGGGCGCCTCCTCGGTGACGGCCGCGAGCAGCTCGAGCGCGCGGTCCACGGTGCGAGTCGATGCGGTGGCCATGAAGGGGAGAGTACTGCCCGGCACGCCGAGGGGGCTTGCATGTGTCGATGCTCACTGTTTCAATGGGTGACAACACGTTGCCGCTCAACGGCAAGCCTGGGGAGTCCCCCTCGGCGACGCCGCGCACCGCCTTCTCGAGAGGAACCACCATGGCCGAGGGCTTCACCCAGCACGATCCGTCCCGCACCATCCGCGCCGACCGCGGCACCGAGCTCTCCGCCAAGTCCTGGCAGACCGAGGCTCCCCTGCGCATGCTGATGAACAACCTGGACCCGGAGGTCGCCGAGCGCCCCGAGGACCTGGTCGTCTACGGCGGCACCGGCCGCGCCGCCCGCTCGTGGGAGGCGTTCGACGCGATCGTCGAGACCCTCAAGGACCTCGAGGACGACGAGACGCTGCTCGTGCAGTCCGGCAAGCCCGTGGGCGTCATCCGCACCAACACGTGGGCGCCGCGCGTGCTGATCGCCAACTCCAACCTCGTGGGCGACTGGGCCAACTGGAAGGAGTTCCGCAAGCTCGAGGCCGAGGGCCTCATGATGTACGGCCAGATGACCGCCGGCTCGTGGATCTACATCGCCACCCAGGGCATCCTGCAGGGCACCTACGAGACCTTCGCCGCGATCGGCCGCAAGAAGTACGACGGCACGCTCAAGAACACCCTGACCCTCACCGGCGGCTGCGGCGGCATGGGCGGCGCCCAGCCCCTGGCCGTGACCCTCAACGGCGGCGTCTGCCTGATCGTGGACGTCTCCGAGGAGCGCCTGCGCCGCCGCATGGGCAAGCGCTACCTCGACGAGGTGGAGACCGACATCGACAAGGCGATCGAGCGCGTCATGCAGGCCAAGCGCGACGGCGAGGCCGTCTCCGTGGGCCTCGTGGGCAACGCCGCCGAGGTCTTCCCCGAGCTGCTCGAGCGCCAGAAGGCCGGCGAGGTCGAGATCGACATCGTGACGGACCAGACCTCCGCCCACGACCCGCTCTCCTACCTCCCGCTGGAGTACACCGTGGAGGAGTGGCAGGCCGAGGCCGAGGCCGACGCGGACACGTTCACCAAGAAGGCCCAGGAGTCCATGGCCCGCCAGGTCGAGGCCATGGTCGGCTTCCAGGACATCGGCGCCGAGGTCTTCGACTACGGCAACTCCATCCGCGACGAGGCCCGCAAGGCCGGCTACTCCCGCGCGTTCGAGTTCCCGGGCTTCGTCCCGGCCTACATCCGCCCGCTCTTCTGCGAGGGCCTCGGCCCGTTCCGCTGGGTGGCGCTCTCCGGCGACCCGGAGGACATCCGCGTCACCGACGAGGCCCTGAAGGAGCTCTTCCCCGAGAACGAGCACCTGCACCGCTGGCTGGACGGCGCCGCCGAGTTCGTGGAGTTCGAGGGCCTGCCGGCGCGCATCTGCTGGCTCGGCTACGGCGAGCGCCACAAGGCCGGCCTGCTCTTCAACCAGCTCGTGGCCGAGGGCAAGGTGAAGGCCCCGATCGTGATCGGCCGTGACCACCTGGACTCCGGCTCCGTGGCGTCCCCGTACCGCGAGACCGAGTCCATGCTGGACGGCTCCGACGCGATCGCCGACTGGCCGCTGCTCAACGCCCTGACCGCCACCTCCTCCGGTGCCACGTGGGTCTCCATCCACCACGGCGGCGGCGTGGGCATCGGCCGCTCCATCCACGCCGGCCAGGTGGGCGTGGCGGACGGCACCGAACTGGCCGCGGCCAAGCTCGAGGCCCTGCTGACCAACGACCCGGCCATGGGCGTCTTCCGCCACGTGGACTCCGGCTACTCCCGGGCCGCCGAAGTCGCCGCCGAGCGCGGCGTGCGCGTGCCCATGGAGGCGAAGATCCGCGACTGAGCGGGTCTCGGCGCGGGCGGCAGCCGCCGCCCGCGCACCTGAAGAAGCGGCCCGGGCGGGCATGACCGCTCGGGCCGCTCGGTGAAAGGACACCACGATGGCGCAGGCCCATCCCGGAGACGCAGAGCTGCATACGAACACGACGGCGATGGCCGCCATCCGCAACGACGATCCCCGCCCTCCCGCGCGGTGGCGCATGCTGGTGTACTCGGCGATCGGCGTCTTCATGTTCTTCGTGCCGATCACCATCGACGGGGTCAGCACCATCCCCCTCGACCACATGGTGACCTGGGTCCGCAGGATCCTGGGACCGGCCGAGCGCTTCGTGGGCCTGGCCATCATCGCGGCCGGCGCGGTGTACCCGTTCGCGACCGGCCGGTGGCGCCAGGGCCCCATGCGGATGACCTTCGCCTTCCTCGCGGTGCTGGGCTTCGCCACCGCGAGCATGGTGGTGTTCGGCTTCGGCCCGAGCTGGATCCTGGACAAGGCCATCGGCCCGTTCCTGCTGGACAAGCTCGTGGTCCCGGTCGGGCTGATCGTGCCCATCGGCTCCGTCTTCCTCGCGCTGGTCATCGGATACGGACTCATGGAGTTCGTGGGCGTGTACCTGCGCCCGGCCATGCGGCCGATCTGGAAGGTGCCCGGCCGTGCGGCCGTGGACGCCGTGGCCTCGTTCGTGGGCAGCTACGCCCTCGGACTGCTTCTGACGAACCGCATGTACCGCGGCGGCCGGTACACGGCGAAGGAGGCGGCCATCATCGCCGTCGGCTTCTCCACGGTGTCCGCGACCTTCATGGTGATCGTGGCCCGCACGCTCGGTCTCATGGACGTGTGGCTCTGGTACTTCTTCGGCACCCTCGTGGTGACATTCCTCGTCACCGCCATCACCGTGCGCATCCCCCCGCTGAGCCGCATCCCGGACGAGGTCCACCCCGGCGTCGAGCACCATCCGGAGCAGCCCGTCACGGCCGACCGCTTCAGCGTCGCGCGCCGGGCCGCGGAGCAGACGCTCGCCGAGGCTCCGTCGCTGGGGCGCAATGTGTGGCTCAACTTCCGCGACGGTCTCGTGATGGTCATGCAGATCCTGCCGTCCATCATGTCCGTGGGCCTGATCGCGCTGCTGCTGGCCACCCATACCCCGGTCTTCACGTGGGTGGGCTACCTCTTCTTCCCGCTCTTCGCCCTCCTCGGCTTCTCGGACCCGGGCCTGTTGGCCACGGCGTCCGCCACCTCCATCGCCGAGATGTTCATCCCGGCCACCATGGCGGCGGGCCACGAGGACTTCGTGGCGCGCTTCGTGATCGGTGTGATCTGCGTGTCCGCGATCATCTTCTTCTCGGCGGTGGTCCCGGCCATCCTCGCCACGGACATCCCCGTGAAGCTCTGGCACCTCGTGGTCGTCTGGGCGGAGCGTGTGATCCTCACGATCCTGCTCGCCACCCCGGTGGCCCATCTCGTCGCCGCCCTGACCTGACATCCTGGGAACGTCGCTCCTCCGTCTCCCTCGCCCGCCCGCTCCGAAAGGCCCCCATGCGCTCCACGCTCCTCACCGACATCGCCGAGCTGACCACCGTCGACCCCGAGGGCCGGGTCCTGGCGGACGCCGCCGTCGTGGTGGAGGACGAGCGGATCGCGTGGATCGGCGCCGCCGCCGAGGCCCCCGGGGCCGACGAGCGCGTGTCCGTGGGCGGGCGTGCCGTGCTGCCCGGCTGGGTGGACTCGCACACCCACCTCGTGTTCGACGGCGACCGCTCGGCCGAGTTCGAGGCCCGCATGGCCGGGGAGTCCTACGCCGCCGGCGGCATCGGCGTGACCACGTCGGCCACGCGGGAGGCCTCCGACGAGCGTCTGCGCGCGCTGGTCGCCGGGCGTGTGGCGGACGCCGTCGCCGGCGGCACCACCTACCTCGAGACGAAGACCGGCTACGGCCTCTCCGTCCAGGAGGAGGCCCGTCACGCGCGCCTGCTCTCGGAGCTGAAGGCCGAGGGGCAGATCGACGAGGTGACGTTCCTCGGCGCCCACCTGGTGCCGAAGGGCCGCGAGGCGGAGGACTACCTCGACGACGTCGTCGGCCCCATGCTGGACGCCGTGCGCGAGCACGTGGGCTGGATCGACGTCTTCTGCGACAAGGGCGCCTTCGACGCCGCGCAGACCCGCCGCGTGCTCGAGGCGGGCACCGCCGCGGGCCTGCGCGTGCGCCTGCACGGCAACCAGATCGAGGAGGGCCCCGGCGTCGGCCTGGCCGTCGAGTTCGGCGCCGCCTCCGTGGACCACGTGAACTTCCTCGCCGACGCGGACGTCGAGGCGCTGGCCGGCACGTGGGGCGACTGGGACCGCGCGTCGGCCGCCGGCACCCCCGGCACCGTGGCCGGCTGCCTGCCCGCGTGCGACCTCTCCACCCGCGCCCCCCTGGCCCCGGCCCGCCGCCTGCTGGACGCCGGGATCGAGATCGCGCTGGCCTCCAACTGCAACCCCGGCACGAGCTACACCACGTCCATGAACTTCAACGTGGCCACCGCGGTGCTGCAGATGGGCCTCACGCTGGCCGAGGCGCTGCGGGCCGCGACGCTCGGCGGCGCGATCGGCCTGCGCGCGCAGGACCGCGTGGGCAGCCTCGAGGTCGGCAAGCGCGCGGACCTCCACGTGCTCGACGCCCCCGCCGCCATCCACCTCGCCTACCGCCCCGGCATGCCGCTCACCCACGCGGTGTGGCGGGCCGGCCGGCGCGTCGTCTGAGGTCGCCCACCCCGTACGATCACCGCCGGGACCACCCGCCCGGTGACGCCCGACGTCGGACACACCCGCCCGGCGTCGGGCCCGACCCACCCCACCACCCGAGGAGCGCACCGCCCATGACCACCCCTCCCGCCACCGTCACGCTCGGCACGTCCGGGGCCACCCTGGACGACGTCGTCGCCGTGGCCCGCCACGACGCCCGCGTGGTGCTCGCCGACGACGTGCTCGAGACCGTCGGCGCGGTGCGCCGCCACGTCCAGGCACTGGCCGAGGCCGAGACCCCCACCTACGGCGTCTCCACCGGCTTCGGCGCACTCGCGGACAAGCACATCCCGCTCGAGTCCCGCGCGCAGCTGCAGAAGTCGCTGATCCGCTCCCACGCCGCCGGCATGGGCCCCGTGGTGGAGCGTGAGGTCATCCGCGCGCTGATGTTCCTGCGCGCCACCACGCTGGCCTCCGGCCGCACGGGTGTGCGCCCCGTGGTCGTGGAGACCTTCGTGGCCATGCTCAACGCGGGCATCACCCCGGGCGTGCGCGAGTTCGGCTCGCTCGGCTGCTCGGGCGATCTGGCCCCGCTGTCCCACGTGGCGCTCGCGCTCATGGGCGAGGGCGACGTCGTCGGGGAGGACGGCGCGCTGCGTCCGGCCGGCGAGGCGCTCGCCGAGGCCGGGATCGAGCCGGTGGAGCTGCGGGAGAAGGAGGGCCTGGCCCTCGTCAACGGCACCGAGGGCATGCTCGGCATGCTGATCATGGCCCTGGCGGACCTCGACGAGCTCGCCGACACCGTGGACCTCACCGCCGCCATGTCCGTGGAGGCACTGCTCGGCACCGACCGCGTGTTCGTGCCGGAGCTGCACCTGCCGCTGCGCCCCCACCCGGGCCAGGCGGCCTCCGCGGAGCGGATGCTGAAGATCCTGGCGGGCTCGCCGATCGTGGCCAGCCACAAGGAGGGCGACTCCCGCGTGCAGGACGCCTACTCGCTGCGCTGCGCCCCGCAGGTGGCCGGCGGCCTGCGCGACACCCTCGCGTACGTGCGCACCGTGGCCGAGCGCGAGCTCGCCGCGACCGTGGACAACCCCGTGGTGCTCGACGACGGCCGGGTGAGCTCGAACGGCAACTTCCACGGGGCGCCCGTGGCGTACGTGCTGGACTTCCTGGCCATCCCGGTGGCCGACGTCGCCAGCATGTCCGAGCGCCGCACCGACCGCATGCTGGACCCGGCCCGCTCGCACGGGCTGCCCGCGTTCCTCGTGGACGACCCGGGCGTGGACTCCGGCATGATGATCGCCCAGTACACGCAGGCCGGGCTCGTCTCGGACATGAAGCGCCTGGCCGTGCCCGCGTCCGTGGACTCCATCCCGTCCTCCGCGATGCAGGAGGACCACGTCTCCATGGGCTGGCATGCCGCCCGCAAGCTGCGCTCGGCCGTGGAGAACTTCCGCCGCGTGCTCGCCGTCGAGCTCGTGGCCGCCGCCCGCGCGATCGAGCTGCGCGCCCCGCTGCAGCCCTCCGCCGCGACCGGCGCCGCCGTCCGCGTGATCCGGGAGGCCGGTGTCCCCGGCCCGGGCCCCGACCAGTACATGGCCCCGCAGCTGGCCGCCGCCGAGCAGGCCCTGCGCGACGGGTCCGTGCTGGCCGCCGTGGCCGAGGCGCTCGCGGGCGCGTCCGTCGACGCCGAGCCGCAGGACCTGGCCGAGGAGTCCGAGGGCGCGGAGGCCGAGGGGCACTGACGCCGCGGAGCGGTCAGACGCCACAGAGTGGTCACGACATGCCGCGTCCGTCTGCACGAGGCGGCGTGTCGTGACCACTCTGTGTGTGGAGGGGTCTGTGTGTGGAGGGGTCTGTGTGTGGAGGGGGCGGCCTGCGGGTCGGGCCCGGTCACCCCGGCTCAGGCCGCCAGGTCCACGTCCTTCGTCTCCTTCATGAACAGGCCGGTCAACCCGGTGAGGCCGCCGACCACCATGAGGTAGATCGGGAACGCGCTGGTCCAGCCCTGCGCCGTCAGCCACGTGATCAGGTACGGCGCCGTGCCGCCGAAGATCGCGGTGGCCAGCGAGAGCATGGTGGCCACGCCCCTGGCGCGCACCGCCGTGGGCAGCACCTCGGACCAGACGGCGCCGTTGACGCCGAACAGCAGCGCCACGGCCAGCAGGGCGATGGTCTGCACGAGCAGGAACGAGGCGAAGGTGCCGTCCAGCATGCCGAACAGCGGGAACGGCAGCAGCACGAAGAGCAGGCCGAAGGCGATGACCAGCGGACGGCGCCCGACCCGGTCACCCAGCAGGCCCGCCCCGAGGATGGCGGCCAGGAAGATCACCTGGGCCACGAGTGAGGCCGAGAGGGTGGTGGACTTGTCCATGTGATGGGCCACCTGCGCGTGCGTGGGCAGGTAGATCAGCCACGTGTAGAACATCAGGGAGCCGCCCGCGGAGACCAGGAAGATCGTCAGCAGGCCGCGCCACACCGCGCCCGGCTCCCGACGTGGGGCCTCGTCCGCGGTGGGCACCACCTGCTGCGCCGCCGTGAAGTGCTCCGACTCCGTCAGGCTCCGTCGCAGGTACAGCGCGTAGAGGCCGAGGACGCCGCCGATGCCGAACGCCACGCGCCAGCCCCAGGACGCCACCTGCTCGTGGGAGAGCAGCGTGTTGATGGCCAGACCCACGAGGGTCGCCAGGATCGTGCCCACCACCACGGACACCCACGACGTCGCCCCGAACAGCCCGCGCCGACCCTGCGGCGCGCGCTCCACGAGGTAGGTCACGGAGGTGCCCATCTCGCCTCCGTGCGCCAGGCCCTGCAGCAGGCGGGCGATGACGAGGATGACCGAGGCGAAGACGCCCACCGTGCCGTAGGTGGGGGTGACGGCGATGATCAGGCTGCCGAGCGCGGTGATCATCATCGCCGCGAAGAGGCTGCGCTTGCGGCCCACCCGGTCCGCGTAGGCGCCGAACACGTAGCCGCCGATGGGGCGGGCGACGAAGCCCACCGCGAAGACGGCCAGGGTCGCGAGCAGCCCGGAGGTGGGGTTGTCCGTGTGGAAGATCTGCGCCGCGAAGACCGGGGCGAAGATCGTGTAGACGTTCCAGTCGTACCACTCCAGCGCGTTGCCGAAGTTCACGGCCAGCATGTCCTTCAGGCTCCGGGGGCGGGCCTGGGGCACGGGAGTGGGCCGGGCCGCGCCGGTGGCCGCGGTGCTCATGCCCGTCCCTCGAGGCCGGCCTGGGCATCGCCGTCGGCGCCGGGCACCCGCATCTCGAAGGTCTCCCGCACCACGGTGTAGTCGAAGTAGCCCAGACGCGCGATCGGCTGGATGCGCGGGATGTCGATGCGGCCGTCGGCGGTGATGACGTCGTCGTCGATGTGGATGGTGTCCACGTGGGCGAAGACCACGTCGATGGTGCCGACGTTCGAGTCGCCCTTGATGCGGTGCGTCGAGTGGTAGCGGCACTCGAAGCGCACGGGGGACTCGGCGACCATCGGGATGGGGTGGTTGTCCGCGTAGACCTTGGTGACGCCGTGCTCCGCGATGCGGTCCCACTCGCTCTCGCCCGGCTCCAGGGCCATGGCGGAGACGTTGACGGCCTCGCGCAGGTCGTAGGTGGCCATGTTCCACACGAACCAGCCGGTCTGCTCCGCGTTGAGGACGGTGTCCTTGCGGCGTCCGTCCGGGTACTGGTTCGCGGAGAACATCACCATGGGCGGGTCGAAGGTGAGGTTCTGCCACTGGCTGTAGGGGGCGATGTTCTCCATGCCGTCCGGGCTGACGGAGGACAGCCAGCCGATGGGCCGCGGCACGGTGGAGCTCTTGAAGGGGGAGAAAGGCAGGGGGTTGGCGTCGTGCTGCGGGCGGTACTTCATGAGTCCTCCATGTGATGGCGGTAACAGGATGTGGGCCACGCTACGCCGCATATTCCGGATATATCAAGCGGATGTGCGCAGATGACTGCCTAGGCTGGGCTTATGAACAAGTCGGAGGAGGCCTACACCCGCCTGACGCAGAAGATCGAGACCGGGGAGCTGCCACCGGGCGCCGTCCTCAGCGAGGCGGCCCTCATCGCCGCCGCCGAGACGGGACGCACGCCCCTGCGCGAGGCCGTGCAGCGCCTCATCCGCGACCACTGGCTCCTGACCGGTGGGGGACGTGGCCTTCAGGTCCCCGCGATCTCCGTGGACGACCAGCTGGAGAGGCTGGAGGTGCGGCGGTCGCTCGAGGCGCTGGCCGTGGGATTGGCCTGCGCGCGGGCGGACGAGGAGCAGCTGGCCGCCGTCGCGGCCCACGTGCGGCACCTGCGCACGGTGGAGGATCTGCCGGCGTACGTCGCCGCCGTCGGGCGCTCGCACGAACTCCTGCGCACGATCGCGAACAACCGCTATCTCGCCGATTCCCTGGTCCCGCTCCAGGGGCTCTCCCGGCGGTTCTGGCTCGCCACCACGAAGGGTCTGCCCGACGAGGTCGAGCGTGGCCGGGCGTTCTACGTCCCGGCGCTGGAGGCGGTGACCCGGAGGGACTCGGCGGGAGCCCGGGCCGGGGTGCTGGCCCTGCACGACTTCCTGGCACGCTCGGCGCTGGACTACGCCGCCCGACGCGCGGCCCACGGCAGCGCCGAGCCCCCGGCCCCGTGGGCGGAGGGTCGCTGACGCGCGGCCCCCGCGCCTGAACGAGTCCCGGCCCGCTCAGGCCAGCAGCGACGCGTCCGTCCGGTGACGGCTGACGATCGCGTGGATCAGCCGGGCCGCGGCCTTCGCCGTGCGGCCGTCCACGTCCAGGGAGGGGTTGAGCTCCACGACGTCGGCCAGGGCCAGCTTCCCGGACTGGGTGGCCTCCAGCGTGCACGCGTGGATCACCTCGTACGGCACGCCGAAGCCGGCCGGTGCGCTCACCCCCGGGGCGACGGCGGCCGGCAGCACATCCAGGTCGATCGTCAGGTAGAGCACGTCCACCGCGTTGATGAACGAGCGCACCCAGCGGCGCACACCGGTGACGTCGGCGGTCTGGGCCTGCTCGTCGGTCACCCACGTGACCCCGCGTTCGCGCGCGGTGTCGAACAGGACGCGGGTGTTGTTGGCCTCGCTGATGCCCACCACCGCGTAGGAGAGCTGATGCTCCGCCCCCTCGGCGTCGCGCAGCACCTGCAGGAACGGGGTGCCGGAGCTGGGTCGCGGCGCCTCGCGCAGGTCGAAGTGCGCGTCCAGGTTGAGGATGCCCACGCGGGTGCCCGCACCCACGCGCCTGGACCCGGTCAGGCCCGTGATCGAGGCGTAGGCGGTCTCGTGCCCGCCGCCGAGCACGACGGCCAGGTCGTGGGCGTTCAGCAGCCCGCTGACCACCGTGCTCAGCTCGGCCTGGCCGGCCTCGAGCTCGCCCGGGGCGCCGTCGTCGCCGCGGTCCACGGACACGTCGCCCGCGTCCACGAGCGTGCCCGTGCCCGCGAGGTACGCGAGCGAGGCGAGCGCGCCGCGCAGCGCCTCCGGGCCGTCCTCGGCGCCCACGCGGCCGTGGTTGCGGCGCACGCCCTCGTCCGAGGCGAAGCCGACGAGCGCCGTGGACCGCGCGCCCGACGTCGGCGCGCCGGCACCGGGGTGGCGCTGCGTCGTCGTGGGCTCACCGCGGCCGTCGGCGGGGCGCACGACCTGGTGCCAGCGCAGATGCTCGGGGGCGTCGCCGTCGGTGCGGCCGGTCCAGGCGGGGGAGGGGGAGGGGAGCTCGGAGGTCATGGTCCCATCCCACGCCATCGACGGGCGGGTGCGCAACGAGGGCCGGACGACGCCCGACACGGGGCGTCGCCCGTTCAGCGGTCCAGTTCCTGGCGCCGCGAGCTGATCACGCCGGTGACGAAGCCGGCGAGGTTGAGCCCGCCGTGGAAGCGGGCGTGTTCGATCTTCACGCAGCGGTCCATCACGATCTCCAGGCCCGCGGCCTCGGCCTGACGCGCGGCGTCCTCGTTCCAGATGCCCAGCTGCAGCCACACGGTCCGGGCGCCCACGCGGGCGGCGTCCGCCACCACCTCGGGGGCGTCGGAGGACTTGCGGAACACCTCCACGAGGTCCGGGGTGACGGGCAGGTCGTCGAGCGAGGCGTAGACGCGGTGGCCGAGGATCTCCTTGCCGGCCGCGGCGAGCACGGGATTCACGAAGTAGACGTCGTATGTGGTCGAGCTCAGCAGGTACGTGGCCACGAAGTAGGACGCACGGGCCGGCTTGTCCGAGGCGCCGACGATCGCGATCGAGCGGGTGCGCCGCAGGATCGCCAGGCGCTCGGGGGCGCTGGGGCCGGTCCAGGTCCGCTCGGGGTGGGTGGTGCTCATGGCTCAGGCCTCCTTCTCGACGTCGGCCTCGACGGCGGTCGGCGCACGGACCGGGGCGACGTCGTCGTCCTCTCGGGTGCGGCCCGTGGCTGCGGTGAGGGCCTGGTCCAGGTCCCACAGGATGTCCTCGACGTCCTCGATCCCCACCGAGATGCGGATCAGGTCCTCCGGCACGCCGCCGGCCACGAGCTGCTCGGCGGTGAGCTGCTGGTGCGTGGTGGACGCCGGGTGCAGCACGAGCGTCTTGGCGTCGCCGATGTTGGCCAGGTGGCTGGCCAGCCGCAGGTGCGCGATGAAGTCCGCGCCGGCGTCGCGACCGCCCGCCACGCCGAAGCTGAACACCGAGCCGACGCCCCGGGGCAGCAGCTCCCGGCCGCGCGCGTGGTGGGGATGGCCCGGCAGGCCCGCGTACGCCACCCAGGCGACGCGCGGGTCCCCGTCCAGCCACTGCGCCACGGCCTGCGCGTTGGCCAGGTGCGCGTCCATGCGCTGCGCCAGGGTCTCCACGCCGATCATCAGCTGGAACGAGGACTGCGGCGCCAGGGACGGGCCGAAGTCGCGCAGCTGCTCGGAACGCAGCTTGGTGAGGAACCCGTACTCGCCGAAGTTGCCCCACCAGGAGACGCCGCCGTACGAGGGCACGGGCTCGGTCATGGACGGGAACTTGCCGTTGTCCCACGGGAAGCGGCCGGACTCCACCACGACGCCGCCCAGCGTGGTGCCGTGGCCGCCCAGGAACTTCGTGGCCGAGTGGATCACGATGTCCGCACCGTGCTCGATCGGGCGGATCAGGTACGGCGGCGTGAGCGTCGCGTCCACCACGAGCGGGACGCCGTGGCGGTGCGCGACGTCGGCCAGGCCCGGCAGGTCGACGATGTCGCCCGAGGGGTTGGCCACGATCTCCACGTACACGGCCTTGGTGTTCTCCTGGATCGCGGCCTCGTAGTCGGCGGCCTCCATCGAGTTCACGAACGTGGTCTCCACGCCGAAGCGGCGCAGGGACACGTCGAGCTGGGTGATCGTGCCGCCGTAGAGCTTCGAGGAGGCCACGATGTGGTCCCCGGCCCCGGCGAGCGCCGCGAAGGTGACGAACTCGGCGGCCATGCCGGACGCCGTCGCCACCGCGCCGATGCCGCCCTCCAGCGTGGCGATCCGCTCCTCGAACGCCGCGACCGTGGGGTTGCCGATGCGCGAGTAGATGTTGCCGTACTTCTGCAGCGCGAAGAGGTTGGCCGCGTCGTCCGCAGACTCGAACACGAAGGAGCTCGTCTGGTGGATCGGCACCGCGCGGGAGCCGTGGACGGCGTCCGGGACGGCGCCGGCGTGCAGGGCCTTGGTGCGGAATCCGAACTCGTGGTCGGCCACGGCGGTCCTCTCTGGCAGGGGGCGAGAATGCGCGCCCCACCCTGCCAGGCCCGGGCGACGACGTCGGACACCGCGTCACATACGCGCCGCCGGGGCGCTCGCGGCCCCCGGCCGCCGGCCCCCGACCCCGGCCTCCCCGGCGAACGAGGTGTCACGAAACGTTGGAATGGCGCCCGCATTCCCACATTTCGTGACACCTCGTTCCGAGAGGAGGGGGAGCGTGGCGGGGAGCAGCAGGCGCGTGGTCATCGGTTCAGGGCCGCCGCGATCCAGACGGCCGCGGGCAGACCGACGATGAAGACGCCCACGAACCCATAGGTGAGAAGGCGGCCCGTGCGCGAGGCGAGGTTCACCGTGGCGCCCACGCCGTAGCCCTCGCGCTTGGGCGGGAAGGCAGAGGGGTCGTCGGGGTCGCGCTTCAGGCCCGCCGCGGTCCACTTCTCCTCCTCGGCGGCCTCCTCGGCGGTGGGGCGGTGGCCGAGGTCCTGGGCGACGCGGTCCGACCAGCGGGTGCCGCCGCGGATCGCCGCGCTGAGCGCGACCATCACCCCGACCATGAGGAGGGTGAGGCTGAGCGGCATGAGCCACCAGGGCATCCGCCACGCGCCCGCGGTGAGGACCTCCACCGTCGACGGGAGCATCGGGAGCAGGGTCAACGCGGCGATCCACCCGAGGGCCGTGCGCATGCCGCGGTCCACCCCGGCCTGCCGCACGCGCCGCCACGGGGAGGCGTCCGGAGGCAGGGGAGACATCATCGGCACGATGGCGGCCATGAGCGCCATGAGCACGGTCATGCCGAGGGCGACGATCGGCCCCATGCCGACGGTGCCCAGGGACTTCTCGTCCCAGTCGTCGGGACGGCCGTCGATGCCCCAGTGCACCGGGACCCGGTCCGGGAGGTCGGGCAGAGCGACCGTGACCCACCCGAGCATGCCGATGCACACCGCCGCGGTCAGCAGGAACGGCAGCCAGGGCCGCCACGCCCCGCGGCGCAGGGCCTCCCGCTCGGCGGCGGGGACGTCGTCGTCGGGCCGGCCCGGGCCGGGGGGTGTGGCGGGGGTCATGCGTTCAGGCTACAGAATCCTGTGGACGCGCTGAGGGCGGCGGGCGTCAGGCCCGCGCCGCCCGGTCACCGCGGTCCGTCGCCCGGCGCATGCGACGCTCCGGCGCCCGCCCCAGCCACACCGCCGCCGCACACGCCGCGACCACGAGCAGCATCCCGGCCACGTCCGGCACGTCCAGCACCTGCCCGCGCACGGCCCACGCGGTGAGCGCGGCGGCCACGGGGGACAGGCACGTGAGGAGGGAGAACAGTGCGGTGGGCATGCGGCGCAGCACGTGCATCTCGATCCCGTACGGCAGCGAGGAGCTCAGCACCGCCACCACCAGCCCGACGCCCAGCACGACGGGGTCGAGCAGGGCGGGCCCCGCCGTCGTCGCGCCGATGGGCAGGGCGAGGAAGGAGCCCGCGACCATGGCCAGCGCGAGCCCCTGCACCCCGGGCAGATGCCCGCCCGCGGCCCGACTCATCAGGATGCAGCCCGCCCAGAAGGCGGCGGCGCCCACGGCGCACGCCACGCCCACGGGATCCAGCCCGGCGCCCGCGCCCGCGCTGAACCCGTCCCGGCCGAGCAGCACGATGCCCGCAAGGGCGACGCCGGCGCAGGCCCATGCGTCCCAGCGCCGCCGCGCCAGGACGGACAGCGCGAGCGGTCCGAGCACCTCGAACGTGACGGCCACGCCCTGGGGGATCCGGTCGAACGCCTCGTAGATGAGCAGGTTCATCCCGGCCATGGTCAGCCCCAGCCCGACGACGGCGGTCCATCCCTGCGCGGTCAGGCTCGCCAGGGCGCGGCGCCCGGGGCGGGCGAAGGCCAGCAGCAGGAGGGCGGAGAACACGAGGCGCAGGGCGACCATCCCGGAGGCGCCGACCTGACCGAACAGCAGGCCGGCGATGGAGGCGCCGAGCTGCTGGCACAGCACGGAGAGCAGGACCAGCAGCACGGGAGGCACGCGGCCAGCGTACGGGTCATCCAGGGGCGGCCGGACGCGTTCGGCGGTGCGGCAGCGCCGTCGTGACTCCGGCCCGGGGCCCGGTTCAGACCGTGGGCGGGCGCGCTCCTAGCGTGGCGGCAGACCACGCACTCGGCCGTCGGTGCCGGACACCACCGCTGACCGCCCCGCTGACAAGGACCCCCATGACCGAGACCCTCACCGCCGCCCGCGCGGAGGACGTCCGCCCCGAGCCGCCCCGCGCGGAGGCCTCCGTCCTCACCCCGCCCGAGGTCGACGTGGCCGACCTGCCCCGCGACCTCGCCGGGCTGCGCGCCCACTTCGCGCCGCTGTTCGCGCAGATCGCGGAGGGCTCCCGCGAGCGCGATCACGAGCGCATCCTGCCCTTCGAGGAGGTCCGCGCGCTCCACGCCGCCGGCTTCGCGGTGCTGCGCGTCCCGGCCGAGGCGGGCGGGCCCGGCGTCGACGTGCGCACCGCGATCGCCCTGCTCGTGGACCTCGCCGAGGCCGACTCCAACGTGGCCCACCTCTACCGCTCACACCTGGGCTTCCTCGACGCGCTGCGGTTCCAGCCCGAGGACGTCCGCACGCGCTGGTACGGGCGCGTCCTCGCCGGCGCCACGGTGGGCAACGCCTCCACGGAGAAGGGCGGCAACGCGCTCGGCACGCTCAACACGGTGCTCACGGAGGACGCGGCGGAGGCGGGCGACGACGGCGCGGCGGACTCCGCGCCCGCGTGGACGCTCTCCGGCACGAAGTACTACGCCACGGGCTCGATCTTCTCCTCGCACACCCGCGTCTCCGCCTCCGTGCGCCGCGCCGACGGGAGCGTGGACGCCGGGCGCGGCTTCGCCGTCGTGCCCGTGGACGCCGCCGGCGTCACCCTCGAGGACGATTGGGACGGCTTCGGGCAGCGCCTCACCGGCACGGGCACCGCGGTGTTCGAGGATGTGAGGATCCCCGCGGGCGACGTGCTGCGGCGCATCCCCGGCACCCCCGAGGCCGTGTTCGAGGCCGCGTACTTCCAGCTGATCCTGCTCGCGGTGCTGGCCGGGATCGCCCGGGCCTCCCGCCGCGACGCCGCCGCCCGCGTGGCCGCGCGCGTGCGCACCTTCAACACGGGCCTGGGCCTGCCGTTCCGTGAGGACCCGCTGATCCAGGAGGCCGTGGGCCGGATCGCCGCGAAGGCGTTCACCGCGGAGGCCGCGGTGCTGGCGGCGGCGGAGGCGCTCGACGCCGCGCTCGCCGCCGGGGCGGCCACCGGCGCCGACCGCTGGGGCTACGACGGGGAGACGCCGCTCGCGTTCGCGAACGCCGAGGTCGCGGTGGAGCACGCGCAGATCACCGTGCCCGAGCTCGCGATCGGCGCCGCGCAGGAGCTCTTCCTCACCGGCGGCGCCTCGGACACGTCCACCGCCAAGGGCCTGGACCGCCACTGGCGCAACGCGCAGACCGTGGCCACACACAACCCCATCGCCTTCCGCGCCCGGGCCGTGGGCGACTACTGGATCAACGGCACCCTGCCCGAGGGGCTCTCCGCGATCGGCGATGCGCCGGCGACGGGTTCAGGGCCGACCGACGCCGCGGCGTCCGCCGTCGTCATCACCGAGGGGGACGCCCGATGAGCACCGTCCTGGACGCTCCGGAGGCGACCCCGCCGTCGTCGGGGCCCGGCACCGGGAACGCGCCCGCCTCCCCGGCCGCCCCCGCCGAGGACCCCGCGGCCCGGCGCCATCGCACGCGCGCCGTCGTCTCCTCGCTGCTGGGGACCACGATCGAGTGGTACGACTTCTACCTCTACGGCCTGGCCGCCGCCCTCGTGTTCAACGTGCAGTTCTTCCCGGGCGCCACGCAGCTCGGAGCCACGCTCGCCTCCTTCGCCACCCTCGCGGTGGGCGTGGTGATGCGCCCGCTCGGCGGGGTCGTGGCCGGGCACTTCGGGGACCGCGTGGGGCGCAAGGCCCTCCTCGTGGTCTCCCTCCTGCTCATGGGCGTCTCCTCGTTCCTCATCGGCCTGCTGCCCACCTTCGCGCAGGCCGGCTGGTGGGCCGTCGCCGGTCTCGTCCTCCTGCGCCTCGTGCAGGGCGTCTCTGCCGGGATGGAGTGGGGCGGGGCCGCGCTGATGTCCGTGGAGCACGCCCCCGCGCACCGCCGCGGCTTCTTCGGCTCCTTCACGCAGATCGGCTCCTCGGCGGGCATGCTGCTGGCCACGGCCGCGTTCAGCATCGTCCACCTGTTCACCACGGAGGAGCAGTTCGCCGCCTACGGCTGGCGCATCCCCTTCCTCGCCTCGGCCGTGCTCGTGGCGATCGCCCTGGTGATCCGGCTCGGCGTGCAGGACGCGCCGGAGTTCCAGGAGCGGCGCGCGGCCGGCGAGCTCAGCGCCTCCCCGGTCCGCGAGCTGCTGCGGGACCACGGCCGGGCCGTGCTCGTCACGGCCGGCCTGCGCCTGGGACAGAACGGGGTGTACTACCTGATCACCGTGTACCTCGTGAGCTTCCTCGTGCTGCGCGGGCATGACAGCGGGATCCTCCTCACCTCGATCATGGTCGCCTCCGCGATCGGACTCGTGAGCACCCCGCTGTGGGCCGCGCTCTCCGACCGGTGGGGCCGGCGCCGGGTGTCCCAGCTCGGCTACGCCCTCATCGCCGGCGCCGGGTGGGCCGTGTTCGCCGTGACCGAGGCCGGGCTGATCGCGTGGCTGCCGATCGTCGTCGTGCTCGTGATCAACGTGGCCCACGACTCCGTGTACGGCCCGCAGGCGGCGTGGTTCGCCGAGCAGTTCCCCGTGCAGGTGCGCTACTCCGGCGTGAACCTCAGCTACCAGATCGGCACGGTGCTCGGCGGCGGCATCGCCCCGTTCGTCGCGGCCCTGCTCTTCGAAGCCGGAGGGCGCACCCCGTGGCTGATCGCCGCGTACCTCACCGTCCTGGCCGGGCTCTCCCTGTGGGCGTCCAGCCAGGCCGCCGATCCGACCGCGCGCCGCGGCGAGGCGTCCGGATCGGCGCCCGCCGTCTCGACCGTCCAGGAGACCCGATGACCCCGCAGCCCGAGGCGCAGAGCGCCCAGCCCTTCCTGCTCAGCGCGTTCGAGATGATGACGCCCGTGCACCAGTCCCCGGGGCTGTGGCGGCACCCGGACTCGCGGATCGCCGAGTTCGACCGCCTCTCCTACTGGATCGACCTCGCCCGCACCGTGGAGGAGGGCGGGTTCACCGCGCTGTTCCTCGCGGACGTCCTGGGCCTGTACGACGTGTACGACGGCGGGGTCGAGGCCACTGTGCGCGGCGGTGTCCAGTGGCCGCTGCTCGAGCCGACCGTGGCCGTGCCCGCCATGGCCGCCGTGACCGACCGCCTCGGCTTCGGCGTGACCGCGTCCGTCACGTACGAGCAGCCGTACCAGTTGGCCCGCACCTTCGCGACGCTCGACCACTTCACGCAGGGCCGCGTGGCCTGGAACGTCGTGACCAGCTACCAGGACTCCGCGGCCCGCAACCTCGGGCTGGACGGGCAGCTGCCGCACGACGAGCGCTACGACCGCGCCGACGAGCACCTCGACGCCGTCTACCGCCTCTTCGAGGGATCGGTGGAGCCGGGCGCCGTGGTCAAGGACGCCGCCGCCGGCGTCTTCGCGGACCCGGAGCGCGTGCACCCGGCCGGCGTGGCGGGCACGCACTTCCGCGTCCCCGACACCGCGCTCACCCACCCCGGTCCGCAGGGCACCCCGTTCCTCTTCCAGGCCGGCGCCTCCGCGCGGGGGCTGCGGTTCGCGCAGGAGCACGCCGAGGCCGTCTTCGCCATCGGCCCGACGGCGGCGCACGTCCGCCGCTTCGTCGAGCAGACGCGGGCGGGGCTCGTCGACGCCGGCCGCGCCGAGGACGCGATCCGTGTGCTCGCGATGGTGACCGTCGTCGCCGCCGAGACGGACGAGGCGGCGGAGGAGCGGCTGCGTGGCTACGCGGACTTCGTGGACGTCGAGGGTGCCCTCGCCCTGTTCGGCGGATGGACCGGCGTGGACTTCGCGGGCCTGGACCCGGACGCGCCGCTGGAGCACGTGGTGACGGACGCGAATCGCTCCGCGCTCGCGGCCTTCACCGCGGACCCCTCGGGGAAGCTGTGGACGCTGCGGGACGTGGCCGAGTTCGTGGCGATCGGCGGGCGCGGCCCCGTGATCGTGGGCTCCCCGGCGACCGTGGCGGACGAGCTCGAGCGCTGGCAGGCCGAGACCGGTGTGGACGGCTTCAACATCTCCGCGGCCGTGCGCCCGGCCGACCTCGAGCGGTTCACCACGCTCGTGAGCCCGGAGCTGCGCCGCCGCGGCGCGCTGCGCGAGCCCGAGGCCGGGAGGACGCTGCGCGAGAACATCACCGGCGCGGGGCCGCGCTTGCCGGAGGATCACCGGGGCGCGGGGTTCCGCGGCTGACCTCCCCGTCCTCAACGAGCCCTGCGTTGTGCTGCCGTTCCCGCGGGAACAGGCACCACAACGCAGGACTCGTCGCGCCGTGGCGTGGGAGAGTGAGGGCATGACCCGCCCCGAAGAGCCCGGCCGCCCCGCCCGCCCCCAGACCGTGCTGACGGTCCAGCGCACCGAGCGCCTCAGCCCGCACCTGGTCCGCCTGACGCTCGGCGGCGAGCAGTTCGCGGACTTCCACGCCCGCTGGGCCGCCAAGGGTGCGGCGGATCAGTACATCAAGCTGCTCTTCACCGACCCCGTGCTCGGCCTCACCCCGCCCTACGACCTGGACGCCCTCCGCGAGCGCCTCACGCCCGAGCAGATGCCCGTCCGCCGCACCTACACGGTGCGCGCCGTGGACGCGGCGGCCGGCACGGTGGACGTGGACTTCGTGGTGCACGGGACCGGTCCCGACGACGGCCTCGCCGGTCCGTGGGCCGCCTCGGCACAGCCGGGGGACACGGTGGCGTTCATGGGACCCGGCGGCAGCTACAGCCCCGATCCCGGGGCGGACTGGCACCTGTTGGTCGGTGACGACTCCGCCCTGCCCGCGATCGCCGCCGCCCTGGAGGACCTCGCGCGCACGGCCCCGGACGCCGTCGGGACCGCGCTGATCGAGGTGGGCGGCGCGGAGGACGAGCTGCCGCTCGAGGCACCGCTCGGCGTCGAGGTGCGCTGGCTGCACCGCGGCGGGGACTTCACCCCGGAGGCGACGCGCTGGGCTGCCGAGCTGCGCGCGCTCCCGTGGCACGAGGGCCGGGTGCACGCGTTCGTGCACGGGGAGCGCGAGCAGGTGAAGGCCGCGCGGGCGTACCTCACGGACGAGCGCGGGGTGGACCGGCGGTCCATGTCCGTCAGCGCCTACTGGGCGTTCGGCCGCGCCGAGGACGCGTTCCAGGCGGAGAAGCAGACGCCGGTGGGGCAGATCTTCCCCTGAGGGGTGACGTGCCCATGCGACGAACCCTGCGTCGTTGTGCCTGTCGCGCGGTCTCCAGGGCGACAGCGCAGGGCTCGTCACCCGGGGCAGGGCTCACGCCGCGTCGGCCGCCGGGCGCTTCACGAACCACACCGCCACCACGTTGAGCGTGAACACCGCCGCGCCAGAGAGGAACGCCAGGTGCACGCCGTCCATCATGGCGGCCCGCGCCGGCAGGCCTGCCGCGGCCGACGACGCCGTCCCCACCGTGAGCAGCGTGATGAACAGCGCCGTGCCCGCCGCGCCGGCCACCTGCTGCAGCGTGGACATCAGGGCGGAGCCGTGCGCGTACAGCGGCCGGGGCAGGGCGCTGAGCGCCGTCGTCATGAGCGGGGAGAACAGCAGGGAGAGACCGATCGAGATGGCCACGTGCAGGCCCACCACCATGAGGGCGCTCGAGTCCTCGCTCAGCGTGGTGTAGCCCCACAGTCCCGCGGCGCCGAGAACCGAGCCCGGCACGACGAGCGGGCGCGGGCCGACGCGGTCGTAGAGGGTTCCCACCACGTAGCCGAGCACCGCCATCACGACGCCGCCGGGCAGCAGAGCCAGGCCGGACTGCTGGGTGCTCCAGCCGAGCACCTCCTGCAGGTAGATGGGCAACAGGATGATGGTGCCGAAGAGGGCCATCATGGACACGAGCATCACGCCCAGCGCCACCGTGAACGTGGGCCGGGCGAGCGTGCGCAGGTCCAGGAGCGCGCGGTCCTTGAGCCGCAGCTGGCGGGCCGCGAACGCCGCCAGGGCCAGCACACCCACCAGGATCGGGATCCACGGCGCGACGGCCGCGTGCCCGCCCGCGGCCTCGCCGATGCTGGAGAGGCCGAAGACCAGGCCCGCGAAGCCGACGGCGGAGAGCGCTCCGGAGGGCACGTCCAGGCGGACAGGATGCGGCTCGGTGACGTTGCGGACCCACGCGGCGCCGGCGGCCAGAGCGAACAGGGCGATGGGCAGCACGGTGAAGAACAGCCAGCGCCACGTGAAGTGCTCGAGGATCACTCCGCCCACGGTGGGGCCGGTGGCCGGGGCCACGGCGATGACGATCGAGATGACGCCCATGATGCGCCCGCGGCGGGCCAGCGGCACCACGTTGAGCACCGTGGTCATCAGCAGCGGCATCATGATGGCCGTGCCGACGGCCTGCACCACGCGTCCGGCGAGCAGGATCCCGAAGGTCGGCGCCAGTCCCGCCAGAGCGGTGCCGAGCGTGAACGCGCTCATGGCGATGATGAACACGGTGCGGAGGGTGAACCGGTTCAGCAGCCACCCCGTGAAGGGGATGACCACGGCCATCGTCAGCATGAAGCCGGTGGAGAGCCACTGCGCCGAGGCGGCCGAGACCGAGAACTGCTCCATCAGGCGCGGCAGCGCCACGGACATGATCGTCTCGTTGAGGATCACCACGAAGGCGGCGGAGACGAGCAGGCCGATGAGTCGGCCGGTGCCGGGGGCGAGGGTGTCGGCGACGAGGGCGCGCTCGCCGTCGTCGTGCGCGGGGCCCGGGGAGCCGGCGTCGGGGGATGAGGTCACGGGGGCCTTTCAGGGGGCGGGACCGAGCGGGGAACGGCCGCCAGTCTATGGGGGCGGGCGGGACCCCGCCCCGTGACGGTTCCGGACGGGGGTGAGAGGCTGACGTCGTCATCCTCGATCCGCGAGTCGGCCAGGCCCGCGGGCTCGCCCTCCTCCGAGATCCAGTCCGCGAACGCGGACCTCGCCGGCGAGAGCGGGGCGGTCAGGCGCGGGCGGCCAGCACCTCCGCGATCTGCCCGACGCACCACTCGTTCTGCAGGCTCGTGGTGTCCCCGAGGCGGTCCCCGGTGTGCAGCTGCGAGAGGAGGCGCCGCATGATCTTGCCCGAGCGCGTCTTCGGCACATCCGGGACGAACACCACCTCGCCCGGCTTGGCCACCGGGCCGATCACCCGGCCGACGTGCCGGCGGAGCTCCTCGGCGCGCTTCGTCGCGACGTCCTCGCCCCCGTCCGCGAACGCCGTCGCCCACTCCCGGCTCGGCACGACGAAGGCCACCGCCGCGTGACCGGTGCGCTCGTCGGGCACGGGGCACACGCCCGCCTCCACCACATGGGGGTGCGCCACGAGCGCCGATTCGATCTCGATCGTGCTCAGCCGGTGCCCGGAGATGTTGATGACGTCGTCGATGCGCCCGAGGATCCAGACGTCGCCGTCGTCATCGGTCTTGGCGCCGTCCCCGGCGAGGAACCAGCCCTGCTCCGCGTAGTCCGCCCAGTAGGAGCGGAAGTACCGTGCCGGGTTGCCCCACACCGTGCGCGCCATGGACGGTGAGGTCCGGGTGACCACGATCTTGCCCTGCAGGTGCGCGGACACGGGCGCGCCGTCGTCGTCGACCACGGCCACGTCGACGCCGGGCAGCGGGCGGGAACCGCAGCCCGGCTTGAACGTGGTGTCCGTGGGGCGGGGGGAGATGACGGTGGAGCCCGTCTCGGACTGCCACCACGTGTCCACCATGGGCACCGGGGTGCCGGTTCGCTCGAGCCCGGCCCGGCCGATCTGGGTGCGGGCCCACGCCCACGCCTCGGGATTCACGGCCTCGCCCACGGTGCCGATCAGGCGGATGGACGCGAGCGAGGGGCCGCCGGCATCCTCCGCCGGGATCCCGTCCGGGTGCCAGCCCATGAGCGAGCGGATGAGCGTGGGCGCGGTGTAGTAGCTGGTCACACGGTAGCGGTCGATCACCTCGAAGTGACGGCCCGGATGTGGCGCATTGGGCACGCCCTCGTAGATCACCTGCGTGACGCCGTTGGAGAGCGGTCCGTAGATCTCGTAGGTGTGGGCGGTGACCCACGCGAGGTCAGCGGTGCACCAGTGCACGTCGTCGCCCCGGCGGGACACGTCCGGGTGGGAGAAGAGGAAGTCGTGCGTCCACGAGGCCGCGGCGAGGTAGCCCGCCGAGGTGTGCACGAGACCCTTGGGCTGCCCCGTGGTGCCCGAGGTGTACATGATGAACAGCGGGTGCTCGGCCTCGAAGGCGCGCGCGGCGTGGGTGGCCGGCTGGCGGTCCACGACGTCGTGCCACCACAGGTCCCGGCCGTCCGTCCACGCGATCTCGCCCGGTCCGGTGAGGCCGCAGCGGTCCACCACGAGCACGTGCTCGACCTGGTTCTGACCGGCGACGGCGGCGTCTGCGTTCTCCTTGACGGGCACCACCTTCCCACGGCGGTGCTGGCCGTCCGTGGTGACGAGCAGCTTGGCGCCGGTGTCCTCCACGCGGAAGCGCAGCGCCTCGGCGGAGAAGCCCCCGAACACGAGGGAGTGCACCGCGCCGATGCGCGCGCACGCCAGGGCGATGACGATCGTCTCCACGATCACGGGCAGGTACACGACCACGCGGTCGCCGGCGGTGATGCCCAGCTCCTCGAGCGCATTCGCCGCGCGGGCCACACGGCGCTGCAGGTCCGCGTAGGTCACGGCCTCGCGGTCGCCCGGCTCGCCCTCGAAGTACAGGGCCACCTTCTCCCCGCGGCCGGCGTCCACGTGCCGGTCCACGCAGTTGACGGCCACATTCAGGGCGCCGTCCGCGTACCAGCGGATGTCCGGGCCGCGCTCGGCCGCCGGATCGGACGGGGCGAGGTCCTGCACGCGGGTGAAGTCACGGTCCCACGTGAGGCGCCGTCCGACGGCCTCCCAGAAGGCGAGCCGCTCCTCCTCGCGCACGCGCTCGCCATCGCCGCGGCCCCCGTGCGCGAGGCCGGCGGGACGGCCCGGGTGCACGTCCGGGTCGGCGGCGTCCACGACCTCCCGCGGCAGCGGGCCGGGCAGCGTGGCGAGCGCGGCGGCGGGGACGCCGTCGTTCGGGCGGCGCACCGGATCGGCGGGGGAGGCTGCGGGGACGGACGCGGTCACGGGAGGGAACCTCGGTTCGGTCGGGGGTGTGGCGAGCGCAAGCGGCGGGCGTCTCGGAGGAGCCCGGGCTCGGTCCTCGAGCGTACGAATGCCCGCGGCCGCCCCGCCCGCCCCGCGTCACGCAGGGCCGGCCGCCGCCTGCCGCGCCGCCGGCTGCCCGGCACCCCCGGGGCGCTCTGGAAGAGTGGTGCCCATGCAGAGCCCCGCCGCCGACCACGCATCCCTCTCCGCCGAGTTCGCCGAGGTGTTCCACGCCGCCGCCCAGGGCGAGCGGGCCCGCGAGGCCGGGCGCCACCTGCCCTTCGTGGCGCAGCAGCGGCTCCAGGAGGCCGGGCTGGGGAAGGTCAGCGTCCCGGCCGAGTTCGGCGGGCGCGGAGCCGGGCACGAGACGGTGCTGCGCCTGCTGGCCGACCTCGCCGCGCGGGACGTGAACACCGCACACCTGTGGCGTTCGCACCTGGTGTTCGTGGCCGCCGTCGACGACCAGCCTCAGCGCCTGAGGAAGGCCTGGATGCCTCACGCCGCCGCGGGGGAGTGGGCCGGCTCCGCCCTCGCGGAGCGCGCCGGATCCGGGGCCGCGCCGGGCCGGGCGGCGGCGCGTGCCGCCCGCGACGAGGGCGGCACGTGGGTGGTCACGGGCCACAAGTACTACGCCACGGGCTCGGCGTTCGCGCAGTGGACCATCGTCACGGTGGGCGTGGACGGGGCCGACCTCGTCTCCCGACGCAACTCGAAGCGGGCCGGCGGCGCGGTGCGCGAGCCGGAGCGGGCGATCGCGGTGGTGCGCGTTCGCCAGCCGCGCGTGCGCATCAAGGATGACTGGGACGGATTCGGCCAGCGGCTCACCGCCACCGGGTCCGTGGTGCTCGACGGCGCGGCCGCGGAGGACCTGCTCGAGGTGCCGCGTTCGCACGGGCCCGTGCCGGTGCTCGAGGAGGCCACGCTGCTGGCCCTGCAGGTGGGCGTGGCCCGCGCGGCCCTCGACGAGGGCGTGGCCCTCCTGAAGGCCCGCACCCGAACGTTCAACACCGGCACGGCGGACCGCCCGCAGCAGGATCCGCAGCTGCTCGAGATCGTGGGGCGCATGGCCGGGCAGGTGAGCGCGGCTCGGCTGCTCGTGCGCGAGGTCGGGAGGGCCATGGACGCCGCCGCGGCGTGGGACGCGGCCCATCCGGACGACGTCGAGGGCGAGGTGAGCGCCCGCCTGTGGGACGAGGCGATGGACGCGGCCTACCGGGCTCAGGCCGTGGTGCCGGACTTCGTCCTCGAGGTCTGCACCCGGATCTTCGACACCCTCGGCGCCTCCGCGACCTCCACCGAGCTGCAGCTGGACCGCCACTGGCGCAACGCCCGCACCCTGGCCACGCACGATCCTGCCGTGTTCAAGGTCCGGATGGTCGGGGACCGCCTGGTCAACGGCGCGGCCCCGGTCGCGTACACCTCCGCCGGCGAGGTCCCGGAGGACTGAGCGCGGCGGGGTCGGCGGGCACGGTGGCCCCACCACGACGACGGCGGCGCACCCGGGCGGGGGCGTCGCCGTCGTCGTGGTGGGGGCGGTCCTGTGACGACGTGTGCGCGGCGCCGAGATCCCCCACGGCCCTGGCGGCCGCGATGCGTCCTCGCCGGTCGGCCCGGCTGTGAGGCGCGGGGCCGGTGTGATGAAGTCATTGCACCCATCCAGAGCGGCCGAGAGATCTGGCTCGACGACGCCGCAGCAGCCCGCCTCACCCGCCTCCCGCAGGCAGGGTGAGGGCCAGGGTGCTCCCGCCAGGACCGATGGACGCGTCCACGCTTCCCGGGCCCCGCCGTGCGGCGGCCCGACGCGAGAACCCGTGCGCCGGTCGCGACCCGATGAAGGAGACGCCGTGCTGGAGATCGTCGATCTGCACAAGAGATACGAGTCGAAGACCGGGCGACCGGTCGAGGTGCTGAAGGGCATCGACCTGACGGTGCCGGACGGATCCATCACCGCCGTGGTCGGTCCGTCGGGGGCCGGCAAGTCCACCCTGTCCCGCTGCATCTCCCTCCTGGAGACGCCCTCCTCCGGGCAGATCCTCGTGGACGGGCGCAACCTGTCCGAGCTCTCCGGGCGTGCGCTGCGGGACAGCCGCCGCTCGATCGGGACGATCTTCCAGCACTCGGCGCTGCTGCGCCGGATCACCGTCGCTGAGAACGTCGCACTGCCGCTGCGCAACCTCGGAGTGGAGCACGGGGAGATGGAGGCGCGGGTGGCGGAGCTCCTGGAACGGGTGGATCTGCTGCACAAGGCGGACGCCTACCCCGGCCAGCTCTCGGGTGGTCAGGCGCAGCGGGTCGGCATCGCCCGGGCGCTCGCTCTTCGACCTCGCATCCTCCTCTCGGACGAGTCCACCTCAGGTCTCGATCCGCGCTCGACCCATCAGATCCTCCGCCTCCTCACCGAGCTGCGCGCCGACCTCGGAGTCTCGATCGTCCTCATCACCCACGAGATGGAGGCCGTCCGGGCCGCGGCCGACGAGGTGGCCTTCCTGGACCACGGGCGGATCGCGGAGCACGGACGGGTCGCCGACCTGATCGGACGCGGGGACTCTCCGGCGGCCGGCCAGCTCCTGCCCGTCCACCCGGTGGAGCGGGTGCCCGGTGTGCGCACCGTCCTGCGCGTCTCCCTGGGCTCCGTCCCCGTCGACCCCGCTTGGTTCGGCGACCTCGCCCGCGCCGTGTCCGCGGGGGTGAGCCTGCTGGGCGGCACCCTCGAGGACCACGGCACCCGTCCGCTCGGCCGGCTGGTGATCGGGCTCGACACCGACGATCAGCGGCAGGTCGCCGCCGCCGTCGCGGTTCTGGACGCCGCCGGGCTCCGGGTGATCGTGGAGGGCGGTGCCGACGTGCCCGTGCGCGGGCGTCCGGCCGACGCCGACCTGACGCGTGAGGTCGCGGGGGTCGCCGCATGATCGCGCTCGCCGCCGCCGCCTCCGAGCCGCTCACCTTCGACACCCCGTGGAGCGAGATCCCTGCGCTCCTGCTCCCGGCCTACGGCGAGACCTGGGCGATGGTCGGGATCGTCATGGTCTTCGTCGTGGCCTTCGGCGGGATCGGAGGCGTGCTGCTGTACAACACGTCCTCCCGTGGGCTCTTCCCCCATCCCCGCTGGCACGGCGTCCTCAGCTGGGTCGCCAACATGGGGCGCTCGCTCCCCTTCCTCGTCCTGATGGCCGCGATCATCCCCTTCACCGCGTGGATCACGGGGACCACCCTGGGCATCCGTGCCGCCGTGGTGCCCATGGTCATCGCCGGCGTCCCCTTCTTCGCCCGGCTCGTCCAGAACACCCTGAACGACCTCCCTCGGGAGAACCTCGCCGTCGGCCTCGTCACCGGCAGCTCGCCGGTCCAGATCATCCTGCAGACCCAGCTGCGGGAGGCGGTGCCGGGCCTCGTCTCGGCCCTCACCCTCAACACGATCTCGATGCTCGAGTACTCGGCCATCGCGGGGACCATCGGTGCCGGCGGCATCGGCTATCTGGCCGTCACCTACGGCTACCAGCGGTTCGACATGACCGTCATGGCGGCGACCATCGTCGTGCTGATCGTCAGCGTGCAGCTGGTCCAGTTCGCCGGCGACCGCCTCGCCCGGTCCCTGGAACGCCCGTGACCGATCACGGCCGGGCGTCCTCGCCGGGACGCCCACGTTCTCATCCTCGCCCTTCCCCTCGCCCGCTCGACCTCATCAGGAGGCACCCCTTGCCGCGTTCCACTCCGTCCACCACCGGCCACGACCACGGGTTCACCCTGCGGCGGCGCACCGACCGCCTCCCCTGGACCGTGGCCGCCGTCGCCGCGATCGTCGCCCTGGCTCTGGGGGTCATCCTGATGCGGGGTGCGGCCCATCCGGCGGTGGCCGCCGGCGGATCGGCGGCGGCCGTCGACCGGCCCCTGCGGGTCCACTACGAGCCCGCCATGGCAGGCGAGGAGCGCATCCTCGAGTACGTGGCGGCGGAGATCGCGCCGCAGCACGGTGTCACCATCGAGCCGGTCGGGATCGCGGACTCGGTCCAGGCGAACCGCGCGGTGGCCACGGGTGAGGTGGACGCCACCATCTTCGAGCACCAGTGGTACATGAAACAGGTGGCGGACGGGAATGGGTTCGACCTGACGCCCACCACGGAGCTGTACCAGTGGGCGTTCGGCCTGTACTCCTCCCGCTACGACTCCCTGGACGGCGTCCCCGCCGGGGCCGTGGTGGCCGTGCCCACGGACCTCGCGAACCAGGGGCAGGCGTTGTGGCTGCTCCAGCGTGAGGGCCTGATCGAGCTGGACCCGTCGATCGAGCCGCGCACTGCCCGCCTCAAGGACGTCACCGCGAACCCCCGCGGCTTCGACTTCCAGGAGATCGACCTGCTGTCCATGCCGCGGACCCTGGACTCGGTGGACGTCGCCGTCGGATACACGAACCTGTTCGACGCCGGCAAGGTGAGCCGGGACAAGGGGATCCTCTTCCCGGACCCGCCCCGGAGCTTCGCCTCCCGCCTGATCGTCGCCACCGACGCCGTGGAGTCGCCGGAGACCAAGAAGCTGCAGGAGGTCTTCAGCGACCCGAAGTTCAAGGAGTACCTCGAGACCACCGACGATCCCCTGGTCGCCGGCGTGCTCACCCCCGTCTCCGAGGACTGACCCGTCGGGCACCCCGCAACCCCGGGTCACACGCCGGCGGCCGCGCGGCCCTCCCTGCAGGGCGCGGCGAAGGTGACGTTCCGCGCGCCTCGCCGCCACCCCGAATTGCCCCCCGCATCGGCCGGGGCTGGACTGAGCGTCCGACCTCTTCTGCCCTCCACTCCCGAAGGACCTCCTGCCATGACCACCGAGAACACCGCCCAGCCCGCCGTCCCCGCCGCCCCCCCGGCCCCGGGCCGCGGCCGCGAGCTCCTCTTCAACGCCTTCGACATGAACTGCGTGGCCCACCAGTCGCCGGGCCTGTGGCGCCATCCGGACGACCATGCCCGCGACTACAACACGCTGGGCTACTGGACGCACCTGGCCAAGACCCTTGAGCAGGGTCTCTTCGACGGCCTGTTCATCGCGGACGTGCTCGGCCCCTACTCCGTCTACGGGGGCACCTCCGAGGCCGCCATCCGCACTGGTGCGCAGACCCCGGTCAACGACCCGTTCCTGCTGGTCTCGGCCATGGCCGCCGTCACCGAGCACCTCGGCTTCGGGGTCACCGCCGGCACCGCCTACGAGCACCCGTACCCGTTCGCCCGCCGCCTGGCCACGCTGGACCACCTCACGGGCGGCCGCGTGGGCTGGAACGTCGTCACCGGCTACCTGCCCTCGGCGGCCCAGAACATGGGCCAGGACGACCAGATGGAGCACGACGAGCGCTACGAGCACGCGGACGAGTACCTCGACGTCGTCTACAAGCTCCTCGAGGGCTCGTGGGAGGACGACGCGGTGGTCTACGACAAGGAGACCGGCGTGTTCGCGGACCCGGCCAAGGTCCACGACATCGCCCACGAGGGGACGTGGTTCAAGGTGCCCGGCCATGCCGTGACCGAGCCCTCCGCGCAGCGCACCCCCGTGATCTACCAGGCCGGCGCCTCGACGCGCGGCCGCGCCTTCGCGGGCAAGCACGCCGAGGCGGTCTTCATCAACTCCCCCACGAAGGAGCTGGCCAAGGCCACCACCGCGAAGATCCGCCAGGCCCTCGTCGAGGCCGGCCGCGACCCCTACGACGTCAAGGTCTTCGCCATGCAGACCGTGGTCACCGGCGCCACCGACGACGACGCCCGCGCCAAGTACGACGACCTCGCCCAGTACGTGGACCCGCTCGGCGGCCTCGTGCTGATGTCCGGCTGGATGGGCATCGACCTCTCGCAGTACGAGCTGGACGAGCCGATCGGCGACGTGCAGTCCAACGCCATCCAGTCCGCGGTGGAGACCTTCCAGAAGGCCTCTGGCACGGACGAGGAGTGGACGGTCCGCAAGCTGGCCGAGTGGGTGGGCATCGGCGGCTTCGGCCCGGTGATCGTGGGCGGCGGCGCATCGGCGGCCCGGCAGCTGGCCGAGTGGGCAGACGAGACGGACGTGGACGGCTTCAACCTGGCCTATCACATCACCCCCGGGACGTTCGAGGACGTCGTGGAGCACGTGGTGCCCGAGCTCCAGCGTCTGGGCCGCTACAAGACCGCGTACACGGACGGCACGCTGCGCCACAAGCTCTTCGGTCGTGGCGACCACCTCCCGGAGGGCCACCACGGGGCGTCCTTCGCGCTGCGCCGTCGTCGGTAAGGTGAGGCGCGAGGACCGCGGGCCCACCCCGCGGCCGCACCGAGGAGGAGAACATGCAGCGCAGACGTGCCGTCCACGCGGCGGGACTGGGGCTCATCGGCGCCCTGGCCCTCGCCGGGTGCGCGTCGGATCCCCAGCCCGGGGGTGAAGCCTGGAAGCAGGCCCGCACCCAGCTCGACGAGGCGGACTCGGTCCGCCTCTCCACCGCGTACACCACGGGACGCCAGGGCCCCAGCGTGGTCACGTGGGACATCGCCGGCACGCTCGACGGCGGCAACGCCACCTCGACCGCCACCATGGGCGTGGGGGAGGACTCCCGCATGGTCGTGGACACCCGCACCGTGGGCGAGGACGTCTATGCGCGCGTCAGCACGGAGGGCCAGGACGTCCCCGCGCAGGTGCGCGCCGCGTACGGCGACGACGGGTGGAAGCGCCTCCCCGCGGACCAGGCGCAGGCCCAGGCGAACCCGCTGCGCACCGAGCTGGACCGGATCGCCCTCCCCGCCGCGGACGCCCTCGAGGGTGCGGACGTGGAGCCGGAGGAGGTCGAGCTCCAGGACGGCCACGCCCAGCGGTACGCGGTGCCGGCCGACGTCGCGGGCGCGGCCCAGGCCGCCGCGGGCGAGGGCGAGCCCGTCCGCGTGCGCTCCTTCACGGTGGATGAGGACGGCTCCCTCGTGGGCCTGCAGGTGGAGGCCGCGAACGCCCTCCAGCAGTACGAGCTCAGCGACTGGAACGCGATCGACCCGGCCGAGGTGCCGGAGGAGGTGTCCGAGTGATGCGTGGCGACCTGATGAAGCGGCGCGGCGCGCGCCGGGCCCTCCCGCTGGCCGTCCTGGGGACGGGGGCGGCCCTGCTGCTCTCGGGGTGCGGGGCTGACGGCGGCGACGCCCCCGAGGCGTGGGCGAAGGCCCGCACCCAGCTCGAGCAGGCCGACTCGGTCCGCATGGTCACCGAGCTGCGCGCCGGCGCGCAGACGTCCGCCGGCGCCACCGTGCCGGACTCCACGGACATCTCCGGGTCGACGTCGGGAGAGGCCTTCCGCTACGTGAGCGAGTTCCGCGACGGCGCGTACACCACGCGCGACGAGAGCCGCACCGTGGACGGGCGCACCTTCTCCCGCTTCACGCTCGAGGAGCGCGGCGGCGTGGCCGGGGAGGACCCCGAGTACGCCGAGAAGTGGACCGCGGCCGAGGCCACGGGCGACCCGTCCGCACAGGGCATGGGGGCCATGGTGGACTCGCTGCTGGCGGCGCTGCCCGCCGGCGACGGCCTGGACGGCAAGGAGGCGGACGCGGACACCCTGCGCCGCAGCGGCCAGGACGCCGTGCGCTACGTGCTCGACGTGCCGGCGAGCGGGGAGGGCGGCGGCGTCGCGCTGCGGGCCTTCACCGTGGCCCAGGACGACGGCGAGCTGCTGACCGTGGAGACCGAGTCCGCGGGCACCGGGGCCGTCACCACGTTCTCCGAGTGGAACGCCGTGCCGCCCATCGAGGCGCCGGCCGAGGATGCGATCGCCGAGCCCGCCGCGGCACCCGCGACCTGACCCTCGACGGACGCGACGCGGCCCGCCGCCCCGGAGGGGGAGGCGGGCCGCGTCGTCGGTCCGGGGTGCGCGGGTCAGCGGGCCGTGGGGCCCTCGTCGCCGAGCGGGGTGGAGGGATCCGAGATGAAGTCCGGATCGGCGCCGGTCGCGTTGGCCGCCTGCACGTTGTCGTTGTTGGACTCGGTCACGCGCTGGTCGGCGAAGGAGTCCTCCGAGCGGCTCGCGCGGTCATCGCCCTTGAGCGCGTCCTTCTCACCCGCGCCGACCTTGGCGGCGAGGTCCTGGACCTTGTCCGAGTTCTTCACCTCGGCGAACTTCTGCTGAGCGGTCTCCTGCACGTGTCCCACCTTCTCCTGGGTCTTGGGGTCGTTCCAGAGCTTCTGCGCGTTCTGGGACATCTTGTCGAGGTTCTGGCGGCCCTCGCCGGAGGCGAGGAAGTAGCCGAGGGCGGCACCGAGGCCGAGAGTGAGCCAACGCATGGTGTTCTCCTTCTGTGTCTGACGGTCAGATCTGCCCCGCTGCGGAGGGCCCACCCGGAGGAGGTGCCGTTCCACAGTGGAATCACGCCCTACTCTCGCCCCGCCGAGGGCACAGCGTCAACGTCTCAGGGGCACCGTGCGCTCCCCATGACGCCGGTGCACCCGGTGGATCGCCTCGATGCCTGCGCACGCGAGCCCGGCGATCACCAGGGACGCGGTGAGCACGTCCGGGGCAGGGACCTCGAGGACGTGGTACCAGCGGGAGGCCGGCACGAGCACCACGAGGGCGAGCACCGCGTACATCGCGGCGATCAGCACCGCCGTGCCGCGGGTGAGCGGCCGCGCCATGGTGCTGAGGACCCAGAGGCCCGCCAGCGTCAGGGTGATCATGGCGGCGGTCTGCAGCTGCGCCGTGCCCACCTCGCCCGCGGCCCGGTTCCGCACGTACCAGCCCAGGGCCAGCATGGCCGCGAGGATCACCGCGCCGCTGGGCAGGGCGAACCGCAGCGCACGCCCGAGGAACCCCGGCACGTAGCGCCGGGCGTTGGGCAGCAGCGCGAGGAAGAACGTGGGCGCGCCGATCATGATGAGGTCCACCGTGGAGGCCTGCCGGGGCAGCAGCGGGAACGGCCAGGCCAGGAGGGAGAACACCACGCCGAGCAGCAGCGCATACGTGGTCTTCGTGAGGTAGATGTGCGCCAGGCGCTCCATGTTGGCGATCACCTGGCGCCCCTCCGCGAGCACAGCCGGCAGGCGGTCGAAGCGCCCGTCGAGCAGCACCATCCGGGAGACGGCCTTGGTGGCGGATGCGGCGTTGCCCATCGCGATCCCGAGGTCGGCGGTCTTCAGCGCGAGGGCGTCGTTGACGCCGTCGCCCGTCATGGCCACCACGTGGCCGCGGCTCTGCAGGGCCGCGACCATGGCCCGCTTCTGCTCCGGGGCGACGCGGCCGAACACGCTGTGGGCCTGCATGACCTCCGCGAGCTCCTCCGGATCCGAGGGCAGGGTGCGCCCGTCCACGGCGTCGCCGGGCACGTCCACACCCACGGTGCGGGCGACGGCGGCCACCGTGCGCGGACTGTCCCCCGAGATCACGGCGATCCGCACCCCCTGATCCCGGAAGTACCCCAGGGTCTGCGCGGCGTCCGGGCGCACGTTCTCCTGGAACGTGAGCACGGCGGCCGGATCCCGGCCCGCGGGGAGCTCCTCGCCGACGGGCGCGGCGTCCGCGCGGCACAGCAGCATGGTGCGCAGCCCGCGGTCCGCGCTGTGCGCGCAGCCCGCCCCGACGGCGTCGGTGCGCTCCGGGCCCAGGTGCGCGGCGTCCAGCAGCGCCTCGGGGGCGCCCAGCAGCCACGTCCCGGCGAGGCCTGGGGCGTGGGCGTCGGCGTCTGGACCGAAGACGACGGCGGACCAGCGCCGGGCACTGGAGAACGGGACCGCGGCGATCGGGATGGGCACGGGCGCGGCGGCGAACGGCTCTCGGAGGGCGGCCGCCGTCGGGTTGGCGTCCGGGTCCGCACCGAACCAGGCCAGCGCCGCCCGGGTGGCCGGGGAGATCTCAGCCCTGATGCCAGGCGCGGCACCGGCGTCCCCGGCGTGCGGCGGGCTGGCGCCGTGGAAGCTCACGCCGCCCTCCGTGAGCGTGCCGGTCTTGTCCAGGCACACGGTGTCCACGCGGGCCAGGACCTCCACGGCGGGCTGCTCCTGGATGAGGACCTCGCGCCGGGCCAGCTTGAGGGCGGCCACGGCGAACGAGATGGTGGTCATGAGCGCCAGGCCCTGCGGGATCATGCTGGTCACGGCGGCCACGGACGCGATCAGCGCGGGCTCGAGCGTCTCCTCGCGCGGGGCGGAGAGCGCGCGTCCCCAGCCGCCGGCCGCGGTGACCTGGCCGTTCACGATCACGGCGATGATCGGCACCAGGGCGATCGTGAGCCAGCGGGCCACCTTCTCGAGGCCCTCGCGCAGCTCCGAGTGGATCGCCCGGTACTTCCTGGCCTCGGCGCCGAGGCGGGCGGCGTGCGAGTCGGGGCCCACGGCGGTCGCGCGGACCAGCCCGGTGCCCGCGACCACGGAGGAGCCGGAGAGCACGGCGTCGCCGGGGCGCTTGGGGACGGGGTCGTTCTCCCCGGTGAGGAGGGCCTCGTCGAGGTCCAGGCCCTCCGAGGCGAGCACCTCGGCGTCCACGGGCACCTGGTCGCCGCGGCGCAGCACCACGACGTCGTCGAGCACGATCTGGACGATCCGCACGGGGACGCGCTCCCCGTCGCGGACGACGAGGGCGTCGTCCTGGTTCAGCAGGGCGATCCGGTCCAGGGTGCGCTTGGCGGAGTACTCCTGCACCACGCCGATGACCACGTTGGCCACGGCCGCGAGGCTGAAGAGGAGGTCGAACCAGCGGCCCAGCAGGACCACCACGAGCGCGCACAGGCCGATGGCCAGGTTGAACAGCGTGAGCACGTGCACGCGCAGGATGGTGGCGAGGCTGCGGGAGGTGTCCCGCGGCTGCGCGTTCGTGAGACCGGCCGCCTCCCGCTCGGCCACCTCGGCGTGGGTCAGCCCACAGATCGGATCGGCCCGCAGGCGCACGCTCGCATCGGTCACCCCATGAAACTAGGGGGACGGGCCGGGGGGGCACATCCGCCCCAGGGTGGATCTCGGCCCCTGCCCACCCCACCCTGAGTCCCCCGCGCCGCCGCCTCGCTCAGCCCCCCCACGCGACGAGCCCTGCGTCGTCGCTGCCATCCGGGGCGGATGACGGCGACGACGCAGGGCTCGTCAGAGGCGGGCTCAGCCGCCGGGTCAGGCGTGTGTCAGATCAGGCGTCGACGCGGCGGCCGACGCCGTTGCGCACCTCGGTCTCGCGACGGTGCACGGCGCGGGCGCCGGCCACACCGGCGAGGGAGGACACGAGCGCGCCGAGAAGCAGGCCGCCGAAGGTCCACCAGGCGCCCTGGGCGATCTCGTCGCGGTTCTCCTCGAACGTGCGCTGCGCGTCGTTCGCGGCCTGCTCGGCCTGGGTGCGGGCCTGGTCGATGTCCTGCTGGTCGACCTGCTGACCGGCCTCCTGCGCGTCCTGCGTGGAGATGTCGGTGGCCTGGGCGGCGGTGTTGGCCACGCCGCCGATCACGCCGCCGATGCCGCCGATCACGGACGAGCCGAGCAGCGTGGCGGCCAGGATGAGGCCGACGAGGGAGGTGGCCCAGGTGGCGAGGCCGTGCAGCAGGCCGCTGCGCACGCCGAGCGCGCCCGCCACGAAGCCGGCGGCGGCGAGGCCGAGCACCAGCGTCACGAGCGCCCAGATGCCGGTGGCCGTGCCGCCTGCGGCGCTGAGGCCCAGGGCGGTCGCGAGGACGCCCAGCAGCACCAGCACGGCGAGGAAGGTCATGACGCCGGCGAAGATCGCGCCCCACGAGACGTTCGAGGAGCGGCGGCCGTAGTCGGTGCCCAGCCACGAGTCCCGGGCGGCGTCGTCGTGACGGGCCGCCTCGACGTGGGGGGCGGAGGAGCCGTGGTCCGGCGTGCCGACCGTCTCGGTGCGATGCGTGGTCTCGGTGACGTGCGGGCCCTCGGTCGGCACGGTGCGGACGGACTCGACGGTCTCGTTCGGGCGGGCTGCGTCTCCGTGACGCGGCGGGGTGCTGTTCGTGGACATGGTCATCCTTTCAAGGCGGGGAAGCGCGCCGTGCTTTCCACGGCGGCAAAAGAGACCGCGATCGTTGGCTGACTGAACATCACCAGGCTCTCCGGTCTCCGTCCACAGTCTCAACACGCGGCCCGGGGGGTTCGGCAACACCTGGCCGCTCCCGGATGCGGACGGATGACACGGTCCCGGCATGAGGACGAGCCCTGCGTCGTCGCTGCCATCCGGGGCGGATGACGGCGACGACGCAGGGCTCGTCACAGGGGTGGGGCGCCCGCTCAGCCGAAGTGCTTCGGCAGGGTGGCCTCCCAGGCCTCGCGCAGCTCGGCGATCGGCAGCTCGAACCCGCCCTGCACCTCGAGGGCGCCGGACTCCACGTCCACCACGCCGATCCGGGTCACGGTGTAGCCGCGCGCGGTGGTCATGTCGTTGAAGCGGACCTCCTCGGTGCGCGGCACGGACACGACGGCGCGGCCCTGCGTCTCGGAGAACAGCGCGGTGAACAGGTCCACGCCGTCGCGGCGGAGGACCTCGTCCAGCACGATCCGCGCGCCGACGCCGAAGCGCAGCACCATGTCCGCCAGGGTCGCCGCGAGGCCGCCCTTGGAGACGTCGTGCGCGGCGTCGATCATGCCGTCGCGCGAGGCGTTGACCAGCAGCTCGCCGAGCAGGCGCTCCTGCTCGAGGTCCACCTTCGGGGGCGTGCCGCCCAGGTGGCCGCGCAGGTTCGCGAACTCGGAGCCGTCCAGCTCATCGCGGGTGACGCCGAGCAGGTAGACCGCCTGCCCGTCCGCGTCCCGGCCGAAGCCCGAGGGCGTGCGGCGCGCGACGTCGTCGAGCTGGCCCAGCACGCCCACGGTGGGGGTGGGATGGATGGCGACGCCGCCGGTCTGGTTGTAGAGCGAGACGTTGCCGCCGGTGACGGGCACGCCGAGCACCTGGCACGCATCGGCGAGGCCGCGGACGGCCTCGGCGAACTGCCACATCACCTCGGGGTCCTCGGGGGAGCCGAAGTTGAGGCAGTCGGTGACGGCGAGCGGCACGGCGCCCACGGTGGCCACGTTGCGGTAGGCCTCCGCGAGGGACAGCTGCGCGCCCGCATACGGGTCGAGGTACGCGTAGCGGTCGTTGCAGTCCGTGGCCAGGGCCACGCCCATGCCCGTCTCCTCGTCCACGCGGACCACGCCGGCGTCGTCGGGGGAGGCGAGCGCGGTGTTGCCGCGCACGTACCGGTCGTACTGCCGGGTGATCCAGGAGACGTCCGCCATGTTGGGGGAGGCCATCAGCTCGACGACGGCGGCCTTGAGCGCGTCGCCGTCCTGCGGCAGGTCCTGGCCGGCCGCGGAGGCACGGAACGTGTCCGCCTGGAGCGCATCCTGGAAGGAGGGGCGGTGGTACGGGCGCTCGTACACGGGGCCGTCATGGGCCACGGTGCGCGGGTCGACGTCGACGATGACCTCGCCGTCCCACGTGATGACGAGGCGGCCGTCGCCGGTGACCTCGCCGAGCCACGAGTACTCCACGTCCCACTTGGCCATGACGGCCTCGAACGCCGCGACGTTCTCCGGCGTCACGACGGCCATCATGCGCTCCTGCGACTCGGACATGAGGATCTCGCCCGGGGTCAGCGTGGAGTCGCGCAGCAGCACGTCGGTCAGCTCGACGCGCATGCCGCCCTCGCCGTTGGAGGCGAGCTCGGAGGTGGCGCAGGAGATGCCCGCGGCACCGAGGTCCTGGATGCCCTCCACGAGGGAGCCGTGGAACAGCTCGAGACAGCACTCGATGAGCACCTTCTCCGCGAACGGGTCGCCCACCTGGACGGAGGGGCGCTTGGCGGGCTTGCCGCCGGCGTCGAAGGACTCCGAGGCCAGCACGGACGCGCCGCCGATGCCGTCGCCACCGGTGCGGGCGCCGAAGAGCACCACCTTGTTGCCGACCCCGGACGCGTTCGCCAGGCGCAGGTCCTCGTGCTTGAGCACGCCCACGGCGAGCGCGTTCACGAGCGGGTTGCCCTGGTAGGAGGCGTCGAAGGAGACCTCGCCGCCGATGTTCGGCAGGCCGAGGCAGTTGCCGTAGCCGCCGATGCCGGAGACGACGCCGTGCACCACGCGGGCGGTGTCCGGGTGGTCGATCGCGCCGAAGCGTAGCGGGTCCATGACGGCCACGGGGCGGGCGCCCATCGAGATGATGTCGCGCACGATGCCGCCGATGCCGGTGGCCGCGCCCTGGTAGGGCTCCACGAAGGAGGGGTGGTTGTGCGACTCCACCTTGAAGGTCACGGCCCAGCCGTCGCCGAGGTCGGTGACGCCGGCGTTCTCGCCGATCCCCACCATGAGGTTCTTCTTCATCTCCTCGGTGAGCTTGTCCCCGAACTGGCGCAGGTGCACCTTCGAGGACTTGTAGGAGCAGTGCTCCGACCACATCACGGAGTACATCGCGAGCTCCGCCGCGGTGGGGCGGCGGCCCAGGATCTCGCGGATCCGCGCGTACTCGTCCTCCTTGAGGCCGAGCTCCGCCCACGGCTGGGCGACGTCCGGGTTCGCCGCGGCGTGCTCCACGGTCTCGATGTTGAACTGCTGGCTCATGCGGCGCCTCCCCGGCTCGCGAGGGTGGTCAGGACGGAGGTGAAGAAGCCCAGGCCGTCGGTGCCGGCGCGCACGCCGTCCGCGGTGTCCGGGCCGAAGCCGGCCTCGACGGCGTGCTCCGGGTGCGGCATCAGGCCCACCACGTTGCCCGCCGGGTTGGCCACGCCCGCGATGTCGCGGCGCGAGCCGTTGGGGTTCCAGCCCTTGTAGCGGAACACCACGCGGCCCTCGGCCTCGAGGGCGTCGAGGGTGGCGTCGTCGGCCACGTACTGGCCGTCCTGGTTCTTCAGGGGCACGGTGATGGTCTGGCCCGGCGCGAAGTCGCGGGTCCACGCGGTGTCCGTGGACTCGACCGTGAGCTCCTGGTCGCGGCAGATGAAGTGCAGGTGGTCGTTCTTGATCATCGAGCCCGGCAGCAGGTGGGACTCCGTGAGGATCTGGAAGCCGTTGCAGATGCCGAGCACCGGGAGCGCGTCCGCGCCGCCCTGCGGGCCGCCGGCCGCCTCCGCGATGGCGTCCATCATGGGGGCGAAGCGGGAGATCGCGCCGGCGCGCAGGTAGTCGCCGTAGGAGAAGCCGCCGGGGACGACGACGGCGTCCAGGCCGGACAGCGCGGCCTGCGGGTCCGCGTCGGCGTGCCACAGGGCCACGGCCTCCGCGCCGGCGAGGCGGATCGCGCGGGCGGCGTCGACGTCGTCGAGCGTGCCCGGGAAGGTGACGACGCCGATGCGGGCGCCGGACAGGGGAGTGGCGGGCGTCGAGTAGTCGCCGATGAGGGGGAGGTCCGCGGCCATCAGGCGTGGGCCTCGTCGTCGGTCCCCGCCTCGTCGACGAGCTCGACGTTCACGACGTCCTCGATCACCGGGTTGGAGAGCATCTCCTCGGCGGCCTTGCGGGCGGCGGTCAGGATCTCGTCCGTGACCTCGCCGTCCACGGTGAGCTCGAAGCGCTTGCCCTGGCGGACCTGGCTGAACTGGGTGAACCCGAGGCGGGGCAGGGCCCCGTTGATGGCCTTGCCCTGCGGGTCGAGGATCTCGGGCTTGGGCATGACGTCGACGACGATGATGGGCATGACACGCTCCTGGGTGCGGGATGGACGTGGCGCGGGAGGGCCCGCGAGGCTGAGGTCGCGGAGCGTGACGGGGTCGATGCCGTCTCACGCCCGGTTCCGAGCGCTCCGCGAGCTTGCCGCCCCAGTCTACGCGGGCGGGTGATTCTTCGGGTCGGTGGACATGGACGGGATCTGTGGCCTGGACGCAGATTCCGTCCATCTCATCAGACCGTCCGGCGTTCCCCTGCCGGACCGGAAGCCAGCGTCGATCTCGCTGGCACTGAGCACCGGCCTGGAGCTGGGAGTGGTGCTCGCCGTTCCCCTTCCCGCCGTGCAGCGGCACCTCGGCGGGCACCTGCCTCTCCGCGAGTCGATCCCGTCCCTGGACGCCCTGCCCCTCCGTCACCCGGCGCCCGCCTCGCACTGGGCCGAGGAGGACGCGGAAGGCCTGCCGAGCAGATCGGCGCGGGAGCGGTTCCGGGAGGCATGGGACTTCGCCGATGCCAGGTCGGAGTCTCCGGGCGAGTCCCTCAGCCGCGTGCTGATCCATGACCTCGGGTTCGCCGCACCGGGGCTTCAGCACAGGGTCGACGACGCCGGTGGGAGGTTCGTCGCCCGGTGGATCGGCCCGCCGGGCTGTCGGCTCAGGGGGAACGCCCGGCCATCGTGCCCGGCGTCCCGCGTACTCTGGCGCCATGCGTCAGACCAGCCGCCCCGTCCGCCCCGCTCGTCCCTCTCGTTCCGTCCGCCCGATCAGCCCCCTCGGCCCCGCCCTGCTCGCGGCCGCCGCCGGCGTCGTGCTCACGGGCCTGCGCGGCATGCGTGCCCGCTCGCAGCGGCGCACCGAGGCCGAGTCGGCCCGGAAGCGCGTGAGCCGCCGCGACCGCGCGTGAGCACGGCCCGCACGGAGCACGAGGCGCCCTGCCCGTGCGGATCCGGCTCCGCGCTCGCCGCGTGCTGCGGCAGGATCCACGCCGCCTTCACTCATGACGGCGCGCTGACCGCGCCCACCGCGGAGGCGCTCATGCGCGCGCGGTTCAGCGCCTTCGCCCGGCTCGGCGCCGCAGAGGTCGCCCACGACGGCGGCGCCCGCCTCGCCCGCGCGATGGTCGCCTACCTGCGGGCCACATGGGTGCCGGAGACCAGGCCCGCCGTCGAGGACCTGATGCCGACCTCTGCCGACCCCGCGCCGCGGTTCACCCGCCTGGCCGTGCTGGACCTCGGCGGCGTCGGCCCCGACGCAGCGGAGGTGGAGTTCGTGGCGGTGGGGCAGGGCGAGGGAGGCAGGTTCCGCCTGCACGAGCGCAGCCGCTTCCGCCGCGACGCCGGGGCGTGGCTCTACGTGGACGGCCAGATGCGCTGAGGCGGCTCCCCCGGTGAGGAGTCGGCGATCATGCGTCCTCGTCGGGGGCGAACAGCTGCTCGATCGGCCGCCCGAGGACCGCCGCGAGGCGGAAGGCGAGCGCCAGCGACGGGTCGTGCCGGCCCTTCTCGAGCGAGATGACGGTCTGCCGGGAGACGCCGAGCTCGTCGGCCAGGCGCTGCTGTGACCAGCCGAGGCGTGCCCGCTCCTCCGGGAGGGAGTTGTCCACGCTCTCAGCCCCGGCGCTTCTGGACGAGGTAGCGGGCCGCGACGTCGAGCATCATGAATGCCACCAGGCACGCGCCGACGAGCCCGAGCTCTGCCTCCCACCGGGTCATCGTGACGACGAAGGTGCCAAGTCCCAGCACCACCAACAGGTCGTGGAACGCGCCGGTTGCCGCCTTGTCGTACCACTGCGACTCGATCGACTGCTCGGGGTGCCGCACCGCGCCCTCGAGGGTGTCCCGGTCCACGAGGAGGGCCCAGACCAGCACGAAGCCCACGGGCAGGCAGGAGGCCGTGATGAGGGCGGCCACGAGCCAGGGGCGGCCGGGGTCCGGGTCGCCCGCGAGCGGGCCGAGCCACCAGGCCGCGGCACCGATGAGCGCCGCGAGCACGATGCCGCCCGCAAGGCTCATCCCGATCAGGCGCCCCGTCCCGCCGCCGAGCTTCGCCGACCGGCCCCAGCGACTCCGGGGTGCCGCGGCGGCATCGGGGTGCACGGTGTCTCCGCGACCCTCCGTGAACTGCGTGGTCTGGGTGATCTCGTCCATGGTTCCCTCCTTGTGGCCGTGACGGGCGCTCGGTCGCACCCGATGACACGAGGATGCATGTAAAGCACGCTTTACGTCAAGTGTGCTTTACAGGCGTGTCGCAGGGTGTCCCGAGTGGGCTCGGGCGCAGCCCGCCGCCCTGGGCCGGCCTCCGCGGACCCCCGAGGAATGTCCCGCCCTCACCTGACGTTGGCCACCGGAGTGGACGAGCCGCCGACCCGCGACGGCCGTGGAATCCCGGAAGGTCGGATCCCCGTGAAGATCGACGTGTGGTCGGATGTCATCTGCCCGTTCTGCTACATCGGCAAGCGCCGCCTCGAGCTCGCCATCGAGGAGACCGGCGTGGACGCCGAGATCGTGTGGCACAGCTTCGAGCTCAACCCGCAGGCGCCGGCGTCGTACGGCATGACGCTGCCCGAGGTCATGAGCACGGCCTACGGCGCGAGCACGCCCCAGGCGCTCGCGGTCCTCTCCCACGAGGAGGAGCAGGCCCGGAGCGTGGGCCTGGACTTCCAGTGGCGCACCGCGAAGCCGGGGAACACGTTCACCGCCCACCGCGTGCTGCAGCTCGCCGCGTCCCGCGGGCTCGGCGCCGAGGCGGAGGAGCGCTTCTTCCGCGGCTACTTCTCCGAGGGGGAGGAGATCGGCTCGGCCGACGTCGTCCGGAGGCTCGCCCTGGACGTCGGCCTCGAGGCGGCCGAGGTGGACGAGGTCCTCGCGGGCGACCGCTATGCGCGCGAGGTGCGCGCGGACGAGCAGCGTGCCGCGGACCTCGGCGTGCGCGGCGTCCCGTTCTTCGTGGTGAACGACTCCGCCACGGTCTCCGGGGCCCAGAGCGTGGAGCACTTCGCGGCAGTCCTGCGCGACGAGGCCGCCCGGGTCCAGGCCCCGCCGTCCGACGGCGGCGCCGTCTGCCACGACGGGGTGTGCGAGTTCCCCTCGGCCTGAGGACGGGCCGCCACCGCGGGTCCGCGGACTCTCAGCCCCGGGGCCGGCCGGCGGGCGTGAGGGGGAATCGAGGCGCCCCTCCCGGGCCTCCGACGCGCCCTCAGAACGAGCTGAAGATCCCCGCCGCCACACTCATCACGAGGCCGATGATGCACAGCCACGTCACGATCAGCACGATCGGGCGTGGGCGGCGGGGCGCGTCGTCGTCGTCGAAGCGCACGCCGCGCAGTTCCGGGGGCAGCTCACTCATGCCGCTCATCCTCCCAGGCCACGGCGCGTCTCCGGCACCCCGATGCCTGCTGACGCCTCCAGGCCTTCCGACCCACCGTGCCCCTCCAGCGCCTCCATCGCCTCCAGCAGCCGCCTCCGCAGCGCCTGCGCCCGCTCCGCGAACCCGCGCTGCGCCCGCGCGTACTCGGCCCGGCCCTCGGGCGTCTCGATCCGCACGGGCGGGTAGTCGCCGCCGGCCAGGTCGGTCACGCCGGTGAGGTCGTACGGCGAGGCCCGCATGTCCAGGGCCCGGATGTCCCACGCGAGGTCGAAGCAGTCCGCCACGATCTCCGAGCTCACCCACGGCACGAGCTTGTACGCCCACTTGTAGAGGTCCATGCCCGCGTGCAGGCATCCCGGCTGCTCCATGTCCCGCATGCCCTCCCGCGTGGGGAGCGCACCGTCGTCGCCCTCGTTGAGCCCTCGCGCCTCGGGCGCGAAGAAGCGGAAGGCGTCGAAGTGCGTGCACCGGATCCTCTGGGACTCGACCACCGCGTCCGTCCCCGCCGCGCCCAGGCGCAGAGGCAGCTGGGAGTGGCGCACGCCGTGCACGTCCGCGCGGTACGCCATGGCCCACTCGTGCAGGCCGAAGCACCCCAGCCGGGGCGCTCGAGCGGAGGTCCGGGCGAGAAGGTCGCGCGTGAAGGCGACGCCGGTCGCCCGGTCGCGTGCGAAGGCCGTCTCGTCCACGGTCCAGCCCGCGGCCGGCGACGGCGGCCCGCCCGGCGCGAGCGGCTCTCCCGCGCGCACGCGGCGCACGTGCTTCCACGTCCCTCGGGCCGGGGCGCCGGACTCCTCGGCCTCAGCGGCGGAGTTCGACCCGGCGTCGTCGTCGGCGAGGAGCATGCCCGCCCCGGGATGCCAGCGCGCCAGCGCCGCGGGGGAGTGGGCGTAGTAGCCGAACAGGAAGTCCTGCACGGGATGCTTCTCGCCGCGCATGTGCAGCGCCACCAGCGGCGCGGTCCGCGCGGAGATCCGCTCCCGGTGCGCGCGGGCGCGCGCCCGCCACTCCTCGGCGGGGAGCACGACGACGGCGGGGCGCGCGTCCCCGGTCGGCGCGGCGACAGGAGTGGGCGGGTCGGTCTGGATCTGGAGCATGGCGCATCCATTCTCCCGCGCCGCGCCTCCCTCCCGGTCCCGACGACGTCCACGCGGCCGCCGGCCGGACCGTGCCCCGCGCCCGGCGGGCCCTCTGTGTCGCTCCTGGGGGGGGGGGGAGGGCTGACGATCGTCTGGCCAAACCGGACGCTGTGAGCTACATTGCATCCATCCGACTGTGGTGCGAGTCACACAGGCCCTCCGGCCTCGACTGCCCCCGCTCCCACCGCCTCAGCGACGAAGCGGCACCCGGACCTGTCCTTGATGAGAAAGGCGGAGGCCATGCCCCGTTCCCACACCCCTGCCCGGCGTCGTCTCGCCGCCGCCGTCCTCGGCGCCAGCCTGCTCGGCGCTCCCGCGCTGGCCGCTCCGGCCTCGGCTGTCCAGCCGCCTTCCGGCGCCGCCGCCTCCAGCCCCCAGGGCAAGCTCAGCGTGGACCAGCAGTTCGAGGACGGCCGCTACTTCGTGATCCTCGCGGATCAGCCCTCGGTGACCGCCGAGGAGGCCGGAGCCCCGGCCCCGGGCGCCGCGCCCAAGGAGAAGTTCGATCCGTCGCACCCCCGCGTGAAGAACTACGAGGCCAAGCTCAAGCGCCAGCAGGAGAAGGTCGCGCAGGCCCACGGCGTCGCGCCGGCCATGACCTTCCAGCGCGCCGTGAACGCGTTCGTCGCCGAGCTCACCGCGGAGGAGGCGCTCCAGCTGAGCAAGGACCGCAGCGTCCTCGCTGTGACTCCGGACGAGCAGGTCGCCCCCGACTACACCTCCACCGAGTTCCTCGGCCTTCCCGGCAGCAACGGCACCTGGAAGACCACGTACGGCTCCGAGAAGAACGCCGGCAAGGGCGTCGTGGTCGGCGTCATCGACTCCGGCATCCACCCGGACAACCCGTTCATCGACGGCGAGCCGGTCGGCCCGCTCAAGGGCAAGCCGAAGGTGGGCGAGCCGTACCGCACCGCGGACGGCCAGATCGCCATGCTCAAGGCGGACGGCACCACCGCCGTCGCCGAGTGCGAGACCGGCCCCGACTTCCCGGCCTCCTCGTGCGACAGCAAGCTGCTGGGCGCCTACGCCTTCTCCGAGGACTTCGAGCGCTTCGTCCCGATCGACGAGCGCGACCCCAACGAGCGCATCTCCCCTCTCGGTGTCGCCTCCCACGGCACCCACGTGGCCACCACGATCCTGGGCAACACCGGCGTGGCGCAGGACATCAACGGCGACTCGTTCGGCGAGGGCGCCGGCGTGGCCCCCGCCGCGAAGCTGATCTCCTACAAGATCTGCTGGGAGGACACCGATCCGGACACCGGCGGCTGCTACACCTCCGCCTCCGTGGCCGCCGTCGAGCAGGCCATCGAGAACAACGTGGACGTGCTCAACTACTCGATCTCCGGCAACAACACCTCCGTCGTGGACCCGGTGGCCATGGCCTTCCGCTCCGCCGCCGAGGCCGGCATCTTCGTCTCCGCCTCCGGCGGCAACTCCGGCCCCACCGCCAACACCGTGAACCACTCCTCCCCGTGGGTCACCACCGTGGCCGCGGAGACCTTCTCCAACGAGCTCACCGGCACCGTGGAGTTCTCGGACGGCACCAAGGTCCGCGGCGCCTCCTCGTCCCGCACCGGCGTCGGCCCGGCGGAGGTCGTGCACGCGTCCCAGGTGGCCGCCGCCGGCGCCACCGCCGACCAGGCCCGCCTGTGCCTGCCCGGCTCCCTGGACCCGGCCAAGACCGCCGGCAAGATCGTGCTCTGCGAGCGCGGCCAGAACGCCCGCGTCGAGAAGTCCCAGGTGGTCGCCGAGGCCGGCGGCGTCGGCATGATCCTCGTGAACGTCACGCCCAGCTCCCTGGACGCGGACATCCACTCGGTCCCCACCGTGCACACGAACGACGCCTCGATCATCGAGAAGGTCAAGGCCGGCGGCCTCACCGCCACGATCGTGCCGCAGGACACCACGGGCCTGCCCGAGGACCCGCTGCCCCAGATCGCCGGATTCTCCTCGCGCGGCCCGTCCAACGCCGTGAACCAGGAGTTCCTCAAGCCCGACGTCGCCGCCCCCGGCGTGAACGTGATCGCCGGCGTCTCCCCCCTGGACCCGTCCTACGAGGGCAACGAGTTCGGGCTCATGTCCGGCACGTCCATGGCGGCCCCGAACCTCGCCGGCATGGCGTCCCTGCTGATCGGCAAGCACCCGGAGTGGTCGCCCATGGCGGTCAAGTCGGCGCTCATGACCACCGCCGGCGACGTGTTCACCGCGGACGGCTCCGTCAACGAGGACAACTTCGCCACCGGTGCCGGCTCCGCGGACCCGAAGGCCGCCGACCGCCCGGGTCTGGTCTACGAGTCCGACGCCACCCAGTGGGACGCCCTGATCATGGGTGACATCGCCGGGCGCGAGGTCAACATCCCCTCCGTGGCCATCCCCGATGTGGTGGGCTCCACCTCCGTGACGCGCACCGTGACCGCCCTCGAGAACGGCCGCTGGCAGTTCTCCGGCTCGGTGCCCGGCTTCGAGGTGACCGCCTCGCCGTCGTACCTGGACCTCAAGAAGGGCCAGTCCGCCGAGGTCACCCTGACCTTCACCCGCACGGACGCCCCGACGAACGAGTGGACCCACGGCTCCTTCACCTGGAGCACCGCCAAGGGCAAGTCCGTCCCGGAGGTCACCTCCCCGGTGACCCTCAAGGCCCTGGCGGCCACCGCGACGTCGTCGGTCACCGGCTCCGGCGCCTCCGGCTCCGCCACGGTGGAGATCAACCCCGGCATGACCGGTGAGCTGACCCCGCAGATCCTGGGCCTCGGCAAGGTGGACGCCACCCCCGTGACCAAGACCCCGGGCGAGTCCATCTCCGTCAACGAGAACACCTCCACCGCGGTGAAGACCGTGACCGTGGGCGAGGGTGCCAAGTCCTTCGTGGCCAGCATCAACGCCGGCGCCTCGGACGCCGACTGGGATCTCGCCGTGGTCACCCCCGAGGGCAAGGTCGTGCAGATGGCGACCGAGTCGGCGAGCGAGACCATCACCCTCGACAACCCGGTGGCCGGTGAGTACCTCGTGATCGCCAACCTCTACGCCACCGCCGACGGCGGCGCGGACGACGCGTCCCTGGACACGCTCGAGCTGCGCGAGGACGCGGGCAACCTCACCGTGACCCCGAACCCCGTGCCCGTCACCAACGGTGAGCTCACCGAGGCTGAGCTGTCCTGGTCCGGCCTCACCGACGGCACGTGGCGCGGACAGGTCATCTGGGCCGACGGCGCTGCGACCGACGTGACCGTCACGGTCCCGTGACCGGAGCCTGACCCCCATCGTCCTCGTTGACGAGACGGGCGCTCACGACGCCGCCCCTGCACCTTCTCCGTGACGGTGCGGGGGCGGCGTCGTCCATGTGCGCGAGGGAGGGCGACGGCGGCGCGTGCGCCGCTCAGTCCTCCTGGTCCAGGCGCGGGGAGAGCAGCGCTGCGAAGCCGGTCCATCCGGCGTCGGGCTCGAGCAGGGCGCCCGGGCCCCCGGGGCCGGCGTCCGGGCTCAGCGCCCGGTGCCCCCGTAGACGGTGGCCTGCTCGTCGGCGTCCAGGTCGAACGCGGTGTGGATGGCGCGCACGGCGTCGTCGAGCTTGTCCTCCGCGGTGACCACGGAGATGCGGATCTCCGAGGTGGAGATCATGTCCACGTTCACGCCGGCGTCCGAGAGGGCCTTGAAGAAGGTGGCCGAGACGCCCGGGTTGGAGCGCATGCCCGCGCCCACGAGAGAGAGCTTGCCGATCTCCTTGTCCGACTCGATGTCCTCGAAGCCGATGCGCTCCTGCGCTGCGCGCAGGGCGGCCAGGGCGTCCTTGCCCTCCACGATCGGGAGGGTGAAGGAGATGTCCGTGCGGCCGGAGCCCGCGCGCGAGACGTTCTGCACGATCATGTCGATGTTCACGTTGGACTCGGCGATCACGCGGAAGATCTCGGCGGCCTTGCCCGGGACGTCCGGGACGCCGACGATCGTGACCTTGCCCTCGGAGCGGTCGTGCGCCACGCCGGCGACGATGGGCTGTTCCATGGGAGCGCCTTCCTGCAGGGTGATGGTGTCGTTCGGGTCGGGCATGATCCACGTGCCCTCGTGGTCGGAGAAGGAGGAGCGCACGTGGATCGGCACGCCGAAGCGGCGCGCGTACTCGACGGAGCGCAGGTGGAGCACCTTGGCGCCGGAGGCGGCCAGCTCGAGGGTCTCCTCGGAGGAGAGCTCGCCGATCTTGCGGGCGGTGGGCACGACGCGCGGGTCGGCCGAGTACACGCCGTCCACGTCCGTGTAGATCTCGCACACGTCCGCCTTGAGCGCCGCGGCGAGGGCGACGGCGGTGGTGTCCGAGCCGCCGCGGCCCATCGTGGTGATGTCTTGGGACTCGGGGCTCATGCCCTGGAAGCCGGCCACGATGGCGACGGCGCCGTCGTCGAGAGCGCCCTGCACGCGGTGCGGGCTGACCTTCACGATCCGGGCGCGGCCGTACGACGTGTCCGTCATCATGCCGGCCTGCGATCCCGTGAAGGAGCGGGCCTGCACGCCCTCGGCATGGATGGCCATGGCCAGCAGGGACATGGAGATGCGCTCGCCCGCGGAGAGGAGGATGTCCATCTCGCGGGCGGGGGCGGCGTCGGTGAGCTCGGCGGCGAGGTCGAGCAGCTCGTCCGTCGTGTCGCCCATGGCCGAGACGACCACGCACACACGGTGGCCCGCGGCGACGGTGGCGGTGACGCGGCGGGCGACGCGCTGGATGCCGGCGGCGTCGGCCACCGAGGAGCCGCCGAACTTCTGCACGATCAGGCTCATGGAGCTCCCTTCGGGCGGGGTCGAGACGAGGTGTCCCCACGGACCGCTCCAGTGTAGGGGCGCACCGCCTCCGGTCCCGCAGTGTGATCCGGGACGTCCGCATCGTGAGCTGCCGGGGCTGCGGGGACCGTGGGGTCGGTCCGGGCCACCCGGAACCGCCCGGAACCGCCCGAACCACCCGTGAGGATGACCCCGCGCCGCGCGGGATCATCCTCTGGGCGGACGACGTCGTCGCCCCGCCCCGGTCAGCATGGAGGCATGACCCTCTCCTCGGTGCTCGACGTCTCCCCACCTCCGCCCGCCGCGGGCAGCGGGATCGTGGCCCACGGCCTGGCCCGCTCCTTCGGTCCCGTCCACGCCGTGCGGGATGTCTCCCTCACCGCGCCCGCCGGGACCGTGACCGCCCTCGTGGGGCCCAACGGCTCCGGCAAGACCACGCTCATGCTCCTGCTCGCCACGCTCCTGCGTCCCGACGCCGGCTCCGTCGCCGTGGCCGGCGTGGACGCGACGGCCGACCCGCAGGAGGCCCGCCGGCATCTGGGCTGGATGCCGGACACCCTCGGCGTGTGGGAGTCGCTGACCTGCCACGACATCCTCACGAGCCTGGGACGGCTCTACGGGATGGGCCGCGTCGCCGCCGCCGCAAGGGCGGACGAGCAGCTGGAGTGGGTGGAGCTCACCGAGTTCGCCCGCCGCCCCGCGCGCGTCCTCTCCCGTGGCCAGCAGCAGCGCCTCTCCCTGGCCCGCGCCACCGTGCACCGCCCCGCCGTGCTCCTGCTGGACGAGCCGGCCAACGGGCTCGATCCCACCTCCCGCATCCGCCTGCGGGACGACCTGCGCGCCATGGCCGCCGCGGGGACCGCCGTGCTCGTGTCCTCCCACGTGCTCGCCGAGCTCGAGGAGATGTCCGACCGCGCGGTGTTCGTGCGCGAGGGCGCCACCGTCTCCACGCAGGACTTCGCCGCGGCCGGCGCGCAGACCCGTCCCTACCGGATCGCAGGGCCGGACCCCGCGCGTCGGGACGAGCTGGTCCACGCCCTGGCCGCGCACGGTCTGGTCCCCGGCGCCGATGCCGGGAACCGCCGGGACGGCGTCGTGGTGCAGGTGCGCGGCGAGCAGGCCGCCGCCGAGCTGCTCGCGGACCTCGTGCGCGACGGCGTGCCCGTGAGCCACTTCGCCCCGGAGGGCTCCCGCCTGGAGAACGCCTACCTGGACCTCGACCTGGACCACCGCCGTCACACCGAAGGAGAACGCCCGTGAGCCACGTCCTCGCCCCCTCGAGCGCGACGCCGGGCGCGCCGACTCCCGGCATCGTCCCCCCGCGCCTGGGCGCGGGGGCGGCGGTGCGCACCGTCGTCGGGATGGAGCTGCGCCAGCGGCTGCGATCCCGCGGCTGGTTCGCGCTGCTCGGCGTGTTCTTCCTCGTGGTCGGCGCCGTGACTCTCGGCGCTCTCGGCCTGCACGCCTCCACCCTCGGCGAGATGCAGGGGGTGTCCGACGCTGAGCGTGAGACCTCCCTGCGCATGGCCGGCCAGTGGCTGTTCGACGGCGTCCTGATGTTCGTCCTGACCCTCTCGCTGCTGGTCTCCCCGGCGCTCGCGGCCAACGCGATCTCCGGCGACCGGGCGGGCGGGACGCTGGCCATCACGCAGGTGACCCTGCTGAAGACGTGGCACCTCATGGCGGGCAAGTGGCTCGCGGCATGGGTGGCCTCGGCGGCCTTCCTGGTGGCGGCCCTGCCGTGGCTCGTGGTGGCCGCGCTGGTGGGACGGGTCTCTCCGCTGTTCGTCCTCGTGGGCCTCGCGATGATCCTGGTGGAGTTCGCCGTGATCACGGGGATCGGCGTGGCGGTCTCGGCCATCACGGGGCGCACCCTGTTCGCCGTCGTCGTCACCTATCTGCTCGTGGCGCTGCTGACGCTGGGCACCCTGATCGGCTTCCTGCTCTCCCTCTCCGTCATCAACATCACCGTGCAGGCCAGCCAGCCCCGGTACGGCTACGAGACGGCCACGATGGACGAGGCCACCACGCCGGAGGAGATGGACGCGCAGGCGGCCGAGGACCCGGCAGCGTGGGACCTCGTCGCCGACCAGTGCGGGGGCCCTGTGACGGACCAGGTGGTCCCGGACCCGCGTCGGACGGGGTGGATGCTCGCGCCGAACCCGTTCGTGGTGCTCGCGGACGCCACGCCGTGGTCGCCGGTGCCCCAGTCGGAGCCGTACATGGGCCAGATCGGCGCGCTGAACCTCATCTCGGGCGGGGTGCGGTGGACCCAGAGGGACCCCCTGCAGTCCGTGGAGTGCCTCAACGGGGAGCTGCGCGGGATCGACCAGGCGGGTGAGCCGAACCGCGAGGGCACATGGCCCGTGTGGCCGCTCGGCCTGGCCATGCAGGGCGCGCTCACGGCGGGCCTGCTGTGGTGGGGACACCGCCGCCTCGACACGCCGGCGGGGAAGCTGGCCGCGGGCACGCGCGTGGCCTGAGCGGTCCCCCGGAGGCTCCCTCCCCCGCGGGCGGCCACGGCGGCACCGACCTCCGGTGTCGCCGTCGCCGTGGGTGCCCGGTCAGCCGCTGATGAGGCGGCGGCCCTCGAAGGCGCGGCCGAGGGTGACCTCGTCCGCGTACTCGAGGTCGCCGCCCACGGGAAGGCCGGAGGCCAGGCGGGTGACGCGGATGCCGGTGGCGCCGAGCAGACGCCCGAGGTAGGTGGCCGTGGCCTCCCCCTCGAGGTTGGGATCCGTGGCGAGGATGACCTCCTGCACGGTCTCGTCCTGCAGGCGGGTGAGCAGCTCGCGCACGTGCAGCTGCTCCGGGCCGATGCCCGCGATCGGATTGATGGAGCCACCGAGCACGTGGTACTTGCCCTGGAACGCGCGGGTGCGCTCCATGGCCATCACGTCCTGGGACTCCTCCACCACGCAGATCTGGGCGGCGTCCCGGCGAGCGTCGCGGCACAGTGCGCACACGTCCTGCTCGGAGACGTTGAAGCACACCGAGCAGAGCCGCACCTTGTCCTTGACGGTGCGGATCGCGTCCGCGAGGCGCGTCATGTCCTGCGCGTCCGCCTCCAAGATGTGGAACGCGATCCGCTGGGCGGACTTCGGCCCGATGCCCGGCAGCCGCCCGAGCTCGTCGATCAGGTCCTGAACCGCTCCCTCGTACACGTCGTCCCTTCGTCTTGCGTGGGCCCGGCCGGCTCCGTCCGGTCCGTCCGCGCGGGGTCACCGCGCTGACGCGAGTCTGCCACGACCACCGGACATGACAAGGGCGCGGGTCGGCCGTGTGGGTCAGCGCACGGGCTCGTGCGGCCGCTCCTCGAGGAGCTGGCCGCCGAGCACGCGTTCGACGACGGCCCGGCCCACGAGCCCGGAGTCCTCCAGCGCCACATCGTCGTCGCTGGCCACCTCGTCCGTCCACGCGACGGCGGGGGAGGACGCGGTGGCCGGCGCGGCGGGCCGAGCCGGCGCGCGGCCCTGTGCGGCCTCGCGGGCCGCCCGGATCGCGGCGGCACGCGGGTCCATCGCGGGAGGAGCGGGAGGCTCCCCACCGGCGGCGGCACGGCCGTCTCCCGTTGGGCGGGCGCCCAGGGCGGTGGGGCTCGGCCGACCCGACGGCGGAGCGGTGCTCCCCGACGGCCCGGAGGAGGCGGAGGGGCCGTTCGAGGAGGGCCCGACCGTCCCGTCTCCGCCGGCGTCGCGGGCGTTGACGGGCGGCTCCAGGGGCCCGCCCGCCTCGAGACGCTCCATGAGGCGCGGGAACATGCTGGCGGGATGCCCCGAACCGCGCGGCGCGGTCCCCGCTGCGGGGGGTCCACCCCCGTCGTGCGCGGGCACGCCGGGGGCCGGCGTCCCGTCCGAGGAGGGCTCGCCGGTGGCGTCGGGGTGGGCGTCGCTCGAGACCGCGGCCGTCGAAGCGGCCGGGTGGGGGTCCTCTCGTTCCGAGGCGGCGGGGTCATCGCCCTGGCCCGGGGGGACGCCGTCGCCGCCGGCCCGTCCCGTGCGCGTCTGGTCCGAGGCGGCCGGCGGTGCCGTGTGCTCCGCCCCGCGTGCGTCGGAGGCGCCGCCGCGGGAGCCGCCGTCGAAGCCGGCGGGCCGCGTGGTGCCGAAGCGGGCCTCGAACTCGGCACGCAGCTCCGCCTCGGGCCGGGCGAACACGGGAATGGTGGGGGCGGACTCGCGGACGAGGGGTCCGGGATCGTAGGCGCGCTCCGCCGCTTCAGGGGTCACGTCCTGGAGCCGCTGCGCGGCGTCCGCGGTCGGGGCGGGCCCGGCGGGGGGCCAGGGCTCGGCCCCGGGCGAGGCCGCCTCGTCCGGCCGGGGGGCCGGGGCGGGCTGGTCGGCCTGCGGCGGCGTGCCCCAGTCCGACGGGCTGGGCACCGGCCCGTCCCACCCGGGCGTGCCGCTCGAGGCGTTCTCCTGCGGTCCGCCGTCCTCCTGGGCACCCTGCGGCGGCACCCATCCCTCGGGACCGGGGGAGTCCTCCATGTCCGAGTCCGGGTCGAACTCGGGGAGGGTGTCCCACGGGTCCTCCTCGCTCGGCGGGGCGTCCTCCCACGCGGGGGGCGCCTCGCCGGCATGGCCCCAGCTGTCCGCGGTCGGAGCCGAGGGAGCGGGGGAAGCAGACGCGGGCGCGGACGGAGGAGCGGGCGCGGCCGCAGGTGGCGCGGACGCGGCGGACGTGGGGCGCCCTGGCTCGGGAGAGGTCCGTGTGTCGGCGGGCGCGGGCCACGCGGTCGCTGGCTGGGCCGGAGGGCGCTGGAGGCCGCGGGTGTCCGATGCGTCCTGCGGGGGCTGCTGCTGGGGGCGCGGCGACCCCGATGCGGGCCGGCCGGAGGCCTGGCGGGCGTCGGCGGACGCGCGGTGCTCGGGGCGGGGAGCATCCCCGCCGAGGATGAGGTCGAGCTCCGGGCGGATGCCGAGCACACGGTGGACGGCCTCGGCCAGCACCCGGTCACCGCCGCGGCCCAGCAGCGACTGCCGCGGGCCGTCCTGCTGGAATCCGATCGTGAGCAGTGAGCCGTCGTATCCGGTGACCGACGCGTTGTCCTTCACCAGCATCCACACCAGCCGCGAGGAGTCCTCGAGGGCGGCCAGGATGTCCGGCCAGGCGCGGCGCACCATCTCCACGGGGTTCGCGGAGGAGGGGCCCGTGCCGGAGGTGCTCGGGGCCGCGGCCCGGCCCTCGGCCTCGCCGGAGCGCTGGGACGACGGGGCCGCGGAGGTCGGCTCCGCGCCCGTGTTCTCCGGGACCGGCTTCTCCGGGCCCTTGCCCTCCGCGTCCGCCCTGCCGGCGGCCTCGTCCGGCGTGGGGGATCCGTCCTGCTGCGGCGGGGACCACTGCTCGGGGGCGCTCGGCGGCGTCGGCGCGGTCGGCGCTGCGGGGGCGGTCGACGACGGCGGGGTCTCGGGCGCGGCGGGCGCCTGCGTGGGGGCGGCCGGGCGCTGCTCCTGGCGGGCCGGCGCGTCCTGCTGCCGGGCGCTGGGGGTGGTCTCCTCGGCCTCGGGTCGGCGCATGGCTGCGCGGGCCAGGGCGGCACCGGAGAGGCCGGCCGCCTCCCCGACGGCCCCCGTGTGCGGGGTGCCCTCGGCGGCCTCGGCGGCCTGGGCCGGTGCAGAGGCCGCGGGCGAGCCCCCGTACTCGAGCCGCCGCTCGAGCGCCTCGAGGCGGGCGGAGAGGCCGCGGTGCGTGTCGTCCGTGGCGGGCAGCACGAGGCGTGCCATCAGCAGCTCGAGGTGCAGGCGGGGGCTCGTGGCGCCCACCATGTCCGTCAGCGCGAGGTTGGTGACGTCCGCCAGCCGGGAGAGCTCCGCGCGGGAGAGCTGGGCGGCCTGCGCGGACAGGCGCCGCACCTGGTCCTCCGGCATGCCGTGCAGGATGGCACCGGCCTCCTCCGGCAGCGCGCGCGCGATCACGAGATCGCGGAACCGGTCCAGCAGGTCCTCCACGAATCGGCGCGGGTCCTGGCCGGACTGCACCACGCGGTCCACCACGCGGAACACGGTGGGGGTGTCGTCCGCGGCCACGGCGTCGATCACGTCGTCCAGCAGGGCCTCCGGCGTGAAGCCGAGCAGGCTCACCGCGAGGTCGTAGGACACCGCACCCTGCTCGGCGCCGGCGATGAGCTGGTCCAGCACGGAGAGGGTGTCGCGCACCGAGCCCGTGCCGGCCCGCACCACGAGGGGAAGGACGCCGGGCTCCACGCGCACCTGCTCCTCGGCGCACAGCTGCTCGAGGTACGCGATGAGCGGCTCAGGCGGCACGAGGCGGAACGGGTAGTGGTGGGTGCGGGAGCGGATGGTCCCGATGACCTTCTCCGGCTCCGTGGTGGCGAAGATGAACTTGAGGTGCTCCGGCGGCTCCTCCACGATCTTCAGCAGCGCGTTGAAGCCTGCCGCCGTGACCATGTGGGCCTCGTCGATGATCAGGATCTTGTACCGGTCCCGCACCGGGGCGAAGGTGGCCCGCTCCCGCAGGCCGCGGGCGTCCTCCACGCCGCCGTGGGAGGCGGCGTCGATCTCCATGACGTCCAGGGAGCCGGGCCCGCCCGTGGCCAGGTCGCGGCACGAGTCGCACTCGCCGCACGGCGTGGGCGTGGGGCCCTCCGCGCAGTTCAGGCAGCGCGCGAGGATGCGGGCGGAGGTGGTCTTGCCGCAGCCGCGCGGGCCCGAGAAGAGGTAGGCGTGGCTCACCCGGTCCTTGGACAGCGCGGTGCGCAGCGGGACCGTGACGTGATCCTGCCCGATGACCTCCTCGAATCGGTCCGGGCGATAGCGTCGATACAGGGCGGTGCTCACCTGGCTCACCCTAGCGGCTCACCCGGACGCCGTACGGCCCGCCGGCCGCCGTCGTCGGCCCCCGCCGCCCGCTGCGACGCCTGTGCAGGAGCGGCGGGAATGGCGTGCGTCCGCGCGGGCGTTGACGCCGTCATGACCCGGATCGACCACGCCTCCTTCCTGCCCGCCCTCTTCGAGGACCGCCACACCACGAACCACTTCACGGACCAGCCCGTGGACACCGCCCTCGTCCGCGAGGCCTACGAGCACGTGCGCTGGGCGCCGACCGCCATGAACAGCCAGCCGCTGCGCCTGACCGCGGTCGAGTCGCGCGAGTCCCGCGAGCGGCTGGCCCCGCACATGGCCGGGTTCAACGCGGACAAGACCCTCGCGGCGCCGCTCACCCTGATCGCCGCCTACGACCCGCGCTGGCACGAGCACATGCCCCACCTCGCCCCCTTCCGCGAGGGCTTCCGGGAGCAGTGGGAGAGCAAGGCCGAGCTGCGCGACGGCATGGGCCGCACCAACGCGCTCCTCCAGATCGGCTACCTCACCGTGGCCCTGCGCGCCCTCGGCCTCGAGGTGGGCCCCATGGCCGGCTTCAGCACCGACGGCGTCGACGCCGCTTTCCATGCCGAGAGCGGCTGGCGCTCGCTCGTGGTGATCAACGTGGGCCACGCGGCCTCCGACCACGAGAAGGCCGTCAGCCCGCGCCAGGGCCGCCTCGAGTTCGACCAGGCCGCGCAGGTCCTCTGAGCCGCGGCCGCGGTCGGCGCCTCGGGTGCCGGCCGCTGCCAGCCGGGTCAGGCCACGAAGCCCGCCGGGTCGAACACCCACGGCTCGCGTGGCAGCCCCCGCGGGTCGAACGCCGCCACCGCGCCCTCGAGAGGGCCGGCCGGCAGGCCGAGCGACTCCAGCAGGCGGTCCCGGACGCGCTCCGGCGTCCAGCGGGGGTCCTGCGCCGCGAGGTCGGCGAGGGTGACGGCGCCGTCCCGCTTGGCCAGTCGCCTCCCCCCAGCATTGAGCACGAGGGGAACGTGCAGGTACTCGGTGGGCGGCGCCGTCTCGCCGCGCGCCGCGCTGAGCAGCTCAGCCAGCCAGCGCTGGCGTGGCGTGGAGTCGAGCAGGTCGTCGCCGCGCACCACCTGGTCCACGCCCTGGGCCAGGTCGTCGACGACGACGGACAGGTTGTACGCGTAGGCGCCGTCGTTGCGGCGCAGGACGAGGTCGTCCACGAGGCCCGTGACCTCGCCGTGGAGGACGTCGCGGGCGTGGGCCCGCGGCACGGTGCCCGCCGGCAGGCCGGCCGCCCGGGCCGCGTCGATCCGCAGCGCCGCCGGCCGCGTCCGACGACGCTCGGCCCGCTCGTCCTCCGTCAGGCCGCGGCACGTGCCCGGGTAGAAGCCCGGAGGCCGCCGTGCGGCGCCCGAGGCGAGGGGCGTGTCGGGGGCCGCGGCGCCGTCGTCGTCCCTGGGCTCCGCGGTGGGGTGCGGTGCGGACGTGGCCTCCGCGATGTCCTTGCGGGAGCAGAAGCACTCGTACACCACGTCCGCGCCGTGGGCGGCGCGCAAGGCGGCGACGGAGGCGTCGTAGCGGGGAGTGCGCTCGGACTGGCGCACGGGCGGGGCGTCCCACGTGATCCCGACGGCGGCGAGGTCGGCGAGCTGTTCGGCCTCGGCCCCGGAGCGGACGCGGTCCAGGTCCTCGACGCGCAGCAGGAAGGGCCGGCCCGACGCGCGGGCCGCCAGCCACGCGACCAGTGCGGTGCGCAGGTTGCCCAGGTGCAGGGTCCCCGTGGGCGAGGGTGCGTAGCGGCCGGCGGACATGGGACCTCCTGACGACGTGAAAGACCCCTCACGCACCTGCCAGAGCCCACCTACCCTTGCTACCTTCCGGTCCTGGGGGAGTTCAGCGAGATGACACCACGTGAGGGGCCGTCCACGAGTCTACCAGCGCTCGGACGCAGGGCCAGTCGGGCGGGCGATTGGCGTCCCGGCGCACCACCTGGTTATGATGGAGCCTGCCCTTGTGCGGTCTTCCGCATCGGGGCAGCCAAGGAGGATTCGCCTAGCGGCCTATGGCGCACGCCTGGAACGCGTGTTGGGTTAACGCCCTCGGGGGTTCAAATCCCCCATCCTCCGCGGGTAAGCCCCGTCACCCCCGTGGTGACGGGGCTTTTCGCATGACTGGAGGATCTGGGCGACCCGTCCGGAGGATCTGGACGAGCGCGGGTGTGGGTGCGGCGGCGGGCGCACGGGCTCAGGGAGTCACGCGTCGAACAATGATGAGACGGGCATCACAGAGTGGCGTACTGTTCCCCTCAGCAGATTCCCTTCCTGCCGCGGGGCGCCTTCCCTGATCCCGCTCCGTCTCGGTGCTCGCACCCCGACTTCGGAGACTCACCATGACCTTCGCCGAATTCATCGATGAGGCCAACGGCTACATCTGGTCGTTGCCCCTGATCGGTCTCTGCCTCCTCGCAGGCGTCTACTTCTCGCTCCGCACGGCCTTCCTCCAGGTCCGGGGCATCCCCGACATGCTCGCCCAGCTCAAGAACGGCGAGAAGTCCGCGGACGGCACCTCGTCCTTCCAGTCCCTCATGATGTCCCTCGCCGGCCGTGTCGGCATGGGCAACATCGGCGGCGTGGCCACGGCCATCGCCTTCGGCGGTCCGGGCGCTGTCTTCTGGATGTGGACGGTCGCCTTCCTGGGCGCCGCCACCTCCTTCATCGAGTGCACGCTCGGCCAGATCTACAAGGAGAAGGACAAGGACACCGGCGAGTACCGCGGCGGTCCGGCGTACTACTTCGACAAGGCCTACAAGCACACGGCGTTCGGCCCGGTCCTGAAGGTCTACGCCGTGATCTTCGCGATCGTGACGGTCTTCGCCACCAGCTTCTTCCTCCCGGGCGTGCAGGCCAACGGCATGGCGTCGTCCATCAACGAGGCCTGGGGTGCGCCCGCGTGGGCCGTGGCCATCGGCATCGTCATCATCCTCGCGTTCATCGTGGTGGGCGGCGTGAAGCGCATCGCGACGTTCGCCGTGTACGTCGTCCCGGTGATGGCGGTCCTGTACATCATCCTGGCGCTGATCGTCTTCTTCCTGAACTTCTCCCAGATCCCCGCCGTGTTCGGAGCGATCTTCTCCAGCGCCTTCGGCGCGCACGCGATCTTCGGCTCCATCCTCGGCCTCGCCGTGCAGTGGGGCGTCAAGCGCGGCGTCTACTCGAACGAGGCCGGTCAGGGCACCGGCCCCCACGCGGCCGCCGCTGCGGAGGTCTCCCACCCGGCCAAGCAGGGCTATGCGCAGGCCTTCGCCGTCTACATCGACACCCTGTTCGTCTGCACGGCCACGGCGTTCATCATCCTGTCCACCGGCATGTACCGCGTGTACCAGGGCGAGGCCGTGACCACCCCGGTCCTCTTCGAGGGGAACCTCCCCGCCGACTCCAAGGTCGGCCCCGCCTTCGTGCAGAACGGCTTCGACACCGTCTTCACCGGCTTCGGCCCCTCCTTCGTGGCGGTGGCCCTCGCGTTCTTCGCGTTCACCACGATCGTGGCGTACTACTACATGGCGGAGGTCAACGTCGCGTACCTGTTCCGCGGCGCCAAGAACTCGACCGTCCGCCGCGTGGTCATCCGACTGCTGCAGGGCCTGATCCTCGTGTCCGTGGCCTACGGCGCCGTCACCACCACCGGTGCGGCCTGGGGCCTCGGCGACATCGGCGTGGGCTCCATGGCGTGGATGAACATCATCGGCATCCTGTTCCTGCAGGGCCCCGCCCTGAAGGCCCTCAAGGACTACCACGCCCAGAAGAAGCAGGGCCTGGACCCGCAGTTCGACCCGCGCCCGCTCGGCATCCACAACGCCGACTTCTGGGAGCTGCGCGCGGACGGGCTCGTCCGCGAGGGCATGACCGGCGAGGAGCTCGAGCGCCACGCGGCCGGCACCCCGGGTGCCACGTCGGTGCGCGACGGCGGCGTGGACGAGGCCGGCTCGCACCGCGCCTGACGCGTCGTCCGCCGACACGACGGGCGCCGGCCCGGTCGGCAGAAAGGGACAGGATCTGCGTCCTCGACGCAGATCCTGTCCCTTCTCGCAGGTCCGACCGGAGGGACGGTCCGACCGGGGGGCGGGCTGTCCGGCTCCGGTGATGCCGGGCCGCCGCCGTCGGCCGCCAGGGTCCGCTCAGAACAGCTGGCGGATGTTCGCCTTGGCGAGGTCGATGAGCTCGGTGCCCTTGCCGTCCAGCACGGTGCGTATCGCGTAGAGCGCGAAGCCCTTGGCCTGCTCGGCCTCCACGCTCGGCGGGATCGTCAGCTCCTGGCGCTCGGTCGTGACGTCGAGGATCGCGGGGCCCTCGTGGGCCAGGAAGGCGTCCACGGCGTCCGGCAGCTCCTTCGACGTCTCCGCGTGGAAGCCGCGCAGGCCCACCGCCTCGCCCACCACGGAGAAGTCCGGGCTCTTCAGGTCCGTGGCGAACGTGACGAAGCCCGCCGCCTTCATCTCGAGCTCCACGAAGTTCAGCGAGGAGTTGTTGAACACCACCACCTTGACGGCCAGGCCGTTCTGCACGAGGGTGAGCAGCTCGCCGAGCATCATGGAGAGGCCGCCGTCGCCGGCGAGCGCGATCACCTGCCGCCCGGGGTACGCGGCCTGTGCGCCGATCGACTGCATGATGGCGTTGGCCATGGAGCCGTGGTTCATGGACCCGATGAGCCGGCGGCGCCCGTTCATGGTGAGGTAGCGCGCTGCCCAGATCACGGGCGAGCCCACGTCCGGGATGAAGACGGCGTCGTCGGCGGCGCGCTCGTCGATCAGGCGGGCCAGGTACTGCGGATGGATCGTGGAGCGGGACGGCGTGGCCAGCTCGTCCAGGTCCTTCCGCGTCGTGCGGTACTCCTTCAGGATCTCCTCGAGGAACGCCGACGACGCGTTGCCGCGCAGCCGCAGCAGCAGGGCCTCCGCGGTCTCCTTCACCCCGCCCACGAGGGGCACGTCCACCGCGATGCGCCGGCCGATCTGCTCGCCCCGGATGTCCACCTGGATGACCGTCGCGTCCTCGGGGTAGAACTGGCGGTAGGGGAGCGAGGAGCCGAGGATGAGCAGCGTCTCCGCTCCCTTGAGCGCCTTGTAGCCGGAGGAGAAGCCGAGCAGCCCGGTGAGGCCGACGTCGTACGGGTTGTCGTACTCCAGGTGCTCCTTGCCGCGCATCGCGTGGACGATGGGCGCCTGGAGCCGCTCGGCGAGGGCCACCACCTCGCGGTGGGCGCCCGCCGCGCCGGCGCCGGCGAGGATCGTGATCCGCTGGGCGGCGTTGAGCGCCTGGGCCGCCTCCGCGAGCAGCGTGTCCGCGGGGACCACGGTGGAGGGCATGTGCCGGACGACCTCGGCGGGGGCGTCGAGCTCCGTCAGCGCCACGTCGCCGGAGATCACCAGCACGGCCACACCGCGCTGCTCGACGGCGGCGCGCATCGCCGTGCGCAGCAGGCGGGGCATCTGGTCCGCGGAGGAGACGTGCTCCACGTACACGGAGCACTCGCGGAAGAGCTCCTGCGGGTGGGTCTCCTGGAAGTAGCCGGAGCCGATCTCCTCGGAGGGGATGTGCGCCGCGATCGCCAGGACGGGCGTGCGGGTGCGCTGCGCGTCGAACAGGCCGTTGACGAGGTGCAGGTTGCCCGGGCCGCACGAGCCGGCGCACACCGCGAGCTCGCCGGTCAGCTGGGACTCGGCCGAGGCCGCGAACGCCGCCGACTCCTCGTGCCGGACCGGCACCCACTCCACGCCCCCGTGGTCGCGCAGCGCGTCCGTGAGGCCGTTAAGGGAGTCTCCGGAGACGCCGTACATCCGGCGGACCCCGGATGCGTGGAGGCTCTCGACGATGTTGCGGGCGACGGTGGCCATGGTGCGCACCTCTCTGGGTCGGGGGAGGCGCCCCGCTCGGGAGGGGAGGCGCCGCTTCCCGGTCCACGCTAGGACCGAGCCGTGCGGAAGGACAGGGCCCGGGGTCCACTCGGGCCCTGTCCTCCTGCTCACACCTCCGCTCCCGCGGGGTGGCTCAGCGGTTCAGCAGCCCCGGGTGGAACCGCTCGGTCACCCGCGGATGGGCGCGCGCGAAGCCCTTGAGCATGTTGGAGCCGAAGGAGGCGAGCATCGGGTTGGTCGGGTCGTCGGAGACCCCGCGGGCGTCCGCGGCCAGCTCGGCCGGGAGCTCCACCTTCTCGATCACCGCGTCCAGGCGGGGGGAGTAGAAGAACGGCACGGAGTAGCGGTCCACGCCCGGCGGCGGGGACTGCACGCGGTGGATCGTGGCCATGAGGTAGCCGTCCGTGGCCACCTCGAGCATCTCGCCGAGGTTCACCACGAGCGCGCCCGGGATCGGCTCCACCGGCAGCCACGCGTCCTGGCCGTAGGGGCGCACCTCGAGGCCGCCGACCTCGTCCTGCAGCAGGAGGGTGATGAACCCGTAGTCGGCGTGCAGCCCCACCCCCTGCGTCCCGGCCTCGGCCACGCCGCCGACGTAGTGCGCCAGCTTGGCCATCCACGCGCGGTCGCCGTCGAACGCCGCGGAGAAGTGGTCCTCGTCCAGGCCGATGGCCACGCAGAGCGCCTTGAGGAGGTCCTCGCCCACGCGGTCCATCAGCGCCGTCCACGCCATGGCGGTGCGCTCGAGCTCCGGCATGCCGGCGGGCCACTGGTTGCGGCCCTGCAGGTGCCAGAACTCCTCCCCCTCGCCGATCCGCTCGGCCGGGATCGGCTCGCGGTCGGCGGAGAAGTCCAGCTGCTCGCGGGAGTCGGGGCGGCCCTGCGTCCGCTCGGCGGCGATCGCCGAGTAGCCCCGGTAGTGCGGGGACTCCTGGTTGTGCAGCGCCAGCTTCTCCGCCTCGGGGCGGGCGAAGAACTCGGCGGTCACGCGGAACAGCGCGTCCACCTGGCCGGGCTCCGCGCCGTAGCCCACGATCTGGAAGAAGCCCACGTTGTGCGCCGCGAAGCGCAGGCGCTCCAGGAACGCGGGGTCGAAGGAGCCGTCGGCCCGACGCATGGTCGACAGGTCGAGGACGGGAACCTCGAGCGGGGCGGTGCCCCGCGCATCGGCGGGGGAGGGGGTGTCGGTTGCGTGCACGGTCATGGGCCCAGTGCACTCTCGATGCCGGCCGGCCGCCACTTCCGGTGTCGCCGTGTTGACGCCGGTGACGCCCCGTGACGCGGACCCGCTCAGCCGAGGAGGTCCCGCTCCGCCCACCGCAGGAGGGACTCGCCGGCGCGCTCGTGCACGTCCTCCGCCTGGCCGACGCCGCGCTCCGCGAGGTCGGCGGCGGTGAGGACGCCGTACGCCTTCTCCGGGATCCCGTCCTCCGGGCGGACGTCCATGTGCTCCACGCGCGCGCCCATGGCGTGCAGGGCGTCCGCCATGGCGTAGTCGGAGCGGGAGTCGCCCGCGGTGATCCAGCGCTCGGGGACGGCGACGCCGTCGTCGGCCATCAAGCCCAGGCACCGCGCGACGCCGAGGTCCTTGCCGGAGGAGGCGTGCTCCACGTCGATCGAGATGATGGTGGGGTCCACCTCGAACTCCTCGGCGAGGCCCCGCCTCTCCAGCAGGTCCTCGATCGCCGCGACGACCTCGTCGCGCACCCGGGTGAACTCGGCGTCGTCCGCGCCCACCTCCTCCTCGAGGGAGACCATGACCAGCTTCGTCCGGTCGGCGAACATGACGCCCTCGTCCTGCTCCTCGTTCACGGCCCACATCGCCTCGCGCAGCTCGGGGTCGATCGCCATGTCCGGATCGGTGCGGACCCAGTTAGGGACGGGGACGTCGACGCTCACCTCGGGCAGCTCGCCCTCGGGGACGGCGGAGAAGGGGAACCACACGGCGCCCTTCTCGCAGACGGCGTAGAACGGCGCGTCGTCGGGAAGCCCCGCCGCCCGCAGCGGGGCGATCACGCTGTGCAGGAGGAAGTCGGCGGAGCGGCCCGTGTTGAAGCCGATCGGCACGCGCCGCTGGGCGAGCCGGGCGAGGGTGGTGATGATCCCCTCCGGCACGGTGCGGGTCTCGGTGGAGGCCAGGGGACCGTCCACGTCCAGCAGGAGTCCGAGGGGGGAGGGGGCGCTCATGCCCCCAGCCTAGGCGGGGCGCGGGGGTGGGAGGCCAGACGGCGTGGGAGAGGCACCTGACGGAGGCCGCTCCGGGTTGGCTACGCTGACCACGAACGGCATCCGCATGCGCGGGCGCCATCCGACCCCGACCTGGGAGAGACCATGAGCACCGCCGCCCCCGGCCAGCCCCCCGCCCCGCACTCCGCCCACGCGGCCACCGCCCGCGCCGACCGGAGCGTCGACCTGGGCCGGACCTCCCGCGGCCGTCAGGCGGTCATGCTGCTGGTCGTCCTCGCCTCCCTCGTGGCCGCCTTCCTCGGCTCCGGGGCGTTCCTCCGCGACGCGACCGGCGGCTGGTTCACCGACGACGGCTCCTGGCTCTCCCCGTCCCGCCCCGCCCTGTGGCTGTGGGCCCTGGTGGGACTGGGGCTGCTCGCCTCTGCGCTGTGGCAGTTCCTGCCCGCCGCGCAGACCGTGCGCCACGACCGCCTGCGCCCGTGGATCATGGCGAGCGCCGTGCTCGGCGCCGCGTGGATCTGGACGATCCACGCCGCCTGGCTCCTGGTGAGCGTCGTCGTCGCGCTGCTCCTCGTGGCCGTGCTGTTCCGGATCCTCACGCTCCTGGAGTCGGGCCATCCCCGCACCGTGGCCGAGCGCGTCCTCGTGGACGGCGTGCAGGGGCTGCACCTCGGCTGGGCCACGTTCCTCCTCGTCGCGAGCCTCGCGGCGTGGCTCACCTCCGCCGGCTGGGCCGCGGGGCTCATGCCCACCACGTGGGCGCAGACCCTGATCGTGGTCGCCGCGATCGTGGGCCTCTTCACCGCCGTGTACGACGGCGGCCGGCTGACCCCGGCGCTCGCCCTCGCCTGGGGGCTCCTCTGGGTGGGCGTGGGCCGCTCGGACGGCGCCGGCCTGTTCTCCGGCGCGGTGGCGGTGACGGCGTGGGGCGCGGCCGTGATCGTCCTGCTCGGGTGGGTCGCCTCCCTCCTGCTGTCCCACGTGTCCGCGACGGGTGAGGCGCGCGACCTCGTCCTCGACGCCATCGACGGCGGCGACGACCCGATCGATGGCCGCCGCTGACTCTGGACCTGACCGGAGACGGCAGGGGCGTGCCACACGAGAGCCGGTGCAATGACCGTGGGAGGATGACTCCGACGGAGGGCCCCGCCGCACGGCGGGGCCCTCGCCCGTCCCCACCACCGTCAGGAGCCCCCGTGACCCCTCTCCGTCCTCTGCGCACCGGACTCGCCGCCGCGTCCGCAGCCCTCGCCCTCGTCGGCTGCACCGCCTCCGATCCGTCGCCCGCGAGCGGTCCGCCGTCCGCCGTGGGCACCAGCGGCGCCGCCGTCCATCCCGCGGCGGAGGTGTCGCCCTCCACCGCGCCCTCCGATGCCGTGGAGGGCGACGCAGCGGTGGTCGTCCGGGTGGTCGACGGCGACACCGTCGACGTGCGCAAGGACGGCGAGGCCGCCGTCACCCGGGTCCGCCTCCTGAACATCGACACCCCCGAGACGAAGCACCCGAGCAAGGCGGTGCAGTGCAGGGGCCCGGAGGCCGCCGCGCTCCTCGAGTCCCTCCTGGAGGAGGGGGACCACGTCACCCTCCAGTACGACGAGGAGCGCTACGACAGGTTCCACCGCACGCTGGCCGGCGTGTTCGAGGGCGCCACGCTCGTGAACGCGGAGATCGCGCGAGCCGGCCTGGGCGTGCCCGTGGTGTTCGAGCCGAACCGTCGCTTCTACGACGAGGTGCTCGCCGCCTGGAACGAGGCGGAGGAGGACGGCGCCGGGCTGAACCAGCCGGGCCTGGACTGCTCCCTGCCGGTCATGGCCGAGCAGGCACCGGCGGGAGCGGAGCCCGCGGAGGGCGTGCTCGAGGAGCTCGCACTGGCGTACGCGGGCGCCGCGTCCGGTGAGCAGGCCTGGATGAGCGCCCTCTACCCGGACGTGCTCTCCCGTGTGAAGCACCTCGTCTCCACAGGCACGTCGAGCGCTGGGGAGGGCGCCGGCGGGGACGAGGCGCCGACGGCGAGCGCGGCTCCGGAGCAGCGGGCCGAGGGTCAGCGTGCCGCGGAGGGCCGTGCCGCCGAGCAGCGGGCCGAGGAGGAGCGGGCAGCCGAGCAGCGGGCGGCACAGGAGCGCGAGGCCGAGCAGCGGGAGGCTGCCCGGAAGCGCGAGGCGGCCGCAGCGTCGGCCCGGGCTGCTGAGGCCGAGGCCGAGGAGAGGGCCGCTGCCGCGCGTCGCGCCGCAGAGGAGAAGGCGGCCGAGACCGCGCCCCGGAACGTCGCGGGCACGTCCGGCGGATCCGGCTCGGGGTCCTCGTCCTCCGGCCGGCCCTCCGGCGGGACGTCCAGCAAGGCGCCGAACCGCTGCTACGCCCCGGGCGGCGAGACCTTCGTCTACTGCGACGAGGAGGGGTCCTCGGGTTCAGGCGGTTCAGGCGGTTCAGGCGGCTCGGGATCGGGGTCGTCGGGCTCCGCAGCGGGCGCCGGCGGTCCGGTGGCCGGCAGCGGCGGCGTCTGCCCGGACGGCTACCCGGTCAAGGTGAGCAGCTCGGGCAAGTACCACGTGCCCGGCGGAGAGCACTACGACCAGACGAGCGCGAAGAACTGCTACGCGTCGACCTCGGCCGCGGCGGCGGCCGGCTTCATCGCCTCCCAGCGCTGAGGCCGTGAGCCTCCTCGCAGAGGAGGCCCCCCGGCCTCGGCCGCGAGGAGACGAACGGGCGCCCACCTCGATGAGGTGGGCGCCCGTTCGTCGTGCCGGGGACGTGAGGCTCAGGACGTGGCGTGGCGGGGGCCGGAGCCGCCGTCAGAGGTGTCCGGGGCGTCCTCGTGGGCGGCCCGCAGCTCGTAGCCCTTCTCCTCCAGCTCCTCCTGCTTCTCCACCTTCTTCACCAGGGCGTCGGTGTCCTTGGGGGGCAGGCGCACGGCCTTCTCGGCGGGCATGCCGGCGGTCAGCTGCTTGGCGCGCTCCACCTCGGTGTCGATCTCCGCGCCGAGCAGCAGCACGATGTTGAAGATCCACAGCGCGAAGAGCAGGGCCATGATGCCGCCGATCGCGCCGTAGGCGCTGTAGCCGGCGAACTGCGTGAGGTACACGGACAGCGCGACGGCGGCGAGGGCCAGGCCGACGAGCGCGAAGACGTTGCCCGGGCCGAACATGTGGAAGCTCGGCTTCTTCACGTTCGGGGTGGTGTAGTACAGGGTCGCGATGAGCAGGAGCAGCAGCACGATGACCACGGGCCACTTCACCCAGGCCCAGATCGGCAGGAAGGTGTCGAGCAGGAAGTCCACCACGCCGCCCAGGCCGAGCGGCTGGGCGATCGGCGCGAGGAAGCCCTCGACGAGCGACTTGTTGAGGGCCAGGGAGATCAGCACGAGCACGATGCCCACGATCAGGATGAGCGTGGTGAGGAGGTTGGTGAGGGTCAGCTTGACGAAGCCGCGCCCCTCCTCGTAGTTGTAGACCTGGTTCATGCTGCGGTTGAACGCCTTCACGTATGCGGAGGCGGACCACAGGGCGGTCAGGATGCCGATCACCAGGGCGATGATGCCGCCGGTCGCCTGGTTGCTCATGGTGGTGATCAGGTCCGTCACCATGGGCTCGTACTCGACGGGCACCGCGCCGGCGATCTGGTTGATCAGGTCGTCCACGGCCTGGCGGTTGTTGGAGAGGACGAGGCTGAGGATGGAGAAGATCGCGAGCAGGGACGGGGCCAGCGAGAGCACCATGAAGTAGGTGAGCTTCGCGGCGAGGTCTGTGCCGCCGTCGTTGCCGAACTCCTTGAGGGCACGGGTGAGGGCGTACTTCCAGCCCTTGCCGTCCAGCTTGACGTCCTTCAGGCGCTCCGTGCGCTCCTCCGGGTCGATCCTCGCGCCCTCGAGGGTCGCGTCGACGGGGTGAATGGCCACGGTGGGTCCTTCCGCATGACAGGTCAGGGGTCGCGCCCACAGTAGCCGACCCGGGCCGTCAGGGCCCGGGCCGGGGACCCGTCAGCACTCGGGGACGTTGACGGCGAGCCCGCCGCGCGAGGTCTCCTTGTACTTGGACTTCATGTCCGCACCGGTGTCACGCATCGTCTTGATCGCCTGGTCCAGGCTCACGCGGTGCGTGCCGTCGCCGAGGAGGGCGAGGCGGGCGGCGTTGATGGCCTTCACGGACGCGATGGCGTTGCGCTCGATGCAGGGCACCTGGACGAGGCCGCCCACGGGGTCGCAGGTCAGGCCGAGGTTGTGCTCGATCCCGATCTCCGCCGCGTTCTCCACCTGCTCGGGGGTGCCGCCGAGCACCGCGCACAGCGCGCCGGCCGCCATGGAGCAGGCCGAGCCGACCTCGCCCTGACAGCCGACCTCGGCGCCGGAGATGGACGCGTTGCGCTTGTACAGGATGCCGATGGCCGCGGCGGTGAGGAGGAAGTCCACCACCTTGTCCTCGCGCTCGGCGTCCGTGGAGTCCTCCGACATCTCGAACCGCTTGAAGTAGTGCATCACCGCGGGGATGATGCCGGCGGCGCCGTTGGTGGGGGCCGTGACGATGCGTCCGCCGGAGGCGTTCTCCTCGTTCACCGCCAGGGCGAAGAGGTTCACCCACTCCATGGCCCACATCGGGTCCTTCTCCCCGGTCTGGGCCTCGAGGTGCGCGCGCAGGGCGGGGGCGCGACGGCGGACCTTCAGCCCGCCGGGCAGGATCGGCTCGGTGCGGGTGGTGCCGTTCTCGACGCACTCCTCCATGACGGCCCAGATGGCCAGGAGCTTGCCGCGCAGCTCCCCGAGGTCGTGCTTGACCGCCTCGTTGGCCAGCATCAGCTCGGCGATCGAGATGCCGTTGGCGCGGCAGTGGGCCACCAGCTCGGCGCCCGAGGAGAACGGGTAGGGCTCAGCGCCCTCGGTGGCCTCGTCCTTGCGGTTCACGTCCCGGGCCTCGTCCAGCTCGGCCTCGAGCTCGTCCGAGGTGACCACGAATCCGCCGCCCACGGAGTAGTAGTCGCGCGTGTGCAGCTCCTCGCCGGCCTCGTCGAAGGCGGTCAGGCGCATGCCGTTGGGGTGGCCGGGCAGGTTCTGCCGCATGTGCAGGACCATGTCCTTCCTGCGGTCGAAGTGGATCTCCCGGCGGCCGTCGAGCGGCATGCGGCTGCTGTCCACGATGTCCTTGACGAGCCCCACGCAGGCGTCGGGGTCGATGGTCTCCGGGTCCTGGCCCGCGAGGCCCAGGAGGACGGCGGTGTCGGAGCCGTGGCCGATGCCCGTGGCGGCGAGGGAGCCGTACAGCTCCGCCTTCACGCGGTGGGTGGAGTCGAGCACGTCGTTCTGCTGCAGGCTGGAGGTGAAGCGGCGCGCGGCGCGCATGGGACCCACGGTGTGGGACGACGACGGGCCGATGCCGATCGAGAACAGGTCGAGGACGCTCAGCGACATGCCGGGGACTCCTTGGTTGCCGGGACGGGGCCCGGGATGTGGGGCGCTCCGCGGGAGGCGTCCGGCGCGTCGGTCCGGGCTCACCGGACGACGGGCGCCGTGGTCGACCCTCCCGTGCTGTCCAGCGTAGGGGCAGACCGGGCCTCAGAGCACGTTGTCGGGGCTCTCCTCCACGGTGGCGGCGGCCCGGAAGGCGGCCAGGTCGCGCAGGTAGTCGGCGGCACCCGTGAAGTCGGGGCGGGGGGCGTTCGCCCTCAGCATGACGGCCTGCAGCGGCTCGAGGCTCCGGCTCAGGGGCACCACGTCCTCGCACCCCTCGGCGTCGGCGAGGGCGCGCAGCTGCCACCACGTCGGGGCCATGAGGTTCACCGCTCCCGCCCGGAAGCGCTCGAGCAGCGCCGCGGGGGTGGCCCAGCCGTGATGGGCGGCCTCGGTCGAGACCCGCTCGGGGGACTGGCCCGCGGGCAGGCGGACCACGAAGAAGAAGGTGTCGTAGCGCCGCGCGCCGCCGGGCGGCGTGATCCAGCGCGACCACGGGACGAGCGCCCCGACGTCGGGGGCGAGGCCCTCGTGCGCCAGGAACGCGCCGAAGTCCACCTCGTGGCGCTCCACCTGCGCGCGCAGCTCAGCAGGGAGCGCGGCCACGCGCTGCGCGTCCACCGGGACGCCGGTGGCCGCGTCCCGGGCCAGGAGCACACCCACCTCCTCGAAGGTCTCCCGCACGACGGCGGCCAGCAGGCGCCCGGCGGCGCGCTCCGGGGCGAGGTCCCCGAGGGTGCTCCGCGCGCCCTCCGGCTCACCGGGCAGGCCGAGCCTGTCCGCCCACCCCGCGAGGTCGACCCCGTCCCACAGGGCGGGCGGCAGCTCGTCGGCCGGGTCCACCCGTCCGCCGGGGAAGGCCGTGGCGTGCGCGCTGAAGGCCATGGTGGCGGCGCGCTGGAGGGCGAACACCTCGAGGCCGCCCTCCTCGCCCGGGCGCACCAGGAGGAGGGAGGACGCCGGGCGGGCGGGCGCATCGAGGGGCGGAGTGCCCTCGTGGGGGGCGCGGGGCGGGTGGGAGGCTGTCACCACCGTCACACTAGTCAACCGGGGTTGTGTAGCGTGAGCCCTGCATGCCGTGCGCGCCAAGAGCAGGGCCTCATCCCGCTCGGCGCCGCGCGGCCCCGAGCGGAGATTCGAGGAGGAGAGGCCGTGAAGATCCTGGTGCTGGCCAAGCAGGTGCCGGACACGTGGCAGGAGCGTGAGCTGAGCCTGGAGACCGGTTGGGTGGTGCGCGACGGCGCGGCCGAGCCCGTGCCGGACGAGATCAGCGAGCGCGTCATGGAGGTCGCCCTGGGCTGGCGGGACGCCGGCGCGGACGTCGAGGTCGTGGCCCTGACGGTGGGCCCCGAGGACTCCTCGAAGACCCTGCGCAAGATGCTGGCCATGGGCGCGGACTCCGCCGTGCAGATCACCGACGACGCCCTCGTCGGCTCGGACGCCGTGGAGACGGCCCGCGTGATCGCCGCGGCCGTCGAGAAGGAAGGCGCCGACCTCGTGCTCGCCGGCACCTTGTCCACGGACGGCGGCACCGGCGTGGTGCCGGCCATGGTCGCCGAGCTCCTGGACCGGCCCTACCTGCCGCATGCTGAGGCCCCCGAGTTGGTCGACGGCGAGCTGACCGGCACCGTGGCGACCTCGGACGCGGACGTGCGCGCCGCCGTCGCCCTGCCCGCCGTGGCGAGCCTGACGGAGAAGACGCCCGAGCCCCGGTTCCCGAACTTCAAGAACATCATGGCGGCCAAGAAGAAGCCGCTCACCGTGCTGTCCCTGGCCGACCTCGGCATCGCCGCGGGCCCGGCCCAGGCCGCCTACCGCTCCGTGATGGTCTCGGCGGACACGCGCCCCGAGCGTGCCGCGGGCGAGAAGATCACCGACGACGGCACCGCCGCCGAGCGGCTGGTGGAGTTCCTCGCGGGTCGGGGGCTCGTGTGAGCGCGAACGTGGAGGAGACCGAGATGACGACGCAGACCGATGCCGCGAACAGCGGTCAGACCGTGCTGGTGCACGCCGAGATCGGCGCGGACGGCGCGCTCCGCCCGGTCGTGGCCGAGCTGCTCGGCGCCGCCGCCACCGTGGGCGTGCCCGAGGCCGTCCTCGTGACCGGCGCGGAGGGCAGGGACGCCGCCGTCGCCCGTCTGGGGGAGTACGGCGCCACGCGCGTCCACGTCCTTGTGGCCGACGACGCCGCCACCACCCTGGGTGACGCGGCCGTGCAGGCCCTGACGGCCGTGACCGCCCGCACCGCTCCCGTGGCCGTGCTGCTCTCCGGCAGCCCGGAGTCCCGCGCGGTGGCCGGCCGTCTGTCCGTTCGGGCCCGCGGCCCCGTGTGCGCGGACGCCGTGGGGCTGCGCTGGGCCGACGACGAGGTCATCGCCCGCCACTCCGTGTTCGGCGGCGACTACCTCAGCGAGTCCACCGGCGAGGGCGGCCCCCGGATCATCACCATGCGCCCCGGCGCCGTCGCGGACCGGGCCCCGGCCGTCGAGGCGCCCGAGGTCGTGGAGCTGGCCGCCGCCGAGCTGGGCCCGGTGACCGCCGGCGCCCGGGTGCTCGAGGTGAGCGCCCGGACGCAGAACTCCGCCCGCCCGCCCCTGCGCGGTGCGAAGACCGTCGTTGCCGGCGGCCGCGGTGTGGGATCCGAGGAGGGCTTCGCGATCGTCGAGCAGCTCGCCGACGAGCTCGGCGCCGCCGTGGGCGCCTCGCGCGCCGCCGTGGACTCCGGCTACACCGCGGCCGACCGCCAGGTGGGTCAGACCGGCGTGATCGTGTCCCCGAACCTGTACATCGCCCTGGGCATCTCCGGAGCCATCCAGCACCTGGCCGGCATGAAGACCGCCAAGACCATCGTGGCGATCGACAAAAACGAGGACGCCGAGATCTTCGAGCACGCCGACTTCGGTGTGGTCGGGGACATCTTCCAGGTGGTCCCGCAGGTCATCGAGCAGCTGCGCACCCGCCGCGGCTGAACCGGTGCGGGCGCGGTCCGCCTCGGACCGTGCCCCTCGGACGAGGAGAAGCATGCCCAAGCAGCGAATGGCCGGATACGTCCCCCTGAAGGGCGCCCCGGCCGAGACCGAGCCCGCCCCCGCCCTGGCGCAGGACACCACGACGGCGGCCCCGGCCCCGGTGGTGGCGCCCGCCGCACCGGTGGCCGCGGCCGCCGCCCCGGTGGCGCCGACCGCACCGGCGTCGGCTCTGACCCCCCTGTCCACGCGACGCCGCATGGCCGGATACGTCCCGTTCGCCCGCGATGCCGAGTGGCTCGGCGGGGCCCCCGCCCCGGCCGCCGGCTCGACCCCGGCCGCGGCTTCGGCGCGGCCTGCCGCCCCCGAGCCGATCGCCGCCTCGGCGTCCCCGACGCGGGCCCCCGCACCCGCGGAGACCGAGCCCGTCGTGCCGGACGTGGCGGCCGCCGTCGCCGCCGCCGCGACCGGTGCGCCCGCCGCTGCCGGGGTGGGCGCTCCCGTGGAGTCCGACCTCGTGCCGCTCGCGGAGCGGCGACGCATGGCCGGGTACGTGCCGTTCGCCCGGGAGGGGGAGTGGTTCACCGAGCTGGCCGCCGTGGGCGTCCCCACCGCGCCGGAGACGGTGGCGCAGGAGGTCGTCGCACCGGAGTCGGTCACCGCCGAGCCCGCCGCCCCGGCGCCGGCCCGGCCGGTCGTCGCCGAGCCGGCCGATGCGGAACCGGCCGTCGCCGCCCCCGTGGCCGCGGCGTCGGCCGCGGAGCCGGCTCCCACCGCGCCGGACACCCGTTCGGCCCCGCCGGCCTCCGCCGCGCAGCCGCCCCGGGCCGCCCCCGGGGCCGCCACCGGCACGCCCGCTCGGGCCGCGGAGACGGACGCCGCCGTGTCCGCCGCCCCGTCCCGTCTGCGCAAGGCGCTGCCGGCGGTGGCCGGCGTCGTGGTGCTGGCGCTGCTCGCGGTGCTGGCCGGACGCTGGCTGCGGAGCCTCGACCCGGTGGCGGACTTCATCGCGACCTATGACGGGCACCCGGTCCTGCCCGAGGGCACCCCCGAGGGGATGCCCTGGTGGATGGGCTGGCAGCACTTCCTGAACATGTTCCTGATGGTGCTGATCATCCGGACGGGCCTGCAGATCCGCCACGAGACGCGGCCTCCGGCCAACTTCACGCCGACGAAGGACGGCCTGTTCTCCGCACGGGGCAACACCCCAAAGAAGTTCTCGCTCACCATCTGGATGCACCAGGCACTCGACGCGCTGTGGCTGCTCAACGGCGTGATCTTCGTGGTGCTGCTGATCGTCACCGGCCACTGGGCGCGGATCGTGCCCACGGACCCGCACGTGTTCCAGCACGCCCTGTCCGCCGGCATTCAGTACCTGTCCCTGGACTGGCCCACGGAGAACGGCTGGGTGCACTACAACGCGCTGCAGATGCTCTCCTACGCGCTGGTGGTGTTCGTGGCTGCCCCGCTCGCCGCCCTCACGGGCTGGCGCATGTCCTCGTGGTTCCCCACGGAGGCCAAGGGGCTGAACAAGGCATTCCCCATGGGGGCGGCCCGCAAGGTGCACTTCCCGGTGATGGTCTTCTTCGTGGCGTTCATCCTGGTGCACGTGTTCCTCGTGGCCTTCACGGGCCTGCTGACGAATCTGAACCACATGTACACCTCCCGGGGCGGGGCCACAGACGCGTGGGGCCTGGTGGTGTTCCTCGTGAGCGTGGCGGTCACCGCCGCCGCGTGGTTCTTCCTGAAGCCCGCCTTTACGGCCCCCGTGGCCTCCCGGTTCGGCACCGTGGGCCGCTGAGTCGTCGTGTGGTCCACCAGATGGTCGTGGCGAAGAAAATAGTTGCACGTCCGACTTTTGCCCCTTAGTGTGATCTAGAACACAGCGACGTCGCCCGTCGCGGTGCCCCCGCACCCTAGGAGCGTCCCCATGGCCGAGTCTCTCGCCCCGCCCGCGGCCCCCGTCGCCGAAGCCCCCGTCACCCCCGTGCAGCGCCGGCGCGCGTTCGTCGGCGCCATCGCCGGCCACCTCATCGAGTGGTACGACTACGGCGTCTACGGCTTCCTCGCCGTCTACGTGGCCGCCAACTTCTTCAAGAGCGAGGATCCGATGGTCGGCATCCTGGCCGCCTTCGCCGTCTTCGCGCTCAGCTTCTTCGTCCGTCCGCTCGGCGGCCTGTTCTTCGGGCCCCTCGCGGACCGGATCGGCCGCCGCAAGACCCTCATGCTCGTGCTCGGGCTGATGTGCAGCGCCACGGCCGTGATCGGCATGCTGCCCACCTACGCGACCATCGGCGTCGCGGCCCCGGTCCTGCTCGTGCTCATGCGCCTGGTCCAGGGCTTCTCCGCCGGCGGCGAGGTGTCCACCATCTCGGCGTTCGTGGCCGAGTACGCCGTCAAGGGCCGGCGCGGCTTCGCGACGTCCTTCCTCATGGTCACCGCCGCCGTGGGCCTGCTGCTGGGCGGCGTCGTCGCCAACGGCCTGGGCGCGATCATCGGCACCGAGGCCATGGCCGCGTGGGGCTGGCGCCTGCCGTTCCTGCTGGCCGGCGTGCTGGGTGCGGTGGCGGTGTTCATCCGCATGAAGCTCGAGGACAGCCCCGAGTTCCAGCGCCTGCACACCGAGGGCCGCACCTCGAAGGCCCCGCTGCGCGAGACCCTGCGTCACCAGCGGCAGCTCTTCCTCATGGGCGCGGTCATCACACTGCTGGGCTCCACGTTCTACCTCGTGCTGACCTACCTGACCACCTACATGAAGACCATCCTGGAGGTCGAGCCGGGCGCCATCTTCTGGCTGGTCCTGCTGACGGGCGTCACCGCCGCGGCGTTCATGCCGGTCGGCGGCGCGATCTCGGACCGCATGGGCGACCGCCGCCCCATGCTCGCGATCGGCGCCCTGCTGGTCTCCGGCGCCGTGGTCTGGTTCTTCCTCACCGCGCCCGGCACAGAGGGCTCCCTGCCCCTCGTCCCCTCGCTGCTGGCCCTCGGCGTCACCACCGGCCTGTACTGCGGCGTCCCGTACGCCACCATGACCGAGCTCATGCCGGCGCACGTCCGCTCCACCGGCGTCGCCCTGGGCTACAACGTGCCGGTGGCCCTGTTCGGCGGCTCGGCCCCGTTCATCGCGACCTGGCTCATCAACCAGACCGGCGACGTCGCCTCCCCGATGTACTTCTTCCTCGCCACTGCGGCCGTGTCCCTGCTCGGCGTGGCGATGCTGCGCCCGGCCGACCTGCTCGGCCACGAGGACGTGCCGGTGATCGGCTCGCCGGACGCGGTGGGCGCCCCCGTACTCCCGGTACTTTCGAACGTGACTTCGGGGAAATGAGCGCTTTCGAACGTGAGATAGGCCCTATCTCACGTTCGAAAGCGCTCGGGCGTGCGGGGCGTCAGCCCCGGGCCGCGCGGAAGGTGACCTGCACCTGGACCATCGGCTTGTCCGCCACGGGGTCGCCGTCGGCGCCGACCGGCACGAGGTCCACGTCCACGAGGCGCAACGACCGGCCGGCGTGCCGCACCCGCGTGAGGGCGACCATCTCGCCGTGGCCCGGGCGCACGAACACCACGCGCACGGCCTGGACGTCGTAGCGCTCGCGGTCCGGCATGGCCGCCTGCGCGGCCGTGACCGCCCGCAGGGTCATGGCCCCGCCATGCACCGCACCGGAGGGGTTGGCCAGCTCGGGCTTGGGGGCGAAGCGGGCGCCCGGGGTCGCCGCGGCGGCGACGGCGGGGCGCACGTCCCGCTCGGCCGGAGTCAACGACGCCGGGCGGGCGGCCAGCAGCACCGGCATGGGCACGCGGGTCTCGGCTCCGCGGGGCAGCCGTCCGGCGGCGACGAACTCGGCCATCCGCTCCGGTGCTCCGGCGGGCACCGACTGGAACCAGCCGGTCGCCTCGACCACGCGGCGTCCGCCCGCGTCCTCGAGCCAGGCCCGGGCCACGCCACCCCCCGCATCCCAGCTCAGCGGGCGGGTCCAGCACTCCAGCAGCGGGCCGTCGTCGTCCCCGGCCGTGACGGCCGCGGCGTCGAAGGCGGGCAGCGGGCCGAGCACGTTGACCTGCAGCTCGGTGGTGACCACGGCCTCGATGTCCCGGGCCGCGTGGTGCACGGCCACTGCGGTGGCGTTGTCCATGATCACGGTGGCGGCCGCGCCGGTGGGCCGTCCGTCCAGGTCGAGGCACCAGGGGCCGACCTCGAACGCGGCCGGGTTGAGGGCGCCGCCCCGCGCGCTCATCAGGGCGTGACGACGGATGCCGAACAGCTGCTCCGTGCGTCCGGAGGCGTGGGAGCGGGGGCCGGTGGGCGAGTCCGCGGTGGGGCTGGTGGTGGTCTGCACGGGCAGAACGTTAGTCCACGGCCCGGTGGTGAGGCGCAGAATCGTTGGATGTCCTATTATCGTGGTGACGACAGTCACACCCTGTCGCCGCCCGTGACATCACCCTCGCCCCACCCCGTCGTGGACCGCCCGCGCGGCCGGACCGAGCCCCAGGAGGACGAACCCATGTTCCCCATCACCGACGACCAGAAGGCCCTGGTCGACGCCGTCCGCGACTTCGCCGAGCAGCGCGTCGCCCCGCACGCCCTCGACTGGGACGCCGAGAAGCACTTCCCGGTGGACGTCCTCGCCGAGGCCGGTGAGCTCGGCCTGGGCGGCATCTACGTGGGGGAGGAGCACGGCGGCACCGGCCTGGAGCGCACGGACGCGATCCTGATCTTCGAGGAGCTCTCCAAGGCGGACCCGGCCTTCGCCGCCTACATCTCCATCCACAACATGGTGGCCTGGATGATCGACTCCTTCGGCAGCGACGAGCAGCGCGCCCGCTGGATCCCCGAGCTCGCGCGCATGGAGCACCTGGCCAGCTACTGCCTCACCGAACCCGGCGCCGGCTCGGACGCGGCCGCGCTGAAGACCCGCGCCGTCCGCGACGGCGACCACTACGTCCTCAACGGCGTCAAGCAGTTCATCTCCGGCGCCGGCTCCTCCGACTTCTACGTGGTGATGTGCCGCACCGCGGACACGGGCGCCCGGGGGATCTCCGCCGTCGTGGTCCACAAGGACACCCCCGGCCTGTCCTTCGGCCCCAACGAGAAGAAGATGGGCTGGCACACCCAGCCCACGCGCCAGGTGATCTTCGAGGACGTCCGCGTGCCCGTGGCCGACCGTCTCGGCGAGGAGGGCGACGGCTTCCGCATCGCCATGAAGGGCCTCAACGGCGGCCGTCTGAACATCGGCGCCTGCTCGATCGGCGGCGGCCTGGCCGCGCTGGACAAGGCCACCCGCTACCTCAAGGAGCGCAGCGCGTTCGGCGAGCCGCTCGCCACCAAGCAGGCCCTCGTCTTCGAGCTTGCGGACATGTCCGTGAAGCTGGAGACCGCCCACACGATGCTCATGCGCGCCGCGGACGCCCTGGATCGCAACGACCCGGACACCGTGCGCCTGTGCGCCATGGCCAAGCTCGTGGCCACCGAGTCCGGCTACGAGGCCGCCGACACCGCCCTGCAGCTGCACGGCGGCTACGGCTACCTGCACGAGTACGGCGTGGAGAAGCTCGTCCGCGACCTGCGTGTGCACCGGATCCTCGAGGGCTCCAACGAGATCATGCGCATGATCGTGGGCCGCGGCCTGATCGGCTGACGGCGGGGGCCCCGCCTGGCCGCCCCGCCCGGCCGCCCCGCACAGCACGGCGCTCCGGGGTCACGTCCTGTGACCCCGGGGCGCCGTCCGTCGGGGCGGGCTCAGCCGAGCTCGAGCAGGTCCACCCCGGACACGGGCTCGAAGTGCCCGGCCACGTCCTCGGCCGAGACGTCCTCGAGCCGGGCCGGACTCCACATCGGATTCTTGTCCTTGTCCACGAGCAGCGCGCGGATGCCCTCGGCCATGTCCGGCTCGCGCATCAGGTGGGTGCCGATCGTGAACTCCTGGCGCAGCGCGTCGGCCACGGTCAGGTCTGCTGTGCGCGCGGCCAACCGGCGCTGGGCCTCATGGGCCACGGCGACGGCGGTCGGCGACTTGGTGCGGATGGCCTCGGCGGCCTTCCCCGCGGCCTCGGCGTGCTCCCCGCCCGCGGCGGCGCGCTCGTCCAGGGTGGCGAGGACCTCGGCGGCCGTCTCCCGGCCGTAGGCGTCCTCGATCCACTCGCGGCCGGCCACGAGGGCGGAGGCGGGCCGCTCGCCCTCGGCCACGGCGAAGCGAGCGAGCACCTCATCGGCGGCGGCGAAGGCGGCCTCATCGCGCGTGCCCGCGCCCTCGGCTGGGGCGAGGGCACCGAGTGCCCCGGCGAGCGCCTGCTCGAGCTCGTCCAGCCGGGCGGACTCCACGAAGACGTCCGCCAGGCCCAGGGCCACCGCGTCGGAACCGGAGGCGTGCGCCGAGGTCGCGGCCAGGTGGCGGCCCGCCTGGAAGGGGGCGCGGGCCAGGTGGAACGAGCCGCCGACGTCGGGGGTGAACCCGATCGCCGTCTCGGGCATGCCGGCGCGGGTGCGCTCGGTGGCCACGCGGTGCGAGCCGTGCACGGACACGCCCATGCCGCCGCCCAGGACGATGCCGTCCATGAAGGCCACGTACGGCTTGGGGTAGGTGGCGATGCGCTCGTTCATCGCGTACTCGTCGCGGAAGAACTGCTCGGCCTCCGCGAACCGCCCGGCCAGGAGGGAGGCGCGCAGGGAGACGACGTCGCCGCCGGCGCACAGTCCCTTCTCCCCGGCGCCGCGGATCAGCACGCCGCGCACGGCGGGGTCCGCGGCCCAGTCGGTCAGGGCCGCGTCGATCGCCCGGACCATGTCCTGCGTCAGCGCGTTCAGGGCGCGCGGACGGTTCAGCGTGATGCGGCCGAGACCGTCGCGGACCTCGAGGAGCACCTCGTCCGCCGCACCGTCCTGCCCGGCCGCGGGGGCCGTCGTCGTGGTGGTCTGCGCCTCGCTCATCGGTGCTGCCACCCCGCCTCGCGCTTGCTCGCGAACGCGTCCATGCCCTCCTTCTGGTCCGCCGTGGCGAACGCGGAGTGGAACACGCGGCGCTCGAAGGCGATGCCCTGGGCGAGCGTGGTCTCGAACGCGGCGTTGACGGTCTCCTTGGCCATCCAGGCGGCGGGCTTGGACTTGGCCGCGATGGTCGCGGCCACCTCCTGCGCCTCCTCGAGGGCCTGCCCGTCGGCCACCACGCGGGAGACCAGGCCGATGCGCTCGGCCTCCTCCGCCCCGATCATGCGGCCGGTGAGGATCATGTCCATGGCCTTCGCCTTGCCCACGGCGCGGGTCAGGCGCTGGGAGCCGCCCATGCCGGGGATGACGCCGAGGTTGATCTCGGGCTGGCCGAACTTCGCGCCCTCGCCGGCCACGAGCACGTCGGCCATCATGGCCAGCTCGCAGCCGCCGCCGAGGGCGTAGCCGGTCACGCACGCCACGATGGGGGTGCGGGCGCGGGTGAGCCCGTCCCAGCCGGCGAACCAGTCGGCCGCGTACATCTCCGAGAAGTCCTTCGTGGCCATCTCCTTGATGTCCGCGCCGGCAGCGAACGCCTTGGGGGAGCCGGAGAGCAGGATCGCCCCGATCTCCGGGTCGGCGTCCAGTTCCTGCACGGCCGCGACGACGGCGCGCATCGTCGCGTCGTTCAGCGCGTTCAGGGCCTTCGGGCGGTTCAGGCGGATGTGCCCGACCCGGCCCTCCCGCTCCACGATGATCGGCGACTCGGCGCCGTTCGGGGTGGTCTGTTCGCTCATGCCTCGCTCCTGTCTGTGTGTGCTGCCCGGATGTCCTCGATGATGCCGGAGAAGTCGCGCCCGGCTCCATCCCCGGCCGCGTACTCGGCGTACTTGGCCTGCGCGAGGCGGCCCATGTCCGCCGCCACGCCCTGCTGGTCCAGGGCCTGCAGGGCGAGGCCGAGGTCCTTGGACATGAGGGCGCCGGCGAAGCCCGGCCGGTAGTCGCGGTTCGCGGGGGAGCCCGGCACCGGGCCGGGCACGGGGCAGTTGGTGGTGAGCGCCCAGCACTGCCCGGAGGCCTGGCTCATCACGTCGTAGAGGGCCTGGTGGTCGAGGCCGAGGCGCTCGCCGAGCACGAAGGCCTCGGCCACGGCGATCTGCGTGACGCCCAGGACCATGTTGTTGCAGATCTTCGCCGCCTGGCCCAGCCCGGACCCGCCGCAGTGCACGATCCGCCCGCCCATCACCTCGAGCAGCGGCAGCACCTCGGCGTACACGTCGTCGTCGGCGCCCACCATGAACGCGAGCGTCCCGGCCTCGGCGCCCACCTGGCCGCCCGAGACGGGCGCGTCGGCGGCCCGCATGCCCGCGGCCACGGCCGCCTCGGCGGCCTCGCGGGCCTCCGCCACGTCGATCGTGGAGCAGTCCAGGAACACGGTGCCCGGGCGGGCGGCGCCGAGGAGCCCCGGCGCGTCGCCCCGGCCCCGGTACACGTCCAGCACGAGGCGCCCGTTGGGCAGCATGGTGAGCACGACGTCGGCCTCGGCGGCCGCCGCGGCGGTGTCCGAGACGGTCTCGACGCCGGCCGCGCGGGCCTTCTCGAGCGCTGCGGGGACGAGGTCGAAGCCGAGCACGCGGTGGCCCGCGGCGGCGAGGTTGGCGGCCATGGGGCCGCCCATGTGGCCGAGGCCGAGGAACAGGACGGTGGTCATGGGGATCCTCCGGGTCGGGGTGGGTGCGTGAGGGGCGGGTCAGGACCCGGCGGGCATCACGAAGCTGGCGCCCTCGCGGTTGCCCGAGGGCCAGCGCGTGGTGATCGTCTTGGTCTTGGTGTAGAACTTCAGCCCGTCCGTGCCGTGCTGGTTGAGGTCGCCGAAGCCGGACGCCTTCCAGCCGCCGAACGTGTAGTACGCGATCGGCACGGGGATCGGCACGTTCACGCCGACCATGCCGACCTCCACGCGGGTGGTGAAGTCGCGGGCCGTGTCTCCGTCGCGGGTGAAGATGGCCACGCCGTTGCCGTACTCGTGCTCGTTCGGCAGGGCGAGGGCGTCCTCGTAGTCCTTCGCGCGGACCACGCAGAGCACGGGGCCGAAGATCTCCTCGCGGTAGATCCGCATGTCCGGGCTCACGCGGTCGAACAGGGTGGCGCCCACGTAGAAGCCGTCCTCGTGGCCCTCGACGACGACGCCGCGGCCGTCCTCGACCAGCTCGGCGCCCTCCTCGACGCCCGAGGCGATGCACTCCTCGATGCGGCGCTGCGCGTCCTTCGAGACGACGGGCCCGAAGTCCGAGGACTCCTCCAGCGACGGACCGACCCTCAGGCCCTCCATGCGCTCGCGGAGCAGGGCCACGAGGCGGTCGGCGGTCTCCTCCCCGACGGGGACGGCCACGGACAGGGCCATGCAGCGCTCGCCGGCGGAGCCGAACGCGGCGCCGATGAGGGCGTCCGCGGCCATCTCGAGGTCCGCGTCCGGCATGATCACGGCGTGGTTCTTGGCCCCGCCGAAGCACTGGGCGCGCTTGCCCATGCGGGCGGCGTGCTCGTAGATGGACTGGGCGATCGGGGTGGAGCCCACGAAGCCCACGGCCTTCACGCGCGGGTCCTCGATGAGGGTGTCCACCGCGAGCTTGTCCCCGTGCACCACGTTGAGGGTGCCCTCGGGCATGCCGGCCTCGAGGGCCAGCTCGGCCAGGCGCACCGGCACGGAGGGGTCGCGCTCGGAGGGCTTGAGGATGAACGCGTTGCCCGCGGCCAGCGCGATGCCGGCCTTCCACAGGGGGATCATCGCGGGGAAGTTGAAGGGGGTGATGCCCACGACCACGCCGAGGGGCTGGCGGATGGAGTGCACGTCCACGCCGCGGCCGACCTCGGAGGAGAACTCGCCCTTGAGCAGGTGCGGCGCGCCGGCGGCGAACTCGACCACCTCGACGCCGCGCTGGATGTCGCCGCGGGCGTCCGGGACGGTCTTGCCGTGCTCCTGGGCCAGGGTCCGGGCCAGCTCGTCCGCGTGCGCGTTGATCAGGTCCACCCAGCGCAGCAGGATGCGGGCGCGGCGCTGCGGGTTGAGGCGGGACCAGGCCTGGAACCCCTGCTCCGCGGAGGCGACGGCGGCCTCCACCTCCTCCTTCGTGGCCAGCGGCACGCGTCCGGCCACCTGCCCGAGGGCCGGGTGGTACACGTCGCCGAAGCGGCCGGACTCGCCGTCGGTGCGGCGTCCGTGCACGAAGTGGGGGATCACGGGGGTGGAGGTCTCGAGGGACATGGTGGCGGCTCCTGAAGCGATGGTCGAGGCGGTGGAGGTCGGTCCCGGGAGCCCGGAGCTGGCGCTGCCGCGGGGCCGTGCGGTGTGATCTGGATGACGTTGCCGCTAATCTATGGCGAGAACGTAGGACATGCAACTATCGAGCGCCGGGAGTAATCCCCGGCCCGAGGTGAGGAGCCCTCATGGACCTGAAGAACGCCAGCGCCATCGTCACGGGGGGCGCCTCCGGCCTCGGCCACGCCACGGCGCGCCGGCTCGCGAAGGCGGGCGTCGCCGTCGTGGTGGTGGACCTGCCGGACCGTGAGGGGGAGACCCTCCGCGCCGACGCCGTGGCCTCCCTGGGCGAGCGGGCGCGGTTCGTCCCCGGCGACGTCACCCAGGAGGCGGCGGCGGAGGCCGCCGTCGCCGCGGCCGCCGAGCTCGCGCCCCTGCGCGTCCTGGTCAACTGCGCCGGCGTGGCCACCCCCGGCAAGCTCGTGGGCCGCGAGGGCCCGCTGCTGGCCGAGACGCTGGCGCGCGTCCTCGCGATCAACACCGTGGGCACCGTGAACTTCATGGCCCGTGCCGCGCAGGCGATGCAGGGGCAGGAGCTGTGGGGCGAGGACCGCGGCGTGATCGTCAACACCGCCTCCGTGGCCGCCTACGACGGCCAGATCGGGCAGATCGCCTACGCCGCGTCGAAGGGCGCCGTGGTCTCGATGACCCTCCCGGCGGCGCGCGAGCTCGCCCAGAGCGCGATCCGCGTGGTGACGATCGCGCCGGGCCTGATGGAGACTCCGATGATGGCCGGCCTGCCCGAGGCCGCGCGCGAGGCGCTCGCCACGAAGACCCCGCATCCCGCCCGCCTGGGCCGCCCGGACGACTACGCCCTGCTCGTGGAGCAGATCGTGGCCAACCCGTTCCTCAACGGCGAGGTCATCCGCCTCGACGGCGCCGTGCGCCTCGAGCCCCGCTGAGCCGTCCGGCGGGGCTTGGCTGCCCGGGCGGACAACGGGGCGGGCCCGTTCACGAGAAGCGGACGAAGCCGCGCATGCCGCCGTGCGGGAAGTCTCGGATCTCCCGGAACCCCAGGGACTCGTAGAAGGCGCGCTGCCTCTCCTCGGCGTCCGTCATGAGGATGTGCTGACGGACGGACGCGAACGGCGCGAACGCCCTGCCGACCAGCTCGGAGGCGATCCCGCGGCGCTGGTGCTCCGGATCGACCAGCACGTCCTGCAGGTACGCGATGGTGTGGCCGTCCGAGATCACGCGGGCCAGGCCCACGAGGCGCTCGTCCCTCCACGCCGTCACCACGTGCGCCGAGCCGGCGAGCCCGCGCATCAGGGAGTCGAGGTCGTCGGTGTAGGCGGACCAGCCGACGGAGTCGTAGAGCGCCCGCACGTCCTTGGCGCCGGGGATCCTGCCGGCGGAGCAGCGGATGTCCGCGGGCGTCCCGCTCATCGGTCCCGCCCGGCCGGGCTCTCCGCGCCGTCCCCGGCCTCGAAGTCCCCCGCCTGGGCCCGGAAGCGGGCGAGGATCTCGTTGAGCTGCGCGACGTCGCCGTCCTCGAAGCCCGTCTGCCCGAACACCTCCGCGTTGAGCGCCTCCGTGGCCTCCGCGGCCACCCTCGTGCCCTCGTCCGTGAGCACCAGCACGAAGGCCCGACGGTCGGACTCGTGCGGCCGGCGCTCCACGAGGCCCGCGGCCTCGAGCCGGTCCACCGCGTTGGTCACGGACGTGGGGTGCACCTGCAGGAGCGCGCTCGCCTTGGACATGAGCAGCCGCTTCTCCCGGGAGAAGTTCAGGAGGGCGAGCAGCTCGTAGCGGGCGAACGTCAGGCCGAACGGCTTGAGCACCGTCTGCGTGCGCGCCAGGAAGATCTGCTGGGCGCGCATGATCGAGGTGACCGCCGCCATCGGGGCCGCGACCTCGCCCCATCCGTGGCGCTCCCAGTTCAGGGCGGCCTCCGCGATGGGGTCCTTGGTCAGGGGCGTGCTGTTGACGGTCATGGATTCCAGCCTAGTCAGCGCTGCAGGTCCAGGTCCTCCTCGCGGTACTCGGCGCCGTAGCCCTCGGGGGCCTCGCCGGTCTCGGACCGGGAGACCTCCGCCTTGCGCAGCTCCACGCGGCGGATCTTGCCCGAGATGGTCTTGGGCAGCTCGAGGAACTCGATGCGGCGGATCCGCTTGTACGGGGGCAGCTGCGTGAGCGTGTACTGCAGGATCGCCCGGGCCGTCTCCGCCGTGGGCTCGTGGCCGGGGGCGAGGGTCACGAACGCCTTGGGCACGGCCAGGCGCACCTCGTCCGGGGTCGGCACGATGGCCGCCTCCATGACGGCCGCGTGCTGCACGAGCACCGACTCGAGCTCGAACGGGGAGACCTTGTAGTCGGAGGACTTGAACACGTCGTCGGCGCGGCCCACATAGGTCAGCACGCCGTTCTCGTCGCGGGAGGCGATGTCGCCGGTGTGGAAGACGCCGTCGCGGAAGACGTCGTCGGTCTTCTCCTGGTTGCCGTAGTAGGACTTCAGCAGGCCCACGGGGCGCGGGTCCAGGCGGAGGCAGATCTCGCCCTCCGCGGCCTCCGCGCCGGTCAGCGGGTCGATGAGGACCACGTCCATGCCGGGCAGGGGGCGGCCCATGGAACCGATGACGACCTTCTGCTCCGGCGTGTTGGCCACCTGGAGGGTGGTCTCGGTCATCCCGAACCCGTCGCGGATCGTGGCGCCCCAGGCCTTCTGGACCTGGTCGATGACCTCGGCGTTCAGGGGCTCGCCGGCGGAGATCGCCTTCGTCGGCGGGGTGGCCAGCTGGGTCATGTCCGCCTTGATCAGCATGCGCCACACGGTGGGCGGGGCGCAGAAGCTCGTGACCCCGTAGCGGGCCATGTTCGCCATGAGGGAGGCGGGGTCGAACTTGCGGGCGTTGTGCACGAAGATCGTGGCCTCCGCGATCCACGGGGCGAAGAAGTTGGACCACGCGTGCTTGGCCCACCCCGGCGAGGCCACGTTCAGGTGCACGTCGCCGGGCTCGAGGCCGATCCAGTACACCGTGGTCAGGTGGCCCACGGGGTAGGAGGTGTGGGTGTGCTCCACGAGCTTGGGCTTCGAGGTGGTGCCGGACGTGAAGTAGAACAGCAGCGTCTCCTCGGCCGGCGTCGGCTCGTCCGGGGCCAGCTCCGAGGAGGAGGAGGCGGCGTCGTCGTAGGAGAGCACCGTGTGGCCGGCGACTCGAGGGGCCGTGCGGTCCGCACCCTCGGCGAAGACGCCGGGGACGTGCACGAGGCGCAGGCCCTCGCCCACCCCCGCGAACTTGGCGAGGTCCTCGGCGCCGGCCACGGCCCACGAGGCCTCGGCGCGCTCGACGCGGTCCTCGAGGTCGGCCGACGTCATCTGCGTGGTGGTGGGGATCATGACGACGCGCAGCTTGATGCACGCGAGCATGAACTCCCACAGCTCCACCTGGTTGTTCAGCATGAGGATCAGGCGCTCGCCACGGCGCAGGCCCTGCTCGGTGAGCCAGGTGGCCACGCGGTTCGAGGCGGCGGAGAGCTCCGCGAAGGTCCGCTCGGTGCTGCGCCCGTCGTCCTCCGCGATGATCAGGGCGGGCACGTCCGCGCGGGCGGGGTCCTTCGCCAGCTGGTCGAACCAGTCGAATCCGAAGTTGAAGTGCTCGAAGCGGGGCCACGCGAACTCGGCGCGGGCCCGGGCATAGTCGGTCTGGCACTCGACGAGGAGGTCGCGGGCGGCGCGGAACGCCGCGGTGACCTCGCTCTGGTCTGTGGTGGCGGGGGCCTGGGGAGTGGTGTCCGGGGTGGTCAAGGGAGTCCTCCTCGTCGGGGCGGGCGGCAGGGGCGCGGGCCGCCCGTGGCCGATGTCCGCTGTGATCTGCAACACTACTCACAGACATGGATAGTCGGAAGTCCTACAGTCGGACTGACGCGAAGACGTCGGCGGCCGCCGGCTCGTGCGTCCGCCGCGCCCGAAGGAGACACCGTTGACCAGCCCCGCCACCCCCTCGCCCTCCGCCCTGCCGCACGTGGACCTGCTCCGTCTGCGGGACTGCCTCGACGAGGCCGAGCGCGCGCGACTCGAGGCGATCGAGGAGCACCTGCAGACGCAGGTCCGCCCGCGCCTGGCCCCGTACTGGGATGCCGAGGAGTTCCCCTTCGACCTCCTGCCCGGGCTGGCCGGGCTCGGCCTGGGGCGGCTGCTCACGGACGGCTCGTCGTCGCTCTTCCAGCACCTCGTGCACGCGGAGATCGCGCGCGTGGACCTCTCCCTCTCCGCGCTCGTGGGCATCCACAACGAGCTGAACCTCGGGATGATCGTGCAGCTGGGCTCGGACGAGCAGAAGGCCCGCTGGCAGGGGCCGCTCGAGCGGTTCGAGGCGATCGGCGCCTTCTGCCTGACCGAGCCGGAGCACGGCTCGGACATCGCGGGCGGGCTGGAGACGACCGCGACGCGGGAGGGGGACGAGTGGGTCATCCGCGGCGCCAAGCGCTGGATCGGCGCGGGGACCATCGCGCAGGTGGCGCTCGTGTGGGCGCGTGACACGGCCGACGGCGAGATCAAGGGCTTCGTGGTCCCCACGGACACCCCCGGCTACGAGGCCTCGAAGATCGCCGGGAAGATGGGCCTGCGCATCATGCAGAACGCGGACATCACGCTGGACGTGCGCCTGCCGCTGGACGCTCAGCTGCCCGGCGCGGCCACCTTCGACGCCACGCGCGACCTCCTGCGGGACTCGCGCATGTGGGTGGGCTGGCAGGGGGTGGGCGTGCAGATGGGCCTGCTCGACGTGCTGCGGGCGTATGCGCTGGAGCGCCGGCAGTTCGGCCGCCCGCTCGCCAAGTTCCAGATGATCCAGTCCCAGATCGCCGAGGTGGCAGGCAACCTGGCGGCGGCCTCCGGGATGATGATGCAGGTGCACCGGCTCAACGAGGCCGGGACGATGGACATGATGCACGCGGCCATGGGCAAGGCCACGTCCACGCGCCTGGCGCGCTCCTCCGCGGCCCTCGCCCGGGACGCCTTCGGCGGCAACGGCCTGCTCAGCGAGTACGAGGTCTCCCGGATGATGGGCGACATCGAGGCCATCTACAGCTACGAGGGCTCCTACGGCATCAACGCGCTGATCGTGGGCCGCGCCCTGACGGGCGTCTCGGCCTTCGTCTGAGCCACGCCTCCCTCAGGTCCTGGACGAGGGGCCGGTGGGCGATCAGCAGGAGCACCGCGGCCACGGGCACCACCACCTCGAAGCCGAGCCAGAGGTACCCCAGGGCGCCCGCCATGCCTCCCAGGAAGAACAGGGCCACGAGCCCGGCCAGGGCGGCGATGCGCCGCGGCTCCCCGACGACCGGGTCCGCGGCGTCCGCGGGACTGCGGTAGAGGGCCTTCCCGATCTCGACGCCGATGTCCGTGACCATGCCCGTGATGTGGGTGGTGCACACGGGCCACTCGCCGATCCGTGTGATGAGCGCGTTCCGGAGGCCCATGGTGAAGCAGAGGACACCCACCACGACCACGGAGCGGTGGGCGTCCTGCAGGCGCTCGGCGAGCAGCCCGAAGAGCAGCATCCCCATGCCCTCGAGCAGCAGGATGTTGGCGTAGCGCGAGTGCAGTCCCCGGACCCGACCCCAGTTGAAGACGAGCGCGCAGGCCACCGCCCCCAGCACGAAGGCCGTCAGCGCGAGTGCTCCCACGGCCACCAGGTCCGGCAGGCCCAGGGCGATCGCGTCCGCCATCGAGGCGACGATGCCGGTCATGTGAGAGGTGTACCGGGCCACGGCGACGAACCCGACGGAGTTGAGGATCCCCGCCACCACCGTGAGGACGCAGGCGAGGTGGAGGTTGCGGCGCACGGTGCGCTCGGGGCTGCACAGGTTGAGCACGTCGTCACCCTAGGTCGCTCTCGCAGAGGACGCGGGCGGGTTGCGCCGCCGGTCGTCGACGCGGCCTGCTCCGGAGCGCCCGTTTCGCACACGGAAGCGGGCGCCCTCACGCCAGCAGGGCCGCGCCCGCTCCGCCCACGGCGACCGCGACGGCGGTGCTCCCCGCGCCGAGCACGAGCGGCCTCGGGCCCACGGCGGCGATCGAGCGCAGGTGCACGTTCAGGCCCAGCGCCACCATGGCGGCGGCCAGCAGCACCTGCTGCAGCACGGCGACGGCGTCCAGGACTCCGGCGGGCAGCACGCCGGTCGCCCGGATCGCGACGGCGGCCAGGAACCCGAGCACGAACCACGGCACGAGCGGTGGCCGGGTGACGCTCGCGGCCGGATCCGCGCCCGGGACGGCGGCGTCCTCGCCCGTGGCCGACCCGGCCGGACGGCGCCGCTCCCACCAGGCCAGGCCCGTCATGACCGGCGCGAGCAGGACGACGCGCGCGAGCTTCACGGTGACCGCCACGGAGAGCGCCGTCGGGCCGACGAGCCCGCCGGCCGCCACCACCTGGGCGACCTCGTGCGTGGACGCGCCGATCCACAGCCCGGCCACCCGCTCGTCGAGCCCGAGCCCACCGATGAGCAGCGGCATCAGCGGGATCATGAGCGTCCCGAACAGCACCACGAGGCCGATCGCCGTGGCCGCCATCTCGCGGCGCGCGCGCACCACGGAGTCCGCGCCGGCGACGGCCGCCGCGCCGCAGATCGAGAACCCCGAGGCCACGAGGGCCGTCAGGTCCCACGGCAGCCCCAGCGCGCGCCCCAGCGCCACGGTCGCCGCGAACGTGAGGCCGACGGCGGCCACCACCAGCGCGATCACGCCCGGGCCCAGCGCGAGCACGTCGGCGAGCACCAGCTGCAGCCCGAGCAGGACGATGCCCGCGCGCAGCACCGGCTTCGCCGCGACCGCGATGCCCGGGGCGAGGGTCGCCGGCACGCGGGCGAGGTTCCGCCACGCCAGGCCCACGAGGATGGCGAGCAGCAGCGGGCTGAGCGCGGGCACCCAGGGGCGCGCCGTCGCCGCGATCAGGACGCAGACGACGCCGAGCACCGTGCAGACCGCGAGGCCGGGCAGCCAGGCGGCGCGGGCGGGGCCGGCCGTCGGCCGCGGGGCGGACCTGGGGGTGGAGGAGGGTGACGCGCGCACGGGGCCACCCTAGGGGAGGCCGCGCGACACGGCTGCGCCGGTGCGCCCACCCTGAGGTCCGTGCCGCGACGCCCTCGACGTCGCGGCACGGACCTCAGGGTCGGCGAAGGGGACCGGTGTCCGTCAGCGGCGCGGCTTCGGCACTCCGCTGCGGTCGAAGCGGACCACCTGGACGTCGTCGTACGCGCGGCGCTCCGTGCGCACCAGCCGGTACTGGGCGTCCAGGATCGGGAACACGTACATCGGCGTCAGCGTCATCTCGGCCTCCTGGCCGCGGCGCTTCAGGTCGATCTGCAGGTGGCCGTAGTGCATGCCGCCGTCCACGAGCTGGCGCACGCCGTCCACGTCGGCCCAGGTCTCGGGCTCGTGCGTGTTGGCGGTCCACTCCATGTGGGTGTTGAAGCGCACCGGAACGTACTCGCCCGCCGCGTTCTTGGCGTACTGCTCGCCGCGCAGGCCGTCCGCGGCCACGCCCACGTCGTAGGCGTGGAAGCCGCGGCCGTCGCCGTCCGCGTCCACCCACGAGCGCTGGAACATCTCGTCGTGCCCGGAGATGACGACGGCGACGCCGTACTTCTCCAGCAGCGGCGTGTACACGCGCATCGCGACGCCGGACTGGTCGTCCGGGAACTCGTGGTTCGGCGGGGTGCCGTGCACGCCCACGGAGTAGGGCGCGTGGTGGAACTCGACCATGATGATCTGCCCCTTCGCCCGCGCGTCGGCGAGCTGGCGCTCCGCCCAGGCCCACTGGTCGTGGCCGGGGTTGAACACGGGGAGGTCGGCGTCCGCGGCGGTGGTGCCGGGGAAGACCTCCGTGAAGGCCTCCTCGTAGGCGGCCTGGGTGAACGAGCCCTGCGTGTCGGTCGGCATGCGCTCGGCCGTGAGGTTGCGGTCGTCGCCCGAGAACGTCTCGCCGGAGAGCAGGCCCGCGCCCACGGACTCGTCCGGCACGCCGTTCGTGGAGTCCAGCGTGATGATCGTCAGCGGCCCGTGGTCGGTGCGGTAGTAGGAGCCGCGGTACTGCGGGTTCTCCTGGTCCGTGCCGGCGCCGGTGCGCTCGAAGTAGGCGTGGTACTTGTTGCGCGAGCGGACCACGGGGGAGCGGTCCTCGGGGGTGCCGTAGCCGCCGTTGATCGAGGCGAAGGTCTCCCAGTTGCCCAGCGAGGTGATGAGCGGGACATGCGAGGCGATGTCCGAGAGCTCGCCCGCGAAGTGGCGGAAGAACTCGTCCCAGCCCGGCTGGTAGCCGCCGCCCTGGCCGAGGTCGCCGGCCACGAGCAGCAGGTCCGGGTCCGCGGCCTCGATGTGGCGGACGTTCTCGGTGAGCGCGACGTCCTGGGTCAGGGGGTATTTCAGCGTGAACTGGCCGTAGCGCGTCGTGGAGCCGAAGGTGTGGTGCCACAGCGAGCCCTCGCCCGGGCGGGGCAGCGAGCTCTCGGTGTAGGGGGTGACCTGGTTGAGCTCCCACTCGCGGTTCTCGACGCGCCCGAAGGGCTCGGTCTCGGTGTCCGAGAAGGCGATCACGCGCAGGTCGTGCCAGCCGTTGCCGGCGTCGGCCGTGCGGAACGTGGCGGTGTGGCGCTGCCCGCCCTGGGTGACGGTGTAGGTGTACTCCTTGCCGGGCTTCAGGCCGGTGAGGGAGACGCGGTGCTTCCAGTTCTGCGCGCCCAGCAGCCACGAGCCGTGGGCGAGGCCCTCGATGCTCTGGGCCAGCTCCGCCTCGGTGTAGTCGAGCAGGGGCTGGTGCTCGGGGGCGGAGACGCGCGTGCCCGCCGGGCGGGTGCGGCCCTTGCCGTGGTTGTTGCCCAGGCCCGGGCCGGAGACGACGACGGTGCCGGCCACGCCGCGCTCGGAGAACCACACGAGGTCCATCGAGGTGGCGGTGGGCTCCATGAGGTAGGGCAGGACGCGGAAGCCGTCGCCCCCGGCGGGGGCGGCCGAGGCGCCGGCGGCGGTCTTCGCCAGGGCGGCGGGGGCCGCGGTGGACACGGTGCCCGCGACGACGGCGGCGGCCAGCGTGCGCAGGCCGGTGCGGCGGGAGAAGGTCGGGTTCAGGGCGTTCACGGTGGCCTCCGGGAGGGTGGGTGGCGAGGGTACGGCTCCGATCCTGCGCCCCGGAGTCGGCGGGCGGCTCAGCGTCAGGTGGACGGCCGGCGTCGGGCGGGTGAACTCGGGTCGCCCGCCGTCGTCCTGCCCCCGTCCGGCCGGGCGACCGTCCACCCGGCCTCTGTGTCCCGCGCGACACCGTGTGGGATACTCGAGCCACGCCGCATGCCCCCCGCGGGAGAGCGTCGACGCGCCCCGTGCCCTGCCGGGCCCGGAGCGCCGGTCGGCCGCCGAAGGAGCAAGTCCTCCCCGGGAATCTCTCAGGCACCCGTACCGCGAGGGGTCAGGCGCTCTGGAAAGCGTCCTTGTCGCGCCCGCACCCGCGGCCGTGCAGGGGCCACCGACGGTGCAAGCCGGCCCCTCAGGCCGGCGGAAACTCTCAGGTCCATGACAGAGCGGGGAGGAGCAGACCACGCCGTGACCGGCAGGATCCCCCGGAGGTAGCTCGTGACCAGCCCCCAGACCGCAGCCCAGACGACGGCGGACACGCCCGCCACGGACGGCCTCGAGCCGCGCGACGGCGCGTCCGCCCCGTTCGTCGCCCGGCACATCGGCGCCCGTGACGAGGACGTCCGCCACATGCTCGAGACGCTGGGCTACGACTCGCTGGACGCCCTCGTGGACGCCGCCGTGCCCGCCGGCATCCGCCAGCCCAGGCCGCTGGACCTGCCCGCCCCCCTCACCGAGGCGGCGGTGCTGGAGCGCCTGCGCGAGATCGCCGGCCGCAACGTCATGAAGACCCAGATGATCGGCCAGGGCTTCTCGGACACCGTGACCCCGGGCGTGATCCTGCGCAAGGTCCTCGAGAACCCGGCCTGGTACACGGCCTACACGCCGTACCAGCCGGAGATCTCCCAGGGCCGCCTCGAGTCGCTCCTGAACTACCAGACGATGGTGCAGGACCTCACCGCCCTGCCGATCGCCAACGCGTCCCTGCTGGACGAGGCCTCCGCGGCCGCTGAGGCCGTGCTGCTGATGCACCGCGCCAACCGCAAGAAGGGCGACGGCGTCACCCTCCTCGACGCGGACCTCTTCCCGCAGACGCTCTCCGTCGTCCGGATGCGCGCCGAGGCCGTGGGCATCGACGTGCGCGTCGCGGACCTCTCCGCCGGCATCCCCGAGGACGTCCGCGCCGAGGTCGAGGAGAAGGGCCTGTGCGGCGTCGTGCTGCAGCAGCCCGGCGACTCCGGCCGCCTCCACGACCACGCCGCCGTGATCGCGCAGGCCAAGGAGGCCGGCGCCCTCGTCACCGTGGCCGCGGACATCCTCTCCCTCGCCCTCATCACGCCTCCCGGCGAGCAGGGCGCGGACATCGCGGTCGGCTCCACGCAGCGCTTCGGCGTCCCGCTGTTCTTCGGCGGCCCCCACGCCGCCTACATGGCGGTCAAGGACGGCCTGCAGCGCTCCATGCCGGGCCGCCTCGTGGGCGTCTCGCACGACGACGCCGGCAAGCCCGCCTACCGCCTGGCCCTGCAGACCCGCGAGCAGCACATCCGCCGCGAGAAGGCCACCTCCAACATCTGCACCGCGCAGGCGCTGCTGGCCATCGTCGCCTCCATGTACGCCGTCTACCACGGCCCCCAGGGCATCGCCGCGATCGCCCGCCACGCCCACCGCCAGGCCGTGCGCCTCGCGGAGGCGCTGCGCTCCGGCAGCGTCGAGGTCGCCCACGAGGCCTTCTTCGACACCCTCACGGTGAACGTGCCCGGCCGCGCCGAGGAGATCCTGCGCGCCGCCGAGGAGAACGGCGTGAACTTGCGCCTCGTGGACGCGGACACCCTGCGCATCGCCGCGGACGAGACCACCGTGGACGCGGACCTGGCCGCCGTGCTCACCGCCTTCGGCCTCGACGCGGGGACGCTGCCCGCCGGCGCGCACGACGGCGCCGTGGCCACCCCGGCCATCCCGCGGGAGCTGCGCCGCACCTCCGCGTTCCTGACGCACCCGGTGTTCAACAGCCACCACTCCGAGACGCAGATGCTGCGCTACCTGCGCCGCCTCTCCGGCTACGACCTGGCGCTGGACCGCACCATGATCCCGCTGGGCTCGTGCACGATGAAGCTCAACGCCACCGCGGAGATGGAGGCCATCTCCTGGCCCGAGTTCTGCTCGATCCACCCGTACGCCCCGGACCACCAGACCGAGGGCTGGCGCTTCCTCATCGAGGACCTCGAGGACAAGCTCGCCGAGATCACCGGCTACGCGGGCGTCTCGGTGTCGCCGAACGCCGGCTCGCAGGGCGAGTTCGCGGGCCTGTGGGCCATCCGCCAGTTCCACCTGGCCAACGGCGAGGGCGAGCGCGACGTCTGCCTCATCCCCGCCTCGGCGCACGGCACCAACGCGGCCTCCGCGGTGCTCGCCGGACTGAAGGTGGTCGTGGTGGCCACCGCGCAGGACGGCACGATCGACGCCGCCGACCTCGACGCCAAGATCGCGGCGAACGAGGGCCGGATCGCCGCCATCATGATCACCTACCCCTCCACGCACGGCGTGTACGACGCGGACGTGAAGGACGTGTGCGCGACGGTGCACGCGGCCGGCGGCCAGGTGTACATCGACGGCGCCAACCTCAACGCGCTCGTGGGCCTCGCCCAGCCGGGCGAGTTCGGCGGCGACGTCTCCCACCTGAACCTGCACAAGACCTTCTGCATCCCGCACGGCGGCGGCGGCCCCGGCGTCGGGCCCGTGGCGGTGGGCGAGCACCTCAAGCCCTACCTCCCGAGCCGCGACGTGCTGATGACGGCGGCGCCGCACGGCTCCGCCGGCGTGCTTCCCATCTCCTGGGCGTACATCCACCTCATGGGCGCCGAGGGGCTGAAGGACGCCACCGAGCACGCGCTGCTGGGGGCGAACTACATCTCGCGCCGCCTGGCGGACCTCTACCCCACGCTGTACACGGGCAACGACGGGCTCGTGGCGCACGAGTGCATCCTCGACCTGCGCGAGCTCACGGCCAAGACCGGCGTGACCGCGGAGGACGTGTGCAAGCGCCTCATCGACTACGGCTTCCACGCGCCGACCCTCGCCTTCCCGGTGGCCGGCACCCTGATGGTGGAGCCCACGGAGTCGGAGGACCTCGGCGAGATCGAGCGCTTCATCGAGGCCATGACGGCCATCCACGCCGAGATGCTCGAGACGACGCCGGAGACGGTCGAGGACTCGGTGCTGCGCCGGGCCCCGCACACGGCCACCACGCTCATCACCTCGTCGTGGGACCGCGCCTACTCCCCGGAGAAGGCCGCGTTCCCCGTGCCGAGCCTGCGCATGGACAAGTACTTCCCGCCGGTGGGCCGCATCGACGGCGCGTACGGCGACCGCAACCTGATCTGCTCGTGCCCGCCGCCGGAGGCCTTCGAGGAGGCCGCCGCCGACTCGGCCGCCGCGACCGGCACCCCGGACGCCCCCGTCTCCACCGCCACCGCGTCCCTGGGCCACTGAGAGAGGAACCTGACATGACCGACTCCCTGCGCAACTCCCCGCTCCATCCGGTCCACGAGGCCGCCGGGGCCTCCTTCACCGACTTCGGCGGCTGGAACATGCCCCTGAAGTACGGGTCCGAGCTGGCCGAGCACAAGGCCGTCCGCGGCTCGGCGGGCCTGTTCGACCTCTCCCACATGGGCGAGGTCCGCGTGAGCGGCCCCGAGGCCGGCGCCATGCTGGACCACGCCCTCTCCAGCACGCTCTCCGTGCTGAAGCCGGGCCGCGCCAAGTACGCGCTCTGCCTCACGGACGCCGGCACGATCCTGGACGACCTGATCGTCTACCGCAGGGACGACGGCGCCGCGGGCTCCGAGCCCGACTTCCTCGTGGTCCCCAACGCCGGCAACATCGCCGCGGTGCACACGGCCCTGAACCAGCGCGCCTCCGGGTGGGACGCGACGGTCGAGGACGAGTCCGCCTCCACGGCCCTCGTGGCGGTGCAGGGCCCGCGCGCCGAGGCGATCCTGGCCCACGCCATGCCCGCGCAGGCCGAGCAGCTGGCGGGCCTGAAGTACTACGGCCACCTCACGCTGAGCCTCCCCACCGACGCCGGCGAGGTCACCGTGCTCGTGGCCCGCACGGGGTACACGGGCGAGGACGGCTTCGAGCTGTTCGTGCCCGCGGACTCCCGCCAGGAGGCGGGCGACCGCGGCTCCGCCGTGTGGAACGCGATGCTGCAGGCGGCCGAGGCCGCCGACGTCGAGCTCACCCCGTGCGGCCTCGCCTCCCGCGACTCGCTGCGCCTCGAAGCCGGCATGCCGCTGTACGGCAACGAGCTGGACACCGCGCACCAGCCCCATGCCTCCGGTGTGAGCTTCGCGGTGCCTGCGGCCAAGGAGGCGGACTTCGTGGGCAAGGCCGCCCTCGTGGGCGCCGACGGCGTCCAGGAGGTCCTCGTGGGCCTGCGCGGCGAGGGCCGCCGGGCCGCCCGCCACGGCTATCCCGTCCTCGACGCCGAGGGCAACCGGGTCGGCGAGGTCACCTCGGGCGCCCCGAGCCCGACGCTCGGCTTCCCGATCGCGATGGCCCGCGTGGCCCGCGAGCACGCCGCTGAGGGCACCTCCCTCCAGGTGGACCTGCGCGGCAAGGGCGAGCCCTTCACCGTGGTGCCGCTGCCGTTCTACCGACGCGAGCGCTGACCGCGGGGGGCCCTCGCGCGCACCCGGCGCCGCAGCGCCCCGGACCCGCCGCACGGCAGGTCCGGGGCGCTTCGCTAGACTCGGCCTCCGGGCCCGACGGCCCCGCCCGCGGGGCGGTCGTCGTCCCCCACCCTCCATCGCCCACCTGCAGGAAGTCCGCATGACTCACGTCGCCGCTCAAGCCCGGGTGCCCAAGAAGGGCTTGCTCATCTTCCTCGGGGTGGGGGGCCTGCTCCTGCTCCTCGGGGTGCTCTCCGTGCTCAAGGGCATCGTGGACGAGCGCTCCCGCGTGGACATCGTCTCCGTGGTGGACGGCAACACCGTGGTGGTGAACGCGGGCGGGGAGCAGAAGACCCTGGTCATGGCCGGTGTGACCGCGGCCCCGCGCAATCCGGACGGCCTGCGCGTCGGCACCGAGTTCTGCCTGGGCGAGGAGTCGTACGCGTGGCTGCGCGACCGCCTGCCGCAGGGCGCCGTGGCCACCGTCAAGACGAGCCGTCACGGGGCGCCCGAGGGCACCGAGTCGGCGGTGTTCACGCTCGCCGGCTCCACCGTGAACGTGGACATGGCGGAGGCGGGCATGGCGGCCCCCACCGGCGAGGGCGTGGGCCGTGGTCTCCGGGAGGAGATCGCCCAGGCCAACGAGACGGCGCGGAAGAGCGCGAACGGCCGGGGGTCGGGGCTCTACGACGTCGAGGAGAACTGCACGCTCAACCACGAGCTCTACGAGTCCTCCTACGCCCTCGAGCACGCGCCGACGAGCGCCGAGGCCACCGTGGACGCGCTCGACCAGCGCTCCGTGGAGTACGCCGACACGCTGGACGAGGTGCGGCTCGTGCGCCAGGACATCGCCGAGCTCGACGCTTCGCGTGGCACCTTCACGGACCTCGCGTGGGCCCCGGCCAAGGAGGACCTCCAGAAGAAGGCGGACGCCGTCGTCTCCGAGGGCCTGCAGGTGCTGCGGGACCTCAACGCGAAGCGCAACGAGCTCGTCGCGCAGGGCTGATCACGCCGCGGCGGGATCCTCGGCGCCCGGCGTCACGACGTCCACGAGCGGCCGGGCGGCCATGCGGCCCAGGCCCATGAGCACGCCGGCCGGGAACCCGATCACCGGGATAAGCATCGGCAGCACGCCCCCGGCGCCCTGCGTGAGCACCACGAGCCCGTAGAGCATGCCCACGAGGGCGTAGGCCAGCACGTGGACCCACTGGTTGGTGACGTGGCGGAAGGCCACGTTGACGAGCAGGCACAGCGGCAGGCCCACCACGAGGCCCGCGATCCCGACCACGCTCAGCAGCGGCGTGAGGCTGCCGAACTCCTGGAGCCCCGGGATGAGGGAGAGCGCTGCCACGATCGCCGCCATCACCAGGTTCGGCGCGAGCCAGGCCACGAGGAACCCGTTGAGGCCCATCCGCAGGCGCGGACGCGGGCCCGCGGCGGCGCGCTGGGCCGCGCGGCGGGCGCGTGCGGTGGACTTGACCGGGGCGGGGGTGGTCATGGGGCACTCCGTGGTTGGACGACATCGGGCGGCTCCCCACTCTAGTGGGGAGCCGCCCGACGCCGGTCGTCCAGGGTGTCAGCGGCGCTCGCCGTCCACCTCGAAGGACAGCTGGTGCACGCCCGGCCAGGTCTGCACCGTGGGGATCTCGTCCCACACGAGGCGGCCGGACTCCTCATCGGGGGAGACGGTCAGGGCGCCCAGCTCACCGTCGATCACCAGGAGGGTGAGCTCGAACGGCTGGCCCTCATGGGTGAAGTGGCCGCGCACGGGCCAGGTGAAGTCGTGGGGCACGGCGCGCTCCACGTCCTCCTCCGCCTCCACCACGAGGGGGAGCCAGTCGATGCCCTCGGCGTCGCCGTCGGCGGGGATGCGGACAGCGTCGGCGACGGTGCGCATGTGCGGCAGCTGGGCGCGCAGGGCGGCCGCGCCGGGCAGGTCACGGCCCTCGAAGAGCGTGGGGTCCAGCAGCGTCTCCACCAGGACGCGCGCCTCCACCGGCACGGGCGCGGTCTCCACCGCGTCGTCGGCCTCGTCCGTGACGTCCGTGGCGAGGGGCACGTAGGCGTCCTCCAGGGCGGGGCGGCGGTCCGTCTCCGCGGTGGCCACGAGGGGGGCGTAGGAGTACACGCCCTCGGCCTCGTCCTCACGGCGGCGGGAGCGCGCGGAGCGGGTGAGCCCGACGGCGGCGGCGACCGTGGCGGCGAGGGCCGCGAGGGCGGGGCCGTACGCCTCGGGTCGCAGGAGGCGCTCCATGGGGGTGGGCTCCGGGGTGCGGACGTGACGCACGGCCGCGGTGACCGCCGTGGCGAGGGCGCCGGTGGCGAGGGCGCCGCCGCCGAGCAGCCAGGGGAGGCGAGAGGACTCCGAGGACTCCTCCACGCGGCGGGTCGGGGCGTCGGTGCCGGTCACCACGGTGCGCACGACCGGGGGCTCGGGCGTGGTGGTGTGCACGTCCACGGTGCGCTCGACGCGTTCCTGGGCGGGGACGCGGGTCTCCACCACGACCGGCGGGGCCGGGGTGGTGCGGGTGGCCATGACGTCGGCGGGGTCGGTCAGGCCGAGGTCGTCGGCCGGGGGGACGGGGGCGCCGGACGTGGCGGGGCGATGAGTGTCCATGACCCCAGTCTGTGCCATGACCCCGCGGGGTGTCCCGGGTTGGCGGCTCCGTCGTCCCGCCCGCGGCGGCACCGGTCCCGCCCGCCCGGCTCAGCGGCCGAGCACGTGCAGGATCCCGGCGAGGGCGGCGTGGACGCCCGTGGTCAGGGTCGGCTCCAGCACGGGGGCGAACTGCGGGGTGTGGTTGGCGGGGTTGTCCTCGAGCTCGTCGCCCTCGAATCCGCCCAGGAACCAGTAGACCAGCGGGACGCCGAGCGCGTCGGCGAGGGCCCCGACGTCCTCCGAGCCCATGAGCGGCGGCATCTCGGTGACGGCCTCGGCCCCCAGCTCCGCGCGCAGCGCGTCCATCACGGACGGGGTGAGCTCGACGTCGTTGTGGGTGCGGGGGAACGAGTTGTACCGGACGATCTCGGGTTCGGGGGCGCCGGAGGCCAGCGCCTCGGCCGTGAGGATCCGGTGGATCGCCGCGGAGACCTTTGCGCGGACCTCGGGCGTGGGCGTGCGCACGTTCAGCGCGATCTCCGCGGTGTCCGGGATGACGTTCTCCTTGAGCCCGGCGTGGAAGGTCCCCACCGTGACGACCGCGCGATCGGACGGGGCCACCTCGCGGGAGACGACCCCCTGCAGCCGCGTCACCGCGTGGGCGGCCAGGAGGATGGGGTCGATCGAGCGCTCCGGCATGGACCCGTGCGCCCCCCGGCCGCGGAAGGTCACGCGGAAGGAGTCGGCGAGGGACATCGCGTCGCCGGTGACGTAGCGGACGGTGCCCGCCCGCGCCGGCATGACGTGCTGGCCCAGCACGGCGGCGGGGCGGGGCACCCGGTCCCACAGTCCGTCCTCGAGCAGCGCGGCGGCGCCGGCGGCGGTCTCCTCGCCGGGCTGGAACACGAACACCACGGTGCCGGCCCACGCCTCAGGGTGGCGGGAGAGCACCCGGGCAGCGCTCAGCCCCATGGCCACGTGCGTGTCGTGGCCGCAGGCGTGCATGACCGGGGCCTCCGTGCCGTCCGGCAGGGTGCCGCGGGCGGTGGAGGCGTACTCCAGGCCGGAGTCCTCCTTCACCGGCAGGGCGTCCGTGTCCGCGCGCCAGGCCACCACCTGCCCCTCGGCGCCGTCCGGGTGGCGCAGGATCCCGACGACGCCGGTCCCGCCGACGCGCTCGTGGTCGATTCCCAGCTCGTCCAGGCGTGCCTCGATCCATGCGGCGGTCTCGTGCTCCTGCATGGACAGCTCCGGGTGACGGTGCAGGTGGATGTACTCCTCATGCAGGGTCTCTGTCAGCTCCGGGGTCAGGTGCATGCCCTCGGGCAGCGGTGCGGCGGTGCGGGTGGTCTCGGTCATGGTGTGCTCCTCGAGGGGTCGTGGGGATCGGTCCGGCTCCATCGTCGGTCCGCTGGGGGAGCCCTGACCAGGCAGGAGGGCCGGGCCGGGGCGGATCGCCTCAGTAGTGCAGGTCGGCGGAGTCGGTTGCGGCCGGAGAGGTCTTCGGGCGCACGAGGTAGGCGACGACCACGGTGAGGATCACGGTGATCGGGGTGCCCAGGAAGGACAGCGGCTTCCACACGGGGGCCAGGGACGGGATGAGCAGGAACGCGACGGCCGCACCGAGCGCGAGGGCCACGATGGTGGTGCGCGGGGCCTTGGAGGACCAGATCGCCTGGACGATCACGGCGCCGAGCACGGCCGGGAGGATGTAGGAGCTCACCACGAGCAGGACGTCCTTGGGCAGCAGCGACACGAGCCAGGTGCCCAACAGGCCGACGAACACCAGGAGGCTGAGGAGATGCACGGTGGCGGCGCCGCAGATGGCCATCACGGCCGCGACGTCGCCTCGGGGGGTGCCGGGCCTGGCCTTGACGGTGTCCTGCGCGACGACGGCGGCCGGCAGCAGCTTGGAGGAGATGTTCCCGATCAGGAACGCCTGGTACATCGCCGAGGAGCCGAGCACGGGGAAGTAGGCGATGGGCTCGACGACCCACAGGACGCCGAACGTGGTGGCGACGAGGCCCCAGGCGGTGAACACCTCCTGAGGGGTGACCCCGAGGTCGGTGAAGAAGTAGAGCCAGGCGGGGCCGGCGAGGGAGAGGGCCAAGCCCGCGAGCATGGTGATCATGCCGGTGCGGGAGGTGCTGCGGACGAATCCGTCCATCGCGGCGGCCTGGGTGCCGGAATGCCGGGCCGTGGTGGCCTGGACGGCGGGGGTGGAGGTGGTCATGGTGCGCTCCTGAAGGGCGGAAGGACGGGGAAGGGGGGCGCTCAGGCGGCTGGGACGAGGGCGACGTTCGCGAAGTACGCGGCCACGAGGCCCGCGATGATGGAGATGCCCAGGGCCCACTCCTTGAGCCAGTGCGCCGTGAGCGCCCGGGCCACGAACTGCAGCAGGAGCATGACGCCGGCGGCGACGCCGGCGGTGATCCAGACGACCGGGGCGGCCGGGGTCTGCTTGGCGAGCTCGCCGAAGGTCAGGCCCGCGAAGGCGCCCAGGACGGCGGCGGCGGGGATCACGGTGAGGACGACGGGGTTGACCTGGGCGAGCTTTGCGGATCCGCGGCGCAGGATCGGCGTGGACAGCAGGGTGGCCAGGATCCAGCCGGCGCCGCCGAGGGACATGGTGATGAACGCGAGGGCGAAGATGTGCTGGTCGTACCCGGCGCCGCCCAGCGGGGCGCCGGCCGACTGGGCGGCGATCTTGGCCGCGCCCGTCTCGAAGGCCGCGGAGCCGATCAGGCCGATGCGCACGAGCACCGCGGGAGTGCCGAACAGGGCGAGCAGGGAGATCGCGACGATCACCACGGCCAGGGACGGGCCGACGGAGGCGATCGCGCCGGAGCGGAACGCCGACGTCAGCTCGGAGCGCTCGATGCCGAGGTCTGGGCAGCCCGGCGCGCGGCCCGGACGTAGAGGAACGACTGCACGAAGATGATGCCGAACACGCCGATCGCGAAGATCCAGAGGATCGGGGCGTTGGCCACGGCCAGGATGTCGGTCGAGGTGGTCGGCGCCTCGCCGACGAGCAGGGTCACGGGCATGGGGTCCTCCGAGGGGGTGCGGCCTCCGCGGTCGCGGGGTTGGCCTTCACCGTGACATGCCTCACGGAGGGTGGCAATGATTGGAGGAATCGGACGAAGAAATGGCTGATTCCGTCATGACCCAGCTGAAGGCGGGGTGTGGAGGGTGCGAAAGGGGGGAATCGGCCGATTCACTCCGACCAGGGCATGAATCGGCCGCCGCGCTTGCGGGCGTGGAGCACCAGCGAGGTCTCGACCGCCGCTGCGTGCGCCACCCAAGGTGCGCCGGTGATCATCTCGTACAGCTCTGTGCTGGTCCGGCAGGTCACGTCTGCGACCACCTGGTGGTCCCCGGCCACGGCCACCGCATACCGCACGCGCGGATCCTCGGCGAGCAGGGCACCCAGACGGTCGACGGCGTCCGGCGCTGCGGAGATCCACAGCACCGCCTCCACCGGCAGCCCCACCCGCGCCGGCTCCACGAGCGCCCGCACCTGGACCCGCGCGGAGGAGAGCAGCGCGGAGAGCCGCCGTGCCGCCGTCGACTCGGAGACGTCCGCGGCGCGCGCCAGTGCCTCCACGGTGGCCCGCCCGTCCGCGACGAGGGCGTTCAGCAGGGCCTCGTCCACGCCCGTCAGCGGCTCCGTGTAGCCCATGGCCGCCAGCTCCGGCCCGTCCGTCGTGCGCAGCGCCGCCACCTGCTCCGGTGCCAGCGCGCCCGAGGTCCAGTGGCGGATGGTGCGGAAGTAGCGCAGCACGGGGTACGTGTGCACATGCGTCAGTCCCACGACGGTGGGGATCTCCTGCATGAGCACGGGCGTCATCCGGCCGGCCTCGAACAGGAGCTCGGCGACCGCGTCACTGCCACCCGTGACCGCGTAGGCGAACGTGGTGTCCGCGCGCTGGGCGAGCGCCTCCACCGCCACGCGCCCCGTGCCCGGCGCGCACCGCACGCTGAGCAGGGCGGTCTCCGCCCGCGCCGGCATCCCGGCCACCTGCACCGTTCCGGACTCCAGCAGCGCCGCCCCGTGGCGGGCCACCGTGCGCTCCGGGGCGTCGAGCACCGTGGCGATCCGTCGCCAGCTGGCGCGGGGGTCCACCTGCAGGGCCGTCGCGACCGCCAGGTCCAGACCTGCGAGCGGGGTGGGGGATGCGCCCACGCTCACGCGTGCGGCCGCCCGCTCACGCGCGCCCGCCGCCCGGTGCCACAGTCGGGCGCACGGGGTCGTGCGCCTTCCGCAGGCCGCCCTGCCAGAGGGCGGCGAACGGGGTGGCCCCCTCCACGGCCTGGGCGATGCCCGCGGCCACGAACTCCTTCGCGCGACGGGCGGCCTCGAGGGGGGTGGCGCCCTTGGCGAGCTCGGCGGTGACGGCGGCGGCCAGCGAGCAGCCGGCGCCGGAGACGCCGGCCTGCCCGATCTTCGGGTGGACGAGCACCTCCACGGTGTCCCCGTCCACGAACACGTCCACGGCGTCCGGGCCCGCGATGTGCATGCCGCCCTTGGCGAGCACGGCCGCGCCGGAGATCTCGTGGATTCGCTCGGCGGCGGCGGTCAGGTCCTCCACGGTGCGCACGGTCATGCCGGAGAGCTGCTCGGTCTCGAAGCGGTTAGGGGTGGTGAAGGTCGCCAGCGGGAGCAGCTCGTCCCTCAGGGCCCGGTCCGTGTCCAGCGCGTGGCCCGGCTCCTGGCCCTTGCAGATCAGCACCGGGTCCAGCAGGACGTGGTCCCACTCCTGGCGCTTCAGCGCCTCGGCGGTGGTGCGGACGGTCTCCGGGGAGCCCATCATGCCGAGCTTCACGGTGCGCAGACGGCCGGCGTAGTCCGCCTGCACCGCCTCCAGCTGATCCGCGAGCACCGCGGTGGGCACGGGGAAGAAGCGGTGGCTCCAGTCGTCCCGCGGGTCGAAGGAGACGATGCACGTCAGGCTGACGACGCCGAAGACTCCGAGCTCCTGGAACGTCTTCAGGTCGGCCTGCGCACCGGCGCCGCCGGTGGCCTCCGATCCGGCGATGGCCAGGGCGAGGGCGGGCGCGGTGGACGGGGCTGGGGCGTCGGTGGCGGGCATGCGTCCATGGTAGGGCGGACGAGGCCGGGCGTAGGGCGGACGAGGCCGGGGGCCCCGGCCGTGCGGCGCCGTCCGGACACGCAGCGGTGGCCTGGCCCCGGCGTCGTCGGTGTTGAATGGAGGGACGGCGCCCGGTCCGCGCGTCCCGCTCCCGGGACCCCGGTGCCGCGACGGAAGGAAGCGGGTGCGCATGCTCGAGATCCTCACCGGCGCCGGACTGGCCACCTCGGCCGGGCTGAACGCCTTCATCCCCATGTTCGCCCTCGGCCTCCTGGACCGGTTCACGAACCTGGTGAACCTGCCGGAGGCGTGGGCGTGGCTCTCCAGCGACGTCTCCCTCTGGGTCGTGGGCGTCCTGCTCGTCCTGGAGGTGGTGGCGGACAAGATCCCCGGCGTGGACGCCATGAACGACGCCGTCCAGACCGTGGTCCGTCCCGCCGCCGGCGGCATCACCTTCGCGTCCGGCATCGGCACGGAGACCACCACCGTGCGCGACCCGGACGCCCTGTTCGCGGGCGGCGCGTGGGTGCCGATCGCGATCGGCGCGGCCATCGCGCTCGTGGTGCACCTGGCCAAGGCGGGCACACGCGTGGGCGCCAACACGGTCACCGTGGGCACGGCGGCCCCCGTCCTCTCGACGGCGGAGGACGTCTCCGCGGCGGCCCTCACCCTCACGGCCCTGTTCCTGCCGGTGGCCGTGCTCGTGGTCCTCGCCGTCGCGCTCGCGGGCCTGTGGCTGCTCGTGCGCACGGTCCGGGCACGACGACGGCGCGGCACCCGGGGTGGGGGCCGCGCCGTCGTCGGGGGCTGAACGGGGCGAAGCCCCCGCCAGGCAGGGCGGATCAGTCGATCTGGAGCTCGCCCATGGGCCCCCAGCCGTCGCCGTCGACCTGCTTGGAGATGATCTGCGGGGTCTTCGCGAGGTAGGGGCGCTGGGCCTCGAGGCCGTCCTTGAAGTGCTGGGACTCCACGTGCGGACCCGCGCCCTCGTCCGTGAACGCCTCGATGAGCAGGAGCTCGTCCGGGCTGCCCTCGACGGGGCGGTACCACTCGAACCACAGATTGCCCGGCTCGGCCCGGGTGGCGGCGGTGAACTCGGCGGCGGCGGCCAGGAGCTGGTCCGCCTGCCCGGGCTTGGCGGTGAACTTGACGTTGATGAGGATCATGCCGTCATTGTCCCAGTGTTGGCCGGGGCGGCGCACGTCCCGGCGGTCGGACGCGGGGAGCCCTGTCTTCCGCATCACATCGGGGCTAGCGTGAGCCCATGAGCATCCCGCAGCAGGAACCCCTGGAGAACGGACGCACCGCCCGCGTCCCCCGCGAGGGGCGGCTCGGACACCGTTGGCCCACCCGAGTGGCGGACCCCGCGTCCGAGGGCGACGGCCACGCCATCCGCCGCATCACGCAGCTCGCATTCGAGTCCGATGCCGAGGCTCGGCTCGTCGAAGAGCTGCGCCAGGACGAGGGTGCATGGCTGTCTCGGTACTCGATGGTCGCCATGATCGCGGCGATTCCGGGGACGGACCTGCACTCGGACCCCGTGGCGTACGGCGTCCTGGTGCGCGCCCGGATCGGCGACGAGCCGACCCTCGCGCTCGCCCCGCACGGCGTGCTGCCCGAGCACCAGAACCAGGGCGCCGGCACCGCCGTCGTGGAGGCGCTCCTCGAGGCCGCGCAGCGGGACGGCGAGAAGCACGTGGTGGTCTACGGCTGGCCCGAGTACTACTCCGGCTTCGGGTTCCGCCCCGCCGGCGAGCACGGCGTGACGGCCGGGTTCGCCCGCCAGCCGGAGGCCCTCCAGGTCCTGGTGCTGGACGAGACGGCCGAGGTGCCCGCGGGTGAGTTCCGCTATCCGGAGGCGTTCGGCGCCGACAACGCGCAGGTGGCCGGGCGGGACTGACCGCGGCAGCGCCGCCGGCCGGACGCGGTGGGCAGGCACGGGTCTCCCGGAGGTAGTGTGACGTGTCACATCGATCCCGCCGTCGCCCCTGGAGCCTGAGATGACCGAGACCCTGCCCACCGCCGAGCCCGACTACTCCGTCCAGAACCCCCTCGACACGGACTTCTACCTGGCCTTCGCGGACCTCTCCGCCGACGACCGGGCCGTCTGGGAGCGGGCCCGCGCGTTCGCGCTGGAGCCGGACGTGCTGCCTCGGGTCCGCGAGGCGTGGGACCGCCACGAGTACCCGACCGAGCTCGTCGCCCGCCTCGGGGCGGCGGACCTGCTGCGGGACGGCGTCACGGTGGAGGGCATGCCGGAGGTCTCCCGCGTGGCCGCCGGACTCGCCGCCATGGAGCTGTCCCGTCTGGACGGGTCCATCGCGACCATCGTGGCGGTGCAGGGCGGCCTGGCCATGCGCTCCATCGAGCTGTGCGGGTCCGAGGAGCAGAAGTCCGAGCACCTGCCGGCCATGGCCCGCGGTGAGCTCCTGGGTGCGTTCGCGCTCACCGAGCCCACCCACGGCTCCGACGCCGTCTCCCTCGAGACCCGCGCGGAGCGCGTGGACGGCGGCTGGCGCCTCCACGGCCACAAGAAGTGGATCGGCAACGGCGCGGCCGGCGGCATCACCGTGGTGTGGGCCCGCGGCGGCGACGACGAGAAGGTCCGCGGCTTCGTCGTCCGCCAGGAATCCGAGGGCTACGCGGCCGAGGTGATCAAGGGCAAGATCGCCCTGCGGGCCATCGACCAGGCCCACATCACCCTCGACGGCGTGTTCGTCCCGGACGCCGACGTCCTGCCGGACGCCCGCTCCTTCAAGGACACCTCCCGCGTGCTCTTCGCCACCCGCGTGGGCGTGGCCTGGCTGGCCGTGGGCGCCGCCCTGGGCTGCTACGAGGCCGCCGTGCAGTATGCCCAGCAGCGCGTGCAGTTCGGCCGTCCGCTGGCCGCGTCCCAGTCCATCCAGACGCGTCTGGCCGCCATGCTCTCCGACCTCACGCAGAGCCAGCTGCTCGTGCTGCGCGCCGCGCGCCTCGAGGACGAGGGCCGCCTCACCGGGCCCATGGCGTCCATGGCGAAGTTCTCGGCCACGCGGGCGGCCCGGCGCATCGCCGCTGACGCCCGTGACCTGCTGGGCGGCAACGGCATCCTCATCGAGCACGAGGTGGCCCGCCACTTCGCGGACATCGAGGCGATGCACACCTACGAGGGCACGGAGACCGTGCAGGGCCTGATCATCGGCCGCGAGATCACGGGCATCGGCGCGTTCGTCTGAGCGCGGTCAGCCCTTCGGGGCGTAGTACCGGCCGAGGGTCTCGGCCTTGAGATCGGGCAGCGTCCCGTCCTGCATGGCCGCGCGGATGCGGTCCACGAGGGAGACCGTGAACCGCTCGTTGTGGATCGAGACGAGTGTGTGCGCCACCATCTCCTTGGCCTTCATGAGGTGGCGGATGTAGGCCCGCGAGTAGTTCGCGCACACGTAGCAGTCGCACTCGGCGTCGAGCGGCCCGAAGTCCCGCTTGTACTTCGCGCCCGGCAGGTTGAACCGGCCGTCGCGCGTGTAGAACGCGCCGGTGCGGGCCACGCGGGTGGGGGAGACGCAGTCGAACGTGTCCGCGCCGTTCTCCACGGCCGTGAAGAGGTCGTCCGGCTCGGAGATCCCGAGCAGGTGTCGCGGCTTGTCCTCGGGCAGCTCCTGCGCGCACCAGCCGACGATGGTCCCGAGGTTCTCCTTCTCGAGCGCCCCGCCCACGCCGTAGCCGTCGAAGCCGTTCGACGCGGCGTCCAGCTCCCCGGCCGCGGGGAACTCCGTGCGCATCGTGGAGAGGTCCCGGCAGGCCTTGCGGCGCAGGTCCTCGTATTGCGCGCCCTGGATCACGCCGAACAGCGCCTGGTACGGCCGGTCGGCACGGACCCCGGTGAGGCGGGCGTGCTCGTCAAGGCAGCGCTGGGCCCACCGGCGGGTCCGCTCGAGGGCCTCCTCCTGGTAGCCGCGGGAGTTGTGCAGGGTGGTCAACTCGTCGAAGGCGAACATGATGTCCGCCCCGAGGTTGTGCTGGATCTGCAGTGACACCTCGGGCGTGAACCGGTGCTTGTCGCCGGTGAGGTGGGACGTGAACCACACGCCGTCGTCGTCCACGTTGGCCAGGCGCTCCTTGCCGGGGGCGACGGCGTCGTCCGCGCCCTGGCCGGCCGGGGCGTCCGGGCCCTTCATGTCGATGACCTTCTTGAACCCCGAGCCGAGGCTCATCACCTGGAAGCCGCCGGAGTCCGTGAACGTGGGGCCGGGCCAGTTCATGAACGCGCCCAGCCCGCCGGCCTCGTCGAGGAGGTCGTCACCGGGCTGGAGGTACAGGTGGTAGGCATTGGCCAGCAGGGCCTGCGCGCCGAGCTCCTTCATGGACTCCGGCAGCACTGCCTTGACCGTGGCCTGCGTGGCCACCGGGATGAACGCCGGGGTCTGGATCTGCCCGTGCGGGGTGCTGATCACGCCGGTGCGGCCCAGCGGGGCGCCGTCGACGCCCCCGGACTCCAGGCGCGAGGTCACCTCGAACCCGAAGTGCGTGGGATGGGCGGGGGCGCTCGCGGCGGCGGGCGACGACGGCGCGCGGCGCCCTCGGGAGGCAGATGCGGGGGTGACGGACATGCGTCTCAGCGTAGTGGCGGCGTGCGGCGCGGGCGGCTGCTCAGGCCCCCGCGCGCTCGGCCACGGCGACGGCCACCGCGAGGTCCTGCCACGGCATGCCCGTGGTCACGAACACGCCGGGCCTGCCCGTCGGCCGACGCGCCGTCCCCGCCGCGAGCTCGGCGAGCGTGGCCACGTCTCCGATCCCGCGGAGCGCGCCGGCCTCGATCGCCAGGAGCACGTCCCCGGCCTCCCGCAGGGCGGAGTCCCGGGACTCCACGGCCACGAAGCCGCGCCCCATGAGGACGTCGTCCAGCTCTCGGGCGTCCGGGGTGTGGGCGCCCATCGCGACGACGACGGCGTCGTCCCGCACGAGGTCGCCGTCGAAGAAGGGCTGGGTCGCGGATGTGGCGCACACCACCGCGTCGCCCTCGGCGGCGGCCTCCGCGCCGCCGGTGTCCGCGTCGACGCCCAGCTCCCGTTCGATCCGTGCGGCCATGGCCTCGGCCTTGAGACGGTTCCGCCCGGCCACCGTGATCCGCTCCAGCGTGAACACGTCCGCGAACGCCACGGCGTGCTCCCACGCCTGCACCCCGGTGCCGAACACTGCGAGGTGACGTGGCGCCGTCGTCCCCATCAGCCGGACACCCAGCGCGGAGACCGCCGCGGTGCGCAGGTTGGTGAGCTCGGGCCCGTCGATCACCGCGCGCGGGGACTGCTCCTCGCCGCCGAAGAGGACGTAGACGCCCTGGATGAGCGGCCGGTCCCGCGCGGGATTGTCCGGGGAGACGGTCAGCAGCTTCGTGCCGGTGTCCGTGCCCGCCGTCGAGGGCATCTGCAGCAGCTGGCCGTGCGCGGTGTCCAGGCGGGTGCGCGGGGCGTCGTGCTCCGGATCGACGCCGGAGCGCAGCGCCGCCTCGAGGGCGTTCACGGCCTGCGTGGGGGTCAGCGCCGCGCGGACGGCGGGGCCGGGGACGTAGGGCAGGGAGGACGGGGGGACGTCGTTCGCGGTCATGGCCTCCACGGTACGGAAGGGACGGCACGGAAGAGGCGGCCCCCGTCAGGGGGCCGCCTCGTCTCCGGGGGTCCCGCTCGGCTCTCGCCGGCGGGCCCGCCTCATCCGCGCATCACTGCACGCGCACGGTGGTGGTGTCCACCACCCTGCCGTCGTGCAGGATGTCCACGGTGCCCATGTAGGGGCTGACCCCGTCGGTCTCCAGGGTGCCGTGGAAGACGTGCGTCTCTCCGGGCTTCACCGCGGCGGAGGCCGGGTCGAAGGTCAGCACGCCGTTGTCGCCGCCGCCCTCCTGCGGGAAGAACACCCGCAGCGTGTAGTCGATCGGCGCGTCGGAGGGCAGGCCGTCCGCGCCCGGCTTCGCGACCACGTAGACCTGGTGCTCGGGGGCCGAGCTGTAGATCCGGCCCTGGTAGACCTCCGTGCCGGTGCCGCGCGTCGTGGAGCGGGCCACGGGGTAGCCGGACCACGAGCTCGTCACGTAGACGTCCAGGTCCACGTCGGGCGCGGTGGTCTCGGCCTCGATCCGCACGGTGGGGTAGCCGCGCGGGTACGCGAAGTCGTGAGCGGTCAGGGCCGCGTCGGCCTTGTCGAAGAACGGGCGGCGCACCGTGGTGCCGGTGTGCTCCTCGCCGCGGGTCAGCCCGTTCACGCGGGTGGTGAAGGTCCCGTCCACGCCGGAGAGGACCGGCAGCTCGAGCGAGTCGGCGTCCCGCTCCACGGTCACGGTGGCCGGGGCGTCGGCGACGCCGGGGCGCACGACCACGGGGATCCGCACCCGCTGCTCGGCCGGGCCGGTCCACACGATGTGGCCGGTGGCCCACTCGCCCGCGGGAGCGCCCGCGGCGGTGACGGAGATGTCCACGTCCGCGTCGGCCCCGCGGCGCGGCTTGATGACCTGTGGGGAGACGGAGACGTCGAGGCCCTCGAGGCCCTCCACGTGCGCGGTCCACTCGCCGTTGGAGCGACCCACGTTGGTGAGCGTGCGGGTCACGGTCTGCGAGCCGTAGAGCTCGCCCATCGCGATCGAGGGGACGTTGAGGTCCGAGGCGTCGATCGGGTTCTCGGAGACCGGCTCGCCGGTGGCCGCGAACGTGATGCCCTGGCCGGCGAGGTAGTCGAACCAGTCCTCTCGGTCCGAGTCGAACACGAGCCCCGGGTCCATCATCGTCGTCGGGTCCACGAAGCCCGCGCCGCCCGCGAACGGGGACGTCTCGGACGCGTGGTCGCGCGCCGTCGTCATCATGGCGGACTTGATCTCCATGGGGCTGAACTCGGGGCGTCCCTGCTTCACGAGCGCGGCGAGGCCCGCGATGTGCGGGGAGGACATCGAGGTGCCCGAGACGTAGGCGAAGTCCTCGCCCGCCTCCTCCGGCGAGTATGCGGCGAGCACGTCCACGCCGGGGGCGGAGATGTCCGGCTTCAGCAGGTCCGACTCGGCGGCCAGGGACGGGCCGCGCGAGGAGAAGCCCGCGACCTCGGGGACCAGGGTGGTGGTGCCCTCGTTCGTGGCCAGGATCTGGCCGGTGGCGTTCCCGGCCCGCACGTAGGCCAGCAGGGCATCGCGGTCCGTGTGGTCCAGGTGCACGGAGGGGATCGCGTGCAGGTCGGCGTTGAGGCCGGCGTCGGTGACGTTCACGAGCACCATGCCGACGCCGCCGGCGTCCTTGACCACGGTGGACTTCTGGGCGCGGGCGTTCTCGCCGCGGTCGCAGACCACGATCTTCCCGGCCGCCTTCGCGGAGTCGAGGGTGCCCGGCAGGCACAGGGCGGCCTTCGCGGGGTCCGCGCCCGCGGCGGCGATGTCGCCGGCGTAGACCAGGGCAGTGGAGGCGGGCAGCGGGGCGGTGACGGAGGAGCCGATGAAGCGCTGGCCGTCGCCGGTCACGAGCGTGTGCTCGTAGACCGCGTGGCTCGAGGCCGCCACGGTGGTGATCCACGGCGAGGGGTGCGCCGTCGTCGAGACCGTGGGGCCGGAGTTGCCGGACGAGGCCGCGACGAACACGCCGGCGGTGGCGGCGTTCATGAAGGCCACCTCCACCGGGTCCACGACGTTGGTGCTCGTGCCGGAGATCGAGAAGTTCACGACGTCCACGCCGTCGGCCACGGCCGCGTCGATCGCGGCCACGGTGTCCGAGGTGGCGCAGCCGCCGCCGGTGACGCCCTCCCAGCAGGCCTTGTAGGCGGCCACGTGGGCGCCCGGGGCCATGCCGGAGACGGTGCCGCGCTCGAGGCCGCCCACCGTGGCGGTCACGTCCTTGTTGCCGGCCGCCGTGGAGGCGGTGTGGGTGCCGTGGCCGCCGGCGTCCAGCGGGGAGAGCGTCTCGACCTCGGCCAGGCGGGCGGCGCCGAAGCCCTGCACGAAGTACTTGGCGCCGATCAGCTTGTCGTTGCACGAGTCGGCGGGGAATGCCTCCGCGTCACCGGTCTCGCAGCCGCCGGCCCAGTCCGCGGGGGCGGCGGGGTGGCCGCGGTCCTGGAAGGAGGCGGCCTCCGGGCGGATGCCGCTGTCGATCACGCCGACGACAACGCCGCGGCCGGCCTGCGCCTGATCGCCCTTGTTGCCCAGGAGCCCCGCCCACACGCCCTTCTTGCCCGTGAGGCCGAGGAAGTCGGGGGAGGAGACGGTGTCCATCTGGCGGATCTCGTCCGGCACGACGGCGAGCACGGCCGGGTCGGCGGCGAGCGCCGCAGCCTCCTGCGCGGTGAACGTGCCGGAGAATCCGTTGAGGGCGGTGGTGTACCGGGTGTGCGGGGCGCCGGCGCCGGTGCGCTCGAGGACCTTGTCCTGCTTCTTCGTCAGGTGCTTGGCGTAGGCCCGGGCGTTCGCGCTCTTGGGGTTGAAGCCGTTGTCCCGGCCCTTGCCCTTGCCGGGGCGGGTGGGGGCGTACCCCTCGGTGCCGCCGTCGTAGGAGGCCACGGGCGCCTCCGCCAGGACGACGACGTAGGCGCCGTCCTCGAAGGTCTCGGGGGCGGGCGCGGTGCGGGACGTGTCCGCCGCGGCCCCGGTGACGGCGGTGACCGCGGCGGGATCGGGGGCGGCCGAGCCCTGCTCGGGGGCGGCCCCGGCGGTGGCGGCGCCGGAGAGGACCAGGGCGAGGGCCGAGGTCACCCCGAGGGCGCGGTGGCGACGAGTGGGCGAGTGGGTCATGAGGATCCTCCGTGAGTGACGGGACGGCGCCTGGGCGACGTTCCCGCCATCCCACCACCGTGAGGTGCATCACGCACCCCTGTGAGGTAGCGTCAACGTGCCATGACGCCCTTGCGCCACGCCGCTCCCCCCGCCCTCGACCCGGAGGAGCTCGCCGCCTTCCGCGCGCTCCTCGCGCGGCCCGAGACCCGGGCCGATGACGTGGACGCCGCCGCGCTCGCGCACCTGGAGGCGCTCGGGATCGTCCGGCGGCACGACGACGGGTCCCTTGCGGTCCAGTCGCCGCACCGGCCGCTGACGGCCGAGGCGAACCGAGCGCAGGCCCGGGCCGACGCCCTGCGCGAGGCGGCCGAGTCCCTGCACGCCGAGTTCCGACGTCGTGCCGGCGCGGGGCGCGAGTCGCTGGACGTGGTGGTGGGGGCCGCGGAGATCGTGGAGGCTGCCGTCGGGATCGCGCGCACGGCGCGGCACACCGTGCGCGGCTTCGACCGCGGGCCCTACTTCCACGCCGACCCGCTGCCCGAGTCCGCGCAGTCCCGCTCCTCCGCGCGGGGCGTGGAGTGGCGCGTGATCTACGAGGGCGACTCGCTCCGCGGCGAACCACCCGAGCGATGGGAGCTGATCGGGTCCACGCCGGGCGAGACGGGGCGCGTCATGCCGCACCTGCCGTTCAAGCTCCTGATCGCGGACGACGCCGTCGCGCTCGTGGGACTCGTCGGCCCCAGCCCCGGCTCCGGGGAGGGTCTCGTGGTGCGCGGCGCCCTGCTCGTGGACGCCCTCGTCCGCCTGTTCGAGCAGCAGTGGGAGCTGGCCCTCCCGGTCTCCTCGGGGGACCACGGCGCGCTCGACCCCCACGACCGCCGCCTGCTCGCGATGCTCAGCACCGGGATGACGGACGAGGGCATGGCCCGATCGCTCGAGGTCTCCCGCCGCACCGTGCAGCGGCGCGTCTCTGAGCTCGCGCGGCGCATGGGCGCCGAGGGGCGCTTCCAGCTCGGGGTGCAGGCCGCCCGTCGCGGCTGGGTGTGACCCGGCCGTCCCGACGTCGGGCCCGTCAGCCCTCGTAGGCGCGCCGGAAGTTCTCCAGGATCCGCGGCGGCTCGGGCGCGGTCGTCGCGGCGATGCGCGCGAACGTGGCATCGGCCTCCTCGGGGGCGAAGTACCCGTGGTGCGCGTAGATCCGCAGGCGCTCCAGGAGCCCGGCCTGGTCGAGCTCGGGGTGGAACTGCGTGGCGTACTGGTGCTCGCCGAGGCGGAACATCTGCACCGGGCACGCGACGCCGGACGCCAGCACGACGGCGCCCTCCGGCAGCTGCGTCACGGCCTCCTTGTGGCCCACGTAGGCGGTGAAGTCGGCCGGCATCCCCGCGAGGAGGGGGTCTGCCGCGCCCTCGTCCGTGAGGGTGACCGTGACGGGCCCGGCGGACTCGCCGTACGTGCCGTCCACGAGCGCTCCCACGTGACGCCCGAGCGTGCCGACGCCGTAGCAGCAGCCCAAGAACGGACGGTCCTCGGCGAGCACCACCTCGAGCATCCGGGCGAGCTCCGACTCCACCCGCCGCTGCAGCGCGGACTTCGTGTCCTCGGGGTCGGAGGTGGTGTAGGGGCTGCCGGGCAGGATGACGCCGGCGTGCCGGGCCAGGAGGTCACCCCAGTCGGGGCGGGCGTCGGGTGCGGCGCCGAGATCGCGGCCCAGCTGCATCGCGGTCAGCTGTCCGTCCGCGAAGCCCCCGAGGCGCTGCACGGCCTCGGCCTCGGCCAGCGCGGCGTCCACCTCGGGGCGCGTCTGGACCAGGAGGAAGGGGCGCTGCGGGGTGGAGGTCATCGGAGCAGACTAACCGGCCGCGGGCGGGTCTGCGCCGGGTCGTCGTCATGGGACGCCGCGCGTGTCCCTCTGCCTCGCGGGCCGCGTCCCGTGGCCGGGCACGCCCCGCTCAGCGTCCCGCCGCCGCCTTGGACTCCACCGTGCGGGCCAGCTCACGGAGCGTCCCGAGCTCCCGGGAGATCCGCGAGTCCAGGTCCGCGTCCGTGAGGGTCTCGGAGCCGCCGCGCGCCCGCAGGTAGAGCAGCTGGGCGAACCGGGCCTTGCGCCACTGGAACTCGGCGGCGGCGTCCCGGGCCTGCAGGGCCTTGGAGATCTCCCGCTCGTACAGCGGCGGGGCGTTGAGCTGGCGCTGGCGCACCTCGAGCACGCGGGCGGCGCGGCCGGGCTCGCTGGGCACCTCGTCGGCCTCCAGGAGGCGCTTGCCGAGGTTGGCGGCGGTGATGTGCTCGTCCTCCTCCCGCAGGATCTGCGCGGCCAGGGCGAGGGCGGCCTGGATGGACTTCCAGCGGCCCACGGCCCCGTCCCACGGCAGGTTCGTCAGCAGGCCGAGCGTGGCCAGCGTGCCCTCCACGTCCTCGTGCAGCAGGTACATGCGCGCGGCCATGTCGAAGAGGTCCTCGAGCTGGGATCCGGAGCGCAGGTTCAGCCCGTGGGAGAGGCGGGCGGCCGTGGCCACGAGCTCCGGGTCGTCCAGGTGGCGCTGGCCGACGGCCACGATCCGGGACTCGGGGGAGCCCGCGTCCACGGGGGAGAAGGCCGTGTCCGCCGCGGCCTTGCGCTCCTCGGGGCGCTCGGTGCGCACCCGGATCACGGAGCCGTGGGCGATCCTCACCTCGCGGCCGCCCTCCAGGGTGGCGATCACGAGTGCGGGCGTGCCGAAGTCGTCCCGCACCGTCCGCACGGAGGCCACGGCCGGGGCGGGCTCGCCGCGGCGGGTGAGGAAGGAGTCGCCCGGCTGGACCTCCTGGGCCTTGAGGTGACGGAGGTAACCGCCGCTGACCGGTGCCACGCTCATCGCCCCCAGCCCACGTGGGCGAGCGCCTGGCGGAGCAGGTTCCCGCGGCCGCCGATGAACTCGGCCTGCACGTCCTCGCTCAGCGCCTCGTCCGGCGTGAGCCACGTCAGCTCCAGCGCGTCCTGGCGCGGGCTGCACTCGCCCGTCACCGGCACCACGTAGACCATCGAGACGGCGTGCTGCCGGTCGTCGGTCAGCCCCGTCTCGGACGGCGCAGGGAAGTACTCGGCCACGGTGCACGGCACGATCGACGGCGGCAGCTGTGGGAACACGAGCGGGCCCAGGTCCTTCTCGAGGTGGCGCATGAGCGCGGCGCGGATCGTCTCGCGGTACATCACGCGGCCGGAGACGATGGTGCGCTGGAAGCGGCCCTCGTCGTCGGCCACGTAGAGCAGGCCGATCTCGGAGACGTAGCCGAGCGCGTCGAGGCGCACCGGGATCGCCTCCACGTAGACCATGGGCAGCCGCCGGCGGGCCTCGTAGAGGTCCTCCTCGGACAGCCATCCCGGATTCGGGTCGGGGGTGCGCACGCTCATGGCTCTGTTCTACCGGAGTTCCGGGCTCGGGGCACGTCGGGCCGGCGCGTTCCGCCCTCGGCGAGGGGCGCGACGACGGCGCGGCTCAGTGCGCACCCGGGCCCCACGTCGCGCGGAAGTACTGCCGGGCCATGGGGGCCTGCTCCGCGCTCGCCCCCAGCTCGAGGGCCGCCTCGACCGGCCAGTTCGGGTTCGCGAGGGCCGCCCGCCCCACGCACACGGCGTCCGCCGCGCCGGAGGCGAGCACCTCCTCCACCTCCTGCGGCGTGGTCAGGGAGCCGACGGCGGACACCACCATCCGCTGCGTCCCCTCCTTCACCGCCCGCGCCAGGGGCACCTGGTAGCCCGGGCCCTTGGGGCCGTGGTACCGGTCGCCCAGGCCCGCGGAGGAGACGTCCATCCAGTGCACGCCCTCCTCCTCGAGGATCCGGGCCAGGCGCACCGTCTCCTCGATGCCCCAGCCCTCCTCCACCCAGTCGGAGCCGGAGATCCGCACGCCCAGGATCTTGTCCGCGGGCCACACCTCGCGCACGGCCGCCACGATCTCGCGCAGGAACCGCGTGCGCCCCTCGAAGTCTCCGCCGTACCCGTCCGTGCGGGTGTTGGTCAGCGGGGAGAGGAACTGGTGGATGAGGTAGCCGTGGGCGGCGTGCAGCTGCACGGCGCCGAACCCGGCCTCGTCCGCGCGACGGGCGGCGTCCGCGAAGGCGCGCACGGTGCCCGCGACGTCCTGCTCGGTCATGGCGCGCACGTTCGCCGGCATCGAGGTGGCGGGCACGCCAGAGGGGGAGAGGGTCTCCCACGCGTCGGGGCCCTCCAGGATCGGCTCGCCCGCGGGCACGCCCGGGTGCATGGGCACGGTGGAGGCCTTCGCTCCGGCGTGGCCCAGCTGGACCGCGGGCACCGCGCCCTCGGCGGCGACGTACGCGGCGATCGGCGCCCACGCGTCCCGCTGCTCGTCGTTCCACAGGCCGGTGTCCCACGCGGAGATGCGCCCCTCGGGCGTCACCGCCGTCGCCTCCGCCACCACGATCCCGAAGCCGCCCGCAGCCCGTGCCCCCAGGTGCTGGAAGTGCCAGCCGTGGGGGACGCCGTCGCGGGCCTCGCACGCGTACATGCACATGGGCGGCAGGATCAGGCGGTTGCGCACCTCGACGCCGTTGATCGTCAGCGGCTCGAGGATCGCGGGCAGGGCGGGAGAGGTCGCGTCGGTCATGGCCCCACCTTACGAGGGCCCCCGGACCCCGGAGGCCGTGCGGCGCCGCCTCGCTACCCTGGCGGCATGCCCTCCTACCGCGCCCGTCTGCAGATCGGCGACCTCCGCCCCGGCCATCGCCCCGAGGAGGTCATGGACCTCGCCGAGGCCGCCGTGCAGGCCACGCACGTGCTCGCCGCGAAGGACGTCGAGGTCGTCTCCCGGGTGCCGCGCATCGTGCTGCGCTTCACCGTCCCCGCCTCGCACCGCGCGGGGGAGGACGCCGAGGCCGCGGGCGTCGGCGCGCGGATGGCGGAGGCGGTGTCCGGCGTCGCCGTCACGGGGCGCCTGGACGTCCTGCGGCGCGACGGCGGCCGCTGGGTCCCGGTGCACGCCGCGCCGTGAGGGTGACGCGCCCTGAGCACACGGGGGACACCGCGCTGCGCCGTCGACCGGCCGCGCGACGCCGGTCGGGGCTCAGGGGGTGAGGCCCGCGTCCCGCTCCACCTGGCGCACCCACGAGCGGCGCACGGCGACGGCGAGCACGAGGGCGAGGGCCCCGAACACCGCGGTGAGGCCGACCCAGGCGCTCTGCTCGGCACCGAGCGGGGGCGGCAGCAGGCGCGGGAGGCCGAGGTTCAGCAGGGTCCAGCCCATGCCCAGCGCGACCCCCATGCGGCCGCGATCCGTCAGCGCCAGGTGCAGGCCGAGGACCAGCACGGCCAGCAGCAGGAGGGTGGCGAAGAGCTCAGTGGGGAACCACGGCAGGGCCACGCCCCACGCGTTCAGCGCCGAGCCCAGCGTGGTGGGCAGGCCGGCCAGCAGGACACCGGCGAGCAGACCGGCGGCGCCGTCGGTGACCACCCGCTCCGCGCCCGTGCGCGCGGGCCGGTCCGTGAGACGCCGGATCACGCGCACCATCAGCGCCAGGGCCACCAGCCACACCAGCACCTCGAGCCCCCACGGGACGAGCACGGCGAGCGGGAACCACGTGCTGACGGCCAGGAGCGCGCCGGCCAGGGGCCAGCCGACCTCCCGCTGCCGTGAGGAGGCCGCCTGCCCGGGGGCCCACTGGTGGAGCACGTGCACGCCCACCGCCGCCCACAGCCCCGGCCACACGAGCGGGTGCAGCGGATACAGGGAGAAGACGGTGGTGGTGAAGCCGTAGCGGCCGTCGTGTGCGGCGCGGTAGGAGCCGAAGTCCAGGGCGTCCAGCCCGGGGAGGCGGCCGAACAGGCCCAGGCCCCACGCGCCGGCGAGCACGAACACCAGCCACGCGAGCGTCAGGCCGGCCTGCCGCCGGCGGTCCTTGGCCGTCGCCGCGCGGCGCGGCTCGGGCGCACCCAGGGGCGCAGTGTAGGACGGGATCAGGGGGATCGCCGCGGTCGTGGGGCCGTCGGGTGCCGGCGCAGGAGCGGCCGCCGAGCGGATGGCCTCGGCCTTCGTGCTCAGGCGGTCCCGGCGGCGCCACTCGGGCAGCGCGACGCGGGCGCGGGCGAACAGCTCCTCGTCCGTCACGTCCTCGTCCGGGTGGGCGAGGAAGGGCCGCTGGGACGCCACGGGGATGATCTCCGGGCCCTCGAGCTCGCGCGCCGCCCGGTAGAGGGCCTGCGACTCCCGGTCCTGGTGGGCGCGCAGCCGGCTCGCCTCCTCGAGGGCCTGCTGGTCGCCCAGGTGGCGCTCGCGGTCGGCGAGCAGGCGAGCCTGGCTCAGGGCGCGGTCCGCGGAGTGCCCGGCGTAGCGGCGCGCGCGCTCGATCCAGCGCCGGCGCGCCTCCTCCGCCTCCCGGCGCAGACGCTCCTCCTCCGTGCGGCGGCGGCGGCGCTCGGCCTCCTCGGCGGCCGCGGCCTCCTGGCGGGCGCGCTCGCGCTCCTCGGCCTCGCGGCGCAGGCGTTCGGCCTCCACGCGTGCCGCGTGGCGCCGGCGCTCCTCCTCCGCCAGGAGCCGGGCGTGCTCGGCCTCGGCGCGCCGGCGCTCACGCTCGGCGGCCTCCGCCTCCTCCCGGGCGCGACGCTCGGCCTGGACGCGGGCGCGCTCGGCGGCCACCTCCGCCTCGCGGCGGCGCCTCTCCTCCCGCTCCTGGCGGTGGCGGGCGGCCTCCTCGGCCTGGCGGGCCTTCTGCTCGGCGCTCGCGCGGCGCTGGCGCTCGGCCTCCCGCTGCCGGCGGGCCCGCTGCTCCCCCTTGCGGCGGCGGGCGAGCTCGGCGGCGCGGCGACGGCGCTCCTGCTCCTCGGCCTTCTCCAGCGCCAGGGCCTCGGCCGCGCGCCCGGGGTCGACCGTCGGGGCCGCCTCGGGCTCCACCGGGCGGTGGCCGAGGGTCCCCACGAGGGGCGTGGTGAAGCGGGCGAGGTCCTGGCCGCCGATCCGGTCGAGGATGGCGCGCAGGTCTCCGTGGGAGCGCTGGCCCGCCGGCGAGCCCTCCGCGCGCAGGCTGTCCATGGCGGCGTTGACGTCCGCGCGGCGGCCTTCACGAGTGGTGCGCTGGGCGGGCGTCTCCGGGCGCGTCGGCGTGCCGCGCAGGGCACGCGCGTGGCGCTTGATCTGCCGGCGGGAGATCTCCCCGGGGGCGGCGAGCGCGTGCCGCGGGCGCGAGCGAGGGCTCTCGGAGGACTCCGCGGGCTCGGGAGACGCGCCGGTCATGCTGCCCCCTTCCCGGATCGTCGGCGCCATGCCACGATCCCCGCGATGATCATCCCTGCAAGGGTACCCAACGCCACCCCCACCAGTGCCGACGCCCACCAGGGGAGCCCGGTGGTCTGACCGGACACCCACCCGAGCCCCACCATGTAGACGCTCCAGGTCAGCGAGCCGAGGCCGGAGAGCCACAGGAACACGGGCCACCGGATGCCCGCGATCCCCGCCGCGGCCATGGAGGCGGTGCGCCCGCCGGAGACGAACCGCAGCACGAACAGCCCCGCGAGGCCCGTGGCCGGCCCGGCCTTGACCAGCAGGGAGCGGATCCCGCGGTGCACCCAGCGGCCCCACGCCCAGCGGTCGAGGCGCCGGGCCAGCCCGTGCCGGAAGAGCGCGTACAGGCCGATGTCGCCCGCCCAGCAGCCGAGCCACGCGGCGAGGACGGACGCCCACAGGCTGACCCGGCCCGCCAGCGCGAGCGAGCCCGAGCCGATCACCAGGATCTCCGACGGCACCGGCGGGACGGGCGCGTCGAGGGCCACGAGCAGCGCCGTGAGCGGGTGGAACCACGCGCCGAGGCGGTCCAGGAGGTCCGCGGGTCCGGTCTCCGTGGAGGCCGCCGCCAGGGCGGTCATGGCCGTCATCGCGGACGCTCCTGGAGCTGTGCCGGGGAGGCGAAGGTGCGCGGCACGCCCGTGACCGGGTCGGTGAAGCTCAGGGACCGAGAGAGCAGCTGGAGCGGGCGGGCGAGGTCGTCCGGCGCGGCGTCCAGCAGCTCGGGGTAGAACGGGTCGAAGGCGATGCCCAGGCCCAGCGACGCGAGGTGGATCCGCAGCTGGTGCGTCCGCCCCGTGCGCGGGGTGAGCCCGAGGTGCACCACACGCCGCCCCGCGAGCATGCCCGCCGAGCGTCCGACGCCCAGCACCTCCACGCGCGTCTCCGCGTTGGCCCCGGCGTGGGCCGCGTTCGACTTCTTCGTGCGCACCGGCGCCCCGGCGGCCCGGCCCGAGGCCGCCGCCGGGATCTCCTCGACCACCGACCGCAGGACCCCCCTGTCCTTGCGGATGCGGCTGCGGATGGTCAAGGGGAACCGCGTGAGGCGGGGGTCGTCGTCGGGGCGGGCCGCGTCGTCGTCGGGGTCCGCGGGCGACTCCGGGAGCACGGCGACCGCCTCGTACCGCTTGGCCACCGCGCGCCGCTCGAAGAGCAGGTGGTAGGCGCCGCGCGTGGCGGGGTTGGCGGAGAACATGACGACGCCGGCCGTCGCCCGGTCGAGGCGGTGCAGGGGCACGAGGTCGTCGAGGTCGAGCTCGTTGCGCAGGCGGACCAGCGCGGTCTCCTGGATGAAGCGCCCGCCCGGCGTGGTGGGCAGGAAGTGGGGCTTGTGGATCACCACGAGGTGCTCGTCCGCGTGGAGGATCTCGTGGGCGACCGGCAGGGGCTGCTCGTCCGGCAGATCGCGGTAGTACCAGAGGTCCTCGTGCGCGCCGAGCGGGGTGTCCGCGGGGATGGGCGCGCCGTCCACGGCCACGACCTCGCCCTCCGCGAAGCGCCGCCGGATGCCGTCCGGGTCCACGTGGCCGAAGCGGTCCAGCACGTACTCCTGCACGCTCGCCCAGGGCCCGGAGGAGGGCAGGCGCAGTCGGGTCGCGTTGACGCCGTCGCGCAGGGGGAGGGGGGAGGTCACGGCCACGGCCCCATCATTCCAGGCCGGGTGGACGGGCCCGCGCAGTCAGCCCTTCACGGGGGAGCCGGTGCCGGTGGTCTCGTCGCCGCTCTCGGGGGAGCGGTCGCGCGGGCCCAGCACCACGACCTCGTCGGCCGGCTCAGCCTTTCCGAGCACCTCGCGCGCCGGGACGTGCCCGCCGACGTCGACGATGACCGTGTCCAGCACCGCGCCGGAGGGGACCGTGGCGTCGCCGAGGAGGAGGGATCTGCGCACCGTGGCGCCGGCCTCGACCACCACGCCCGGGCCGACCACGGAGTCCACGACCTCGCCCGCGATGCGGCAGCCCGGGCCGAGCAGCGAGCCGGTGACCCGCGCGTCGGAGGCCACCCACGCCGGGGGCGACTGGCGCGCGTTGGTGAGCAGCGGCCAGCCCTCGGCAGTGAGGTCCAGCCCGGTGCCGTCGAGGATCTCGCGGTGGGCCCGGAAGAACGCGTCGAGCGTGCCGATGTCCCGCCAGTAGCCCTCGAGGCGGTGCTCGCGGACCCGCCCGCGGTCCACGAACGCGGGGATGATGCTCTCCCCGTAGTCGCCGAGCGAGCCGCCGACCGGATCGCCGTCCTCGTCGGTCTCGCCGTCCTCCTTGGTGCCGGCCTCGTCCTCGGCGGCCAGGAGCTCGCCCACCACCTCGGAGAGCGCCGCGACGTCGAACACGAACACCTCCGTGGCCACGAGCGAGCCCTCGGGGTCCTCGGGCTTGTAGTCGTAGGCGGTGACGGCGCCGTCGTCGTCGGCCTGGACCACGCCGAAGCGGGAGGGGTCCTCGTCCGTCCGTGTGGTCACGACGGTGAGCTCCGCGCCCGAGGCCGCGTGCTCGGCCAGCACGGGGCGCAGGTCCAGCTGGTAGAGGTGGTCCGCGGACATCACGACGACGGTGCTCGCGCCGAACTGCTCCAGGACGGGCACCTGCTGGGCGATCGCGTGGCCGTTGCCGCGGGAGAAGCCCTCTTCGGCGCGGCCCTGCGCGGGAGGCAGGATCCGCAGGCCGTGGCGCGTGCCGTCGAGGTCCCAGGGGCGGCCGCCGGCCAGGTGCTGGTTCAGCGTGAACGGGCGGTACTGCTCCACGATCCACACGTCCTGCAGCCCCGAGTGCGCGAGGTTGGACAGCGCGACGTCGATCAGCCGGTACTGGCCCGCGAGCGGGACCATCGGCTTGGCGCGGGCCGCGGTGAGCGGCATGAGGCGGCCGCCGGTGCCGCCGGCGAGCACGAGCGCGACCGTGGCGCCCTCGGGGTCCTTCGGGAACGGGTCGGCCATGGGACCACCGTAGTCACCACTGGCAGTTCGGGCACCACCACAGCTGCCGCTCGGCGTCCTCGGGGGAACCGTAGTCCTCCTTGCGCACGCGCCCGCCGCAGCGCAGGCACGGGAAGCGATCGTGGCCATAGACCCAGTAGCTCGGCTGCCGGCCGCGAGGCGGTCCGTCGAGGACCTCGATCGCGAACGGCCGGGACTCGTTGCGGCGGACATGCGTCGTGGCCCGCTGTGAACCGATCACCGGCGACGCCGGCGGGACGTTGGCGCGCAGCAGGTCCCGGGCCAGCAGGACGAGTCCCGGGACGTCGTCGACCTCGCCGATCGGGCGGTGGGGGTCGATCCCGGCGAGCAGCAGCGTCTCGCAGCGGTAGATGTTGCCGATCCCGGAGACGAGGCGCTGGTCCAGCAGGGCCCGCCCCACGGGACGCCCGGGCCGCTCGGTCAGGCGGCGCACGCCCTCGGCGAGCAGTGCCGCGGCGGTGGCGGGGTCGGCCCACCCGGGGTCGAGCAGGTCGGGGCCCAGGTGGCCCACCACCGTGTGCTCGCGATCCGTGCGGACGAGCTCGAGCAGGCCCAGCTGCGCGCCGATCACGCGGTCCTCGTCCGTCTCCAGCACGCACCGCACCTGCCACGCGGGCGCGCCCCAGGGCGCGTCGAGGCCGGAGTCGAGCCAGCGCCCCTCCATCTTCAGGTGGGAGATCAGCGTGAGGGGCGCGGCGCCGTCGTCCTCGGCGGGTGGTGTGAGCCGCATCAACAGGTACTTGGCCAGCGGCCGCACCTCGGCCACCGTCCATCCCTCGAGGCGCGCGGTGGCGTGCCGGGGCACGCGCAGGTCAGCATGCCGCAGCACCCGTCCCGCGAGCAGGGGGCGCAGGCGGTGCGCGGCGCGGACGAGGGAGTCGCCCTCGGGCATGTCAGGCCACCGCCACGACGGCGGCGCTCACACCGCGTTGAGCTGCCACGTCACGCCGAAGCGGTCGGCCACCCACGCGAAGCGGCGGGAGAAGCCGTAGTCGTCCGGGGGCATGAGGTCGGCGCCGCCGCCGGAGACGAGGGCGTCGTGGATCGCGTCCACCGCCGTGGGGTCCGGCAGCTCCACGAAGAGGCTGATCGAGGGGGTGAAGGAGAAGCCGTGCGGGGTGAACGAGTCGAAGAAGCGCAGCCGCTGGCCCGCGATCTCGAGCTCGCCGTGCGAGACCTTGCCCGCCCACTCGGCGCCGCGGGGCGTCGAGTCGTCGAACAGGTCGCGGCGGACCTCGGTGACCGGCAGGTGCTCCACGAACGCGGTGAGGTAGGCGTCCATGGCGGCGCCGGCGTCGCCCTCGAACATGAGGAACGGCGTCACGGAGGGCTCGGAGGGGTGCGGCATGGACTCGCCGAGGAGCTCGGCCTCGGGGTCGGCGCCGAACGGGCCGTCCGGCTCGGACGGGGCCACGGGATCCGTGCCGGCCAGTCCGCTCGCGGGGTCGTGCGTCAGGGTGTCCTCGGCGGTGCTCGGGTTCTCGCTCATGGGCGCGAACCTACCCGGCGCCGCCCGGTGCTGTCGTGCGCCCGCCGCCCGAGCCGCCACGCCTCCCGCGTGACGCCATGATGACGCGCCGCGGCTGCGGTGGGGCCTCCCCACGACGGCCTGCCTCAGCTGCGGTACCGGATCCCAGACGGGGACGAGTAGAACCCCGCGTCGAGCATCGCGCCGGCCAGCGGGGTGCCGAGAACGGGAGCCCCGTTGACCTTCTCGAGGCTCAGGCGCTCGGTCTTCCCGGTGCGCAGCGCCCACACGAGCGCCGCTGCGGCGGCCCGCAGCTCCGCCGCGTGCTCCGTGAAGCACAGCAGGGTCTTGCCGCCGCGCTCCATGTACAGCACCAGCCGGCCGCGGATCAGCACGACGACGGCGCCCGCCTTCCGGCCCGGCCGGTGCCCCGTGGGGACCACACCGCCCGGGCCCGGCGGCACCGAGGGCCAGTCGAGGGCCGCGCCGTAGGGGTTGGCGGGGTCCGTGGCGGCGAGCGCGAGTGCCGGCGGGTCCGGCTCCTCCGGCCGGGCATGGGGGTTGACGGCCGGGCGGCCGGGGGGCGGCCCGAGAGGGCTGACCCAGCCAGAGGGCGGACCGCCGATCGCGCCGGGACCGTCCGCGCCGTCGTCGTCCCCGCCCTCCTCCTGCGCGCGCTGGAAGCCGCGCAGCCGGTCCACCACGGCGCCCGTGGAGAACTGGGCGCCGCCGAGGCCCTCCACGAAGTGGCCGCGGCGCACCTGGCCGGCGTCCTCCATGCGGGTGAGCAGCTGGTACTGCCCCGCGAAGCCGCCGGGCACCTCCTCGGCCACCACGGAGCCGCGCGTGATCACGCCGTAGCGGTCCAGCAGCAGCTCGGCGGTGGCGTGGGCGCGCACGGTGGGATCCTGCTCCGCGGCGGGCAGCAGGGCCCAGCGCCCCGCCGCGCGCGCCTGCTCCGCGGCGGAGAGCCCGCCCACGCCGGGGGCGATGCCCGCGCTCGCCGACCCCGCCGCGCCGTCGCCGGCTGCGAGGCCCGCGTACCGGCCGCGCCCGCGCACCCCCGCCAGCCGACTGCCCAGCCCGCGGCCCGCACCGCCCGTGCGAGCGGTCCGCGCCCGCGGGGACTGCCTCCCCGTGCGGTGCGCGGTCTTGCCGAGCGAGAGCAGTCCGCGCACGGGCGCGAAGGTGTCGTTGCCGACGCGCCCGGCCCACACGAGCCCCCACAGCGCCTCGAGGACCGCGGGGCCGCGCACCGGGTCGGCGCCCTGCTGGGCCCCGAGGGCCAGCACCCGCTCCACGAGCTGCGGGAAGAACCACGCGCCGCCCGCGCCGAGCACCGCGAGGATCCGCTCGCGCAGCTCCGCGTCCGCGGGGGCGGGCCCCTGCTGGGCCTCGGGAAGGCGGAGCGTGAGGTCGACGGCGTCGGCAGGGTGGATCGCCACCCAGCCGTCGTTGCCGGCGGCCTCCGCGGTCCCGGACCACACGTACTCGCCCGTGGAGAGCAGCTCGTCGAGCATCGTGGGCGCGTAGTCCCGCACGCGCGCCGGCAGCACGAGGGACTCCCACGCGCTCGCGGGCAGGGGCATGCCGGCCAGCTGGTCCAGGGCGACGGCCACGCCGTCCACGCCCTCGAGCGACGCCGGGGACGGGCGCCCGGGGCGGGGGCGCAGGTGCTGCCAGTCGGCGAGGAACCGGCCGTAGGCGGCCTGCTCCACCGGCTCCACCTCGGCGCGCAGGGCGGCGAGGGAGCGGCGGCGGATGCGGCGCAGCACCTCGGACTCGCACCACTCGGCGTCCAGGCCCGTCGCGCCGGGCGCGCCGTCCGGGCGGAACGCGCCGGTGCTGACCCGGCGCTCGGAGGCCAGGCGCTGCAGCACCCCCAGCACGACGGCGCCGCCCAGTCCGAGCGCCGCGCCCGCCTCGGCGGCCGTGAAGGGCCCGTGGGTGCGGGCGTAGCGGCCCACGAGGTCGCCGAGGGGATCCTCGACCGGCTCGAGGAACGTGACCGGCACGCCCATGGGGATCGGCACGCCGAGGGCGTCGCGCAGGCGGGCCGCGTCCTCGACCGCCGCGTAGACCTCCCCGCCTTCGCGGCGCAGGCGGAACGCCCGGTTGGCGCGGACGAGCTCGTCCAGCATCCCGGCGACGGCGGCCTCGTGCGCGGCGGGGTCCGGCTCAGACGCGGGTGTCTCACCGGCGGCCGGCTCAGGGTCCGCCGCCCCTGCCTCGACCTCCGGCTGTGTCCGCCGCGCCGCCTCCACCACGGTGAGCGGGCCCACGAGCCGCAGCAGGTCAGCGAGGCCTTCGGCCCCGCGCACGCGCCGGTCCGGGGCGAGCCGCTGCAGCTCCGCCTCGACGCCGGCGATGACGTCCGCGTCCAGGAGCTCCCGCAGCTCCTCCGTGCCGAGCAGCTCGGACAGCAGCGCCGGATCGAGGGACAGGGCCGCCGCGCGGCGCTCGGCCAGGGGGGAGTCGCCCTCGTAGATGAACTGGGCGACGTACCCGAAGAGGATGGACTGCGCGAAGGGCGAGGGCGCCGTCGTCGTGACCTCGACCATGCGGACCGCACGCGACGCGAGGCGGGCGGCGACGTCCTTGAGGGCCGGGAGGTCGTAGACGTCCTGGAGCACCTCGCGGACGGTCTCCAGGATCACCGGGAACTGCGGGAACTTGCGGGCCACGTCCAGCAGCTGGGCGGCGCGCTGGCGCTGCTGCCACAGGGGCGAGCGCCGGCCGGGGTTGCGGCGGGGGAGCAGCAGGGCGCGGGCGGCGTTCTCGCGGAAGCGGGCGGCGAACAGCGCGGATCCGCCGACCTCCGCCGTGACGATCTCGTCGAGCTCCTCCGCCGTGAACTCGAAGAGCTCTGCGCCCGGCGGCTCCGTGTCCATGAGGGGGATGCGCAGGACGATGCCGTCATCGGCGGCCATCGCGGCGCCGGAGCCGGTCTCGAGGCCGTAGCGCTGGGCCAGCCGGGCGCCCACCGCGAGCGCCCAGGGCGCGTGGACGGCCATGCCGAAGGGGGAGTGGAGCACCACGCGCCAGTCGCCGAGCTCGTCCGTGAACCGCTCCACCACGAGGGTCTTCTCCGTGGGCAGGGTGCCCGTGGCCTCACGCTGCGCCTTGAGGTAGGCCACCAGGTTGTCCCGCGCCCACGGGTCCAGGCCCGCGGCCTCGAGGCGGGCGGGCGCGGACTCCGGGTCCGCGTCCACCTCGCGGCGGAAGCGCCCGACGGCGTCGCCGAGCTCGGCGGGGCGTCCGGCGGCGTCGCCGCGCCAGAACGGGAGCTTGCCCGGCTGGCCGTAGGCGGGGAGCACCAGCACGCGGTCGGCGGTGATGTCCACGATCCGCCAGGACGTGGCGCCGAGCAGGATCACGTCGCCCACGCGGGACTCGTAGACCATCTCCTCGTCCAGCTCGCCGACGCGGCGCCCGCCCGAGCGCGCGGAGCCGGCCGAGGACTTCGCCGCGGACTCGCCGGTGTCCCCGTCGGCGGCCGCGCCGTCCGGGCCGCCGCCCGCGCCGGAGGAGTCCGTGGCCAGGAAGACGCCGAACAGGCCGCGGTCCGGGATGGTGCCGCCCGAGGTGACGGCGAGGCGCTGGGCGCCGGGGCGGCCGGAGAGCGTGCCCTCCTCGCGGTCCCACAGGATGCGCGGGCGCAGCTCGGCGAACTCGTCCGAGGGGTAGCGGCCGGCGAGCAGGTCCAGCACAGACTCGTAGGCCGAGTGCGGCAGAGCCGAGAACGGGGCGGAGCGGCGCACGAGGTCGAACCAGGCCTCGGCCTCCACGTCCTCGATCGCGACGGCGGCCACCGTCTGCTGGGCCAGGATGTCCAGCGGGTTGGCGGGGACGCGCAGGGACTCGATGCACCCGGCCACCATGCGTTCGGCGACCACGGCGGTGTCGACGAGGTCCCCGCGGTGCTTGGGGAAGAACACGCCGCGGGAGACCTCTCCCACCTGGTGGCCCGCGCGGCCCACGCGCTGCAGGCCCGAGGCCACCGACGGCGGCGACTCCACCTGGATCACCTGGTCCACCGCGCCCATGTCGATGCCGAGCTCGAGCGAGCTCGTGGCCACGACGCAGCGGATCTGCCCGGTCTTCAGCGCCTCCTCCACGATGGCGCGCTGCTCCTTGGAGACGGAGCCGTGGTGGGCGCGGGCGAAGTCGGAGACCGTCCCCGAGCCGGTGCCGGTCTGCCCGGCCACCTGGGCGGGTCCGTGGACCGGGGTGCGCGGCGTCGCGGGGGCCGCGTCCCGCTGCGCCAGCCATCCGGCGACGACGTCGCCCGCCTGGGCCGGCTCGCGGAAGCCCGGGACGGCGTCGGGCAGGTCCGCGGCGGCGGCCGCCTCCTGGCGGGCCTCCCAGATCTCGTTGAGGCGACCCGTGAGACGTTCGGCGAGGCGGCGGGAGTTGGCGAACACCAGGGTGGAGCGGCGCTCGGACACCAGGTCCACGATCCGCTCCTCCACGTGCGGCCAGATGGAGCCGCCCATGGCCGCGCCCCCGTCGGCCCCGCCCGGGGCGCCCGCCGGAGAGGATCCCGGACCCGTGTCCTGGGCACCCGAGGGGGCGGAGAGGTCGGTCATGTCCGGGATGGGGACGCTCACCGTGAGGTCCCACTGCTTGGCCGAGGCGGGCCGCACGATGGTGACCGGCTGCACGCCGCCGAGGAAGCGGGCGACCTCGGAGGCCGGCTCCACCGTGGCGGAGAGGCCGATGCGCTGCACGGGCCTCTCGAGCAGCGCGTCGAGGCGCTCGAGGGACACGGCCAGGTGGGCGCCGCGCTTCGTGCCGGCGACGGCGTGCACCTCGTCCACGATCACGGTGCGCACGCCGGCCAGGGCCGAGCGGCCCTTCGAGGTGAGCATCAGGAAGAGGGACTCGGGCGTGGTGATGAGGATGTCCGGCGGGTCCTGCAGCAGACGGCGCCGCTCTGCCGCGGGGGTGTCCCCGGACCGCACGCCCACGCGCACCTGCGGCACTGCCCGGCCGAGGGTGCGTGCGGTCTGCGTGATGCCGATCAGCGGGGCACGCAGGTTGCGCTCCACGTCCACGCCGAGCGCCTTGAGCGGGGAGATGTAGAGGACGCGGGTGGCGGAGACCTCCGGGTCCGCGGGCTCGCGCACGAACGAGTCCAGCGCCCAGAGGAAGGAGGAGAGGGTCTTGCCGGAGCCCGTCGGGGCGATCACGAGGGCGTGGCGGCCCGAGGAGATCGCGTCCCACGCGCCCACCTGCGCCGGCGTCGGCCCCTCGAAGGCACCCGTGAACCACGCGCGGGTGGGCTCGCTGAAGCGGGAGAGGACGGCGGCGGCGCTCGGGGCGGGCGCCCCGGCCCCCTCGGCGCCGCTCATGCGTGGTGGTACGGCCGGCCGGCGGAGATCTCCTGCGCGCGGTAGACCTGCTCTGCCAGGATGAGGCGCACAAGCTGGTGCGGGAAGACGAGGCCGGAGAGGGACCACACGCGGTCGGACCGCGCGTGGACGCGCTGGTCCACCCCGTACGCGCCGCCGATCACGAGCGTGACGGGTGCGCCGACGTCGAACTGCGCCTGCAGGTGCCGGGCCAGGCCGGGGGAGTCGAAGCCATTGCCGCGCTCGTCCAGGAGGATCATGTGCTCGTCCCCGCCGACCTTGGCCAGGATGCGGTCCGACTCCTCGGTCCGGGCCGCGTCCTCCTGCCGCGCGGAGTGGGGGAGGAGCTGCCACGTGAGATCGTAGGGCCTCTTGAGGCGCCGCTCGTAGCGTGCGATCCCGTCCGAGACCCACGCTTCATGCTTCTTGCCGACGGCGAGCACCTTCACTGACATGGGGTCCATGATGGCACCGGGCCCGGACGCGCCAGGCACCCGACCCCGGTCGTACGACCCGGTGACGTCAGTCGACGCGCTGCGTGACCTTCGCCCGCTCGCCGGGTGTGCCGCCCCTGCGGGCCAGGAACATCAGGACGCCGGCGGCCGCGAGCGCGAGGCCGGCCAGGCCCATGAGCACCAGGCCGATGCCGGGGCTGGCGCCGTGGCCGGCCACCCTCCCGATGTTCGCGAAGCCGTCCACCATCAGGAACAGGCCGGTGAGGACAGCCAGGACGCCGGCGGCGATGCGCGCCCACGCCGCTGAGACCAGGAAGGCCGCCACGCACAGGGCGATGGTGAGCAGCAGCAGGGCCAGGATGATCCCGGCCTCGTCCGCGCTCGCCTCCAGGAAGCTCTGGCTGATCCGGCCGCCGAAGAGGCTCACGCTCGCGGCCGGCAGGAAGAGGGTGAGCAGGGACACGAGGGCGGAGGCGACCGCTGCGAGCGGCGCCCACGGGAAGCGCAGGTGAGGGGCACGGCGGGCCAGGGATGAGGCGTTCGCCGGCGGGGTGGGGCCTGCGGCGGGATCGGTGGTGGGGGACAAGGGGGGCCTCCAGGGCGGTGAGGGAGCGGTGGTGACGCCGCGCACTCTAGTGGAGGGCGGGGAACGGCCCGTGAACAGGCTGTGCGCCCGATGTGGGTGCATGACGAAGGCCCCGGTCAGCGCAGGATCACGCGGGACTCGGGGCCTTCACATCTGGCGGTGACGGTGGGATTTGAACCCACGGTACGGGGTTACCGTACACAGCATTTCGAGTGCTGCACCTTCGGCCGCTCGGACACGTCACCAGACTGGGACACTCTACCCGAGCGGCCACGACGCGCCCAAACCGGCCGCGGGCCGTCGTCGTCGTCGGCCCCGGAGCCGGCCGTGCCCGGCCGTCGGCTCATTCCCGGTGCGCGGCGAAGAATCCGCGCAGCAGGGCGGCGGACTCCGCGGCGCGGACGCCGCCGCGCACCTGCACCGTGTGGTTGAAGCGCGGGTCCCGCACCACGTCCAGCACGGAGCCGCACGCGCCCGCCTTGGGATCCCACGCCCCGAACACAACGCGCGGGACGCGGGCGAGCAGCAAGGCCCCCGCGCACATGGGGCAGGGCTCGAGGGTGACCACGAGGGTGGAGTCGGTGAGGCGCCATCCGTCGCCGCTGCCCGAGGCCGCCAGGGCCTCGGCCGCGCGGCGCAGCGCCAGGACCTCGGCGTGGGCGGTGGGGTCGTGGTGCTGCTCGCGCTCGTTGCCCTCCGCCGCGAGGACGGTCCCGTCCCCGGCCACGAGGACCGCGCCGATCGGGACGTCTCCGGCCTCGCCGGCGGCGCGGGCGACCCCGAGGGCCAGGCCCATCCAGGCGTGCTCCTGCGCGGAGGTGGGCGCGGGGGCAGACGCGGAGGACACGGAGGAGGGCACGGCTCCAGCGTACGGGGGACGGTAGCGTGGGAGCATGCGCGTTCACGTCGTCGACCACCCCCTCGTCGCCCACAAGCTCACCGTCCTGCGGAAGCGGGAGACCCCCTCGATGATCTTCCGCCAGCTCACCGAGGAGCTGGTGATGCTCCTGGGCTATGAGGCGACGCGCGACGTCGCGGTGGAGCCCGTGACGATCGAGACGCCCGTGACCACGACGACGGGCACCCGCCTGGCCCGCCCGCGTCCCCTCGTGGTGCCCATCCTGCGCGCGGGCCTCGGCATGCTCGAGGGCATGGTCAAGATGGCGCCCTCCGCGGAGGTCGGCTTCCTGGGCATGGCGCGCAACGAGGAGACCCTCGACATCGTCACGTACGCCGAGCGCCTGCCCGCCGACCTGACCGGACGCCACGTCTTCCTCCTGGACCCGATGCTCGCCACGGGCGGGACCCTGGTCGAGGCCATCCGCTTCCTCTACGAGCGCGGTGCGGCACGGGTGACATGCCTCTGCCTGCTCGCGGCGCCGGAGGGCATCGCGCGCCTCGAGGAGTCCCTGGGCGACATGGAGGTGGACCTCTACCTCGCGGCCCTCGACGAGCGGCTCAACGAGCGCTCCTACATCGTCCCGGGACTCGGCGACGCGGGAGACCGCCTCTACGGCCTGGCCGAGTGAACCGGCTGCACCGCCGGCCCCGGCGCTGCAGCCCGCTCCCCGAGACCCCCGCTCCGGCGGGGGTCTCGTGCTTTCGGTGACCACCGTGTCGAATGTGTCGTCCACCAGATGGACGGGCGGGGGGCGACGTCGGAGGCAATCCGGTGTGGGAGATCTCAACTGGGAGTCTGCTGGGAGAATATGCGGCATACATCTGCGAGGCCCTCGATGGGGGCGGCGTCCGGTCAAAAATGACGCGGCGGGGTTATGCAGGTCGACGAATGGTGAGCTTAGACACAAATGGATCCTGAGCGTCCGATATGCGAGACGATCCACTCAGTGTTACTTGCCAGATCGCCGGGCGACGTCACATAGTCGTCATATGACGATCCCGCCCGCGTTCTCGCGAGCAGGCGGGGAACCGACTGAGGAGTGACGGTCATGAGTGAGTCCGCCGGATACGTGCATGTCTCGGTGCGCAACGCGCAGCGCCGGACCCCGGGCCACCGGGTGCGGGGCGCGGCAGGCCGCGGCGACCTCCGCCTCGCCGGGACGCCCGCGCCGGGCCGGCTCCCCGCGCAGACCGATCCGACTCCCGTGCTCGCGCCCAACGGCGTCCCCGGCCCCCAGGCGGTGGCCCGGGAGAACGAGGCCCGCGGCTTCGTGATCTACGTGGGCATGGACGAGCTCGCGGCCTCGGCCGCCGGCACCTCGCTCACCCGCCTCGCCAACGAGCTGCGCCACTACGTCGAGTCGCTCGTCCCGGGCTCCCAGTCCCACGCCGCCGTCGCCCTGGCCCCGGCCGGCGCTGAGGGCGACGACCTCGAGGTGGTCCGCCAGGTGCTGGGCGACCCCACCGTGCAGGGCGCCTTGCGCCCCGACCTGGCCCAGGCGCCCGCCCCGGTGTCCACGCGGCAGCCCGGCGTGCTGATCGACCTGTCCCGTCGCGAGGTGCAGCTGGACGGGGAGCCGCTGAACCTCACGTTCAAGGAGTTCGAGCTGCTCAACTACCTCGTGGAGAACGGGGAGCGCACGGTGGGCCGCGACGAGCTGCTCGAGGCGCTGTGGCGCACCTCGGACGAGGTCCCCAACGAGCGCACGATCGACGTCCACATCCGCCGCCTCCGCGCCAAGCTCGGCCGCCTGGCCAACACCGTGCGCACCGTGCGCGGCCAGGGCTACCGCTTCTACCGGCACCCCGAGGTCGTCGTGTGGGCCGCTCCCGAGTACTCCATCTGACCGCGGCGCCATGAGCGGCTCCGACGCGAAGACCCTGATCGTCCTGCGGCATGCCAAGGCCGGCTGGCCCGAGGGGGCGGACGACCACGACCGCCCGCTCGCCGCGCGCGGGCACGATCAGGCGCCCGCCGCCGGCCGCTGGCTCCGGGAGAACGGGCTCGTCCCGGACGGCATCGTCTGCTCGGACGCGTTGCGCACCCGGCAGACCTGCGTGTGGGTGTGCGAGCAGCTCGGCGAGCTCGCCCCCACCCCCTATCTGGACCGACGGCTCTACGAGGCCGACGCCGCCCGCGCGCTCTCGATCGTCAACGAGACCGAGGAGGGCGTCCGCCGCCTCCTGGTGGTGGGTCACATGCCGTGGGTGCAGAACCTCGGCATGCGCCTCATGAGCCTCGACTCGGACCAGGACGCAGCGCTGGCCATGACGGAGCACTACCCCACGCTGGGGCTGCAGGTCTTCCGGGTGGACAAGCCGTGGGCCGAGCTCGACGGGCGCGACGCCGCCCTCACCCACTTCGTGGTGCCGGGCCGCTGACGCCGCCGGAGCGGGCCCCGACGTCGCTGGACCTCTCGGGGACGACGAAGGCCCCCGCTCTCTGAGGAGCGGGGGCCTTCCCTGTGGTGCGCCCAAAGGGATTCGAACCCCTGACCTTCTGTTCCGTAGACAGACGCTCTATCCAGCTGAGCTATGGGCGCATCTTCCGTTCCGCCGGAGCGGATCGAACTCGTAGAACTATACACACCTTCCCCGCACGTGCAAAACGGGCCCCGTGGGCGGCCGGGCCGCCCTCGGGTGAGGCCGCCCTGGGCGGCCTCGCCTCAGGCCCCTCGGGTACCATGGCCCCAAGACCGTGCGACCACAACGGCGTGGCGCACCATGATCGGTGTGCACGTCTGTGGTGGGACGGAACGGTACAGGACCCCTACGGGAGGACTCTCCATGGCTGACAACGCCACCCCCACCTTCGCGGAGCGTGCTGTGCAGGACGCGCCCACGGACTACGCCCAGCTGCGCGACTGGGTCGCCGAGATCGCCGAGCTGACGCAGCCGGACGAGGTCCACTGGGTGGACGGTTCCCAGGAGGAGTACGACCGCCTCGCCGCCGAGCTCGTCGAGGCCGGCACCCTGACGAAGCTGAACGACGACCTCTTCCCGCACTCGTTCGCCGCGTTCTCCGACCCGGCCGACGTCGCCCGCGTGGAGGACCGCACGTTCATCTGCTCCGAGAAGGAGGAGGACGCGGGCTTCACCAACAACTGGAAGGCCCCCGCCGAGATGCACGGCATCCTCGACGACGCCTTCCGCGGCTCCATGCGCGGCCGCACCATGTACGTGATCCCGTTCGTCATGGGCCACCTCGACGCCGAGGACCCCAAGTACGGCGTGGAGATCACCGACTCCGCCTACGTCGTGATGTCCATGCGCATCATGGCCCGCATCGGCACCGACGTGCTGGAGAAGATGTCCCGCGAGCAGGCCTTCTACGTGCCCGCCGTGCACTCCGTGGGCGCCCCCCTCGCCCCCGGTGAGCAGGACGTGTCGTGGCCGTGCAACGCCACCAAGTGGATCGTGCACTTCCCCGAGGAGCGCTCCATCTGGTCGTACGGCTCGGGCTACGGCGGCAACGCCCTGCTGGGCAAGAAGTGCTACGCGCTGCGCATCGCCTCCGTGATGGCGCGGGACGAGGGCTGGCTGGCCGAGCACATGCTGATCCTCAAGCTCACCAACCCCGAGGGCCGTGCCTTCCACATCACGGGCGCCTTCCCCTCCGCGTGCGGCAAGACCAACCTCGCGCTGATCGACCCCACGATCGAGGGCTGGAAGGCCGAGACCCTGGGCGACGACATCACGTGGATCCGCGCCGGCCACGATGGCGAGCTGCGCGTGATCAACCCCGAGACCGGCTACTTCGGCGTGGCCCCCGGCACGGGCTGGTCCACCAACCCGAACGCCATGCGCGCGATCGCCCGCGGCAACTCCATCTTCACCAACGTCGCCCTCACGGACGACGGCGGCGTGTGGTGGGAGGGCATGACGGACGAAGTGCCCGCGCACCTGACCGACTGGCGCGGGAACGACTGGACGCCCGAGTCCGACACCCCGGCAGCCCACCCCAACTCGCGCTTCTGCACCCCGATCGAGCAGACCGACATGCTCGCGGACGAGTACCGGGACCCGGCCGGCGTGAAGCTGGACGCGATCCTCTTCGGCGGCCGCCGCAAGACCACCGTCCCCCTCGTGACGGAGGCCTTCGACTGGGAGGACGGCATCCTCAAGGGCGCCACCCTCTCCTCGGAGACCACCGCGGCCGCCGCCGGCGCTGTGGGCGTGGTGCGCCGCGACCCGATGGCCATGCTGCCGTTTCTCGGCTACGACGCCGGCGACTACCTGGCCCACTGGATCGAGGAGTCCGGCAAGGCCGACGCGGAGAAGCTGCCGCGCATCTACCTCGTGAACTGGTTCCGCCGCAACCGCGACGGCGGCTTCGCGTGGCCCGGCTTCGGTGAGAACTCCCGCGTGCTCAAGTGGGTCGCGGAGCGCCTCGAGGGCAAGGCCGACGCCGTGGAGACCCCGATCGGCTTCACCCCCACCCCCGAGTCCCTCGACCTGACCGGCCTGGACGTGTCCGACGCGGACCTCGAGGACGCCCTCAAGGTGGACCGTGAGGAGTGGGCCAAGGAGTCCGAGCTCATCGAGGAGTGGCTGGAGCGCTTCGGCGACTCGCTGCCCGCCTCCATCCGCGAGCGCTACGAGGCCCAGAAGGCACGCTTCGCCCTCTGAGCCCCGCCACCGACGACGTCGGCCCCCCACCACCGCGAAGAAGGAGGGGGGGGGCCCGACGTCGTCCTGCGGGCGGCTCCGCTCAGACGGCGAGCCAGAGGTCCGGGCCGAAGATCTCGTAGCGGATCCCGGTCGCCGGCACGCCGGCGTCGATCAGCGCGGAGCGAGTGGCCTGCATGAAGGCCAGCGGGCCGCAGAGGATGACCTCGGCGCCGGCGGGGAGCTCGATCTCGGAGGGGTCCATGCGGCCCTCGTGGACGGTGATGCCCTCGGGCGCCTGCTCCGGGGCCACGCCGAGCCACAGGTGGGCCTGGGCGTTCGGCAGCGCGGAGAGCGACTCCGTGAGCTGCCCGAGCAGGGCCACGGACTCCAGGGAGGCATCGGCGTGCAGGACGACGACCTCGCGGTCGGACCCCTGTTCGGCCAGCGAGCTCAGGATGGAGGCGGCCGGCGTGATGCCGATGCCCGCGGTGGCGAGCATGAGGGGCGCCGAGTCGTCCTTCGGGGTGATCTCGCCGTAGGGGTTGGACAGCTCGACGACGTCCCCGACCTCCACCGCGTTGATGAGCGTGGGGGAGACCTCGCCGGCCTCGTCCAGCTTCACGGTGATCACGCGCTCGGTGGTGGAGGCGGCGTGGTCCGAGAGCGAGTACTGCCGGGCCTGGCGCAGGCCGTCGGCCACCTTGACGCGCACCGAGACGAAGCCGCCGGCCTCGCCGGGGGTCTGCGGGGTGTCGTCGGCCGGCTCGAAGCGGAAGGTCACGGCGGCGTTGCCGGTGGGCTCCTTGGAGGCGACCTTCCAGTCGAGCCACATCTTGTCGTTGGCCTGCTTGGCGTAGAGGCCCTTCTCGAGCTCGATCAGGGCGTCGGCCATGAGCCAGTACACCTCGGTCCAGGCCTCGGCGACCTCGGGGGTCACGGCGTCGCCGAGGACGTCGGCGATGGCCCAGAAGAGGTTCTCGTAGACGATCTGGTACTGGTCCTCGGTGATGCCGAGGGCGGTGTGCTTGTGCGCGATCCGCGCGAGCACGGCCTCGGGCAGGGAGTCGGGGTGCTCGAGCTGGTGCACCGCGAAGCGCACGATCGAGCCGGCCAGGGCCTGGGCCTGCTCGCCGCTGCGCTGGTTGGCGCGGGAGAACAGTCCGTCCAGCAGCTCCGGATGGGCCTCGAACATGTGGGCGTAGAACTTCGGCGTGATCTCCGGCATGTGCTCGGCGACGACGGCGGCGGTGGCCTCGATGACGGGGCGGGACTTCTCGGACAGCATGGGGGTCTCCTCGGGAGCCTTATATGTGCATTACAGATGCAAGATTACACCGTGGCCGCGTGGGATCCCATCGCGGGCAGGCCCAGGGAGACCGGCCCCGCGGCGCCCGCTCCGCCCGGACGCACGAGGTCACGGACCGTCAGGAGGTCGAGCTCGGCCATGAAGGCCTCCCGGGCGCGCGCGAGGGCCTCCCGCAGTCGGCAGTCCGACGCGAACGGGCACGGGACGCCCGTCTCGTGGCCGGCGCAGTCGAGGACCTCTGCGCGGGGGCTCAGGTCGCGCACGAGCTCTCCGACGCGCTGGTCCAGCCCCGCCTCCGTGATCCGGGCGCCGCCCAGCCGGCCGCGGGCCACCTGGATGGTCCCGCGGCGGCGCAGCTCGGCCACGGCCTTGATGACGTGGTTGTACGGCACGTGGATCTCGTCCGCGATCCGTTGGCTGGTCAGCTGGCGCCCCTCGGCGCGGGCGAGCACCATGAGGACGCGCAGGCTCACGTCGGTGAACGCGTTCAACTTCATGGCGCCGATTCTCCCATCGGGGGGCACGCTCCTGCACAGGCGCCCCACGGGAGGCCTGCGTCCCCGGCGTCCCGGCGCCCGCCTCATCCTGTCCGCCTCCGTTGGCATACTGGCGCCATGACCTCCCCCAGGCACGACGCCGGCCCGCCCCTCCCTCCCGCCGCCGCCCCGGGCGGCCCGCGGCGTGAGCCCGCGGCGGACCCGGAGCTGCACTCCCAGGCCCTGGAGGTCCTGCGCCGCCTGGTGGACCGGTCGGACGCCGAGTTCAAGGAGGGCCAGTACGAGTCCGTCGAGGCGCTCGTGGCGCACCGCCGGCGGGCGCTGGTGGTGCAGCGCACCGGCTGGGGCAAGTCCGCCGTGTACTTCGTGGCGTCCCTGCTGCTGCGGGCGCGGGGCGCCGGCCCCACGCTCATCGTCTCCCCGTTGCTGGCCCTCATGCGGGACCAGGTCTCGGCGGCGGCGCGCGCGGGCGTGCGGGCCGTGTCCGTGAGCTCCGCGAACGCCACCGAGTGGGACGAGGTCCGGGCCAAGCTCGCGGCGGACGAGGTGGACGTGCTGCTGATCTCCCCGGAGCGGCTGACCAATCCCCGCTTCCGCGAGGAGCAGCTGCCGGACCTCGTGGCCCGCATGGGCCTGCTCGTGGTGGACGAGGCCCACTGCATCTCCGACTGGGGGCACGACTTCCGGCCGGACTACCGGCGCATCCGAGACCTGATCGGACAGCTGCCCTCCCAGGGACCCCGGGCGGTGCCCGTGCTGGCCACCACCGCCACGGCCAACGCCCGCGTGGTGCAGGACGTGGTGGAGCAGCTCGGCGTGGACTCGGCGCAGGACGTCTTCGTGCTGCGCGGTCCGCTGGCGCGCGCCTCGCTGCGCCTCGGCGTGCTGCGGCTGCCGAACCCCGCGGCCCGCCTCGCGTGGCTGCTGGCCCACCTGGGAGAGCTGCCGGGCTCAGGCATCGTCTACGCGCTCACGGTCTCCGCGGCGGAGGACACGGCGCGGGTGCTGCGCGAGGCCGGCCACGAGGTGGTGGCCTACACGGGCCGCACGGACCCGGAGCAGCGCGCCCGCATCGAGGAGGACCTCAAGGCCAACCGCGTGAAGGCGGTGGTGGCCACGTCCGCGCTCGGCATGGGGTTCGACAAGCCGGACCTCACGTTCGTCGTGCACCTCGGGGCGCCGAGCTCCCCGGTGGCGTACTACCAGCAGGTCGGCCGCGCGGGCCGTGGAACGGACCACGCGGACGTGCTCCTGCTGCCCGGCGCGGAGGACCGCCAGATCTGGCAGTACTTCGCCACGGCCTCCATGCCGGACGAGGCCCAGGCCCACACGGTGCTCGCGGCGCTCTCCGCGGACGGCGGGGCGATGTCCGTGGCGGCGCTGGAGCCCGCCGTGAGCATCAAGCGCACCGCCCTCGAGCTGCTGCTCAAGGTGCTCGCCGTGGACGGTGCGGTGGAGCGCGTGGGCGGCGGCTGGCGGTCCACGGGCCGCCCCTGGACCTACGACGGCGAGCGCTACGCCCGCGTGGCCGAGGCCCGCCGGGCGGAGGAGCGCCTCATGCTGGACTACCAGACGACGCAGACGTGCCGCATGGAGTTCCTGGCGCGGACCCTGGACGATCCCACGGCCGCGCCGTGCGGGCGGTGCGACGTCTGCGCCGGCCCGTGGTACCCCACGGGCTCGGACGGCGCCGCTCGGGAGCGCGCCGAGCACGCCCTGCACCGGGCCGGCGTCCCCCTCGAGCCGCGCCGCATGTGGCCCTCCGGGATGGACCGGCTGGGCGTGCCGGTGACGGGCCGCATGGCCGCCGGTGCGCAGGCGGAGGAGGGGCGCGCCCTCGCGCGTCTGACGGACCTGGGCTGGGGCGGAGTCCTGCGCGAGCTGCTCGCCGCGCCGGATGCCCCGGTGCCGGAGAACGTGCTGCAGGGCGCCGTGGGGGTCCTCGCCGGGTGGGGCTGGCAGGACCGCCCCATCGCGGTGGTGGCCATGCCCTCGAGGGGGCGGCCACAGCTCGTGGGCTCCTTCGCCGAGGGGGTCGCACGGATCGGCCACCTGCCGTTCCTCGGCACCCTCGACCTCGTGGGCGGCGGCCCGACGGCCGGCCCGGGCGGCAACAGCGCCTACCGGCTGGCCTCGGTCCACGGCCGCTTCGCCGTCCCGGAGGCCATGGCCCACATGCTCCGCACGGCGCCTGAGGCGGGGCACGTCGGCCCCGTCCTGCTCGTGGACGACCTCGTGGACTCCCGGTGGTCGCTGGCCGAGGCCACGCGGGTGCTGCGCGAGGCCGGTGCCCAGGGGGTGCTGCCCTTCGTCCTTGCCCAGTCCGGCTGATTCGACAGAGCTGAGGCGGCGGAGGCTGATTCGCCGGGACCCGACGTGACGAGGGCTGACACGCCGAGGGGGCGGGACCGGATGGTCCGGCCCCCTCGGGCCCGTGGAGGGCGGCCCGCCCGCCGTCCGTCAGCGCTCGGTGCGGACGATCTCCAGCACCGCGTCGCGGATGGCCTCCATGGTCTCCGGGGTCCGGGCCTCGCCGTTGTAGCGCAGGAACGGCTCCGTGTTGGAGGGGCGCAGGTTGAACCACCATGAGCCGTCGGCCGCGGAGACGGTGGTGCCGTCCATGCGGAGCACGCGCGTGGCCACGCCCGCGAAGTCCCCGTGGGTGGCCTGGCCGGCGTCGCCGCCGTCCTCGGCGCCCGCGGCGAACTGCGCGAGCACGGCGGCCACGGCGGCGTCCTTGTCCTCCACCTTCGAGTTGACCTCGCCCGAGGCGAAGTACGGCTCGTACTCCTCGGCCAGCTCGCTCAGGGGCTGCTCCTGCTCGCCCAGGGCGGCCAGGACGTGCATCGCGGCGAGCATGCCGGTGTCCGCGTTGAAGAAGTCACGGAAGTAGTAGTGCGCGGAGTGCTCGCCGCCGAACACGGCGCCCTCGGACGCCATGACCGCCTTGATGAAGGAGTGGCCCACACGGGTCACCACGGCGCGGCCGCCGTCGGCCTCCACCAGCTCGGGCACCGCTCGGGAGGTGATGAGGTTGTGGATGATCACGGGGGTCTCCTCCCCGTCCGCCTTCGCGCGGGCGATCTCGCGGCGCGCCACGAGGGCGGTGACCGCGGACGGGGACACGGGGTCGCCGTTCTCGTCGATCACGAAGCAGCGGTCGGCGTCTCCGTCGAAGGCCAGGCCGAGGTCCGCGCCGCGGTCCGTCACGGCCGCCTGCAGGTCGCGCAGGTTCTCCGACTCCAGCGGGTTGGCCGGGTGGTTCGGGAAGGTGCCGTCGAGCTCGAAGTAGAGCGGCTCGATGGTGAGCGGCAGGCCCGGCAGCAGCGTGTCCCCCAGGACCGCCGGAGTCGTGCGTCCCGCCATGCCGTTGCCCGCGTCCACCACGACCTTCAGCGGGCGGATGCCCCGCAGGTCCACGAGGGAGCGCAGGTACTCGGCGTAGGCGCCGAGGATCTCCTGCTCGGACACGGAGCCCGGGGCGTCCACCGCGGGGATCTCGCCGCCGTCCAGGTAGCGCTGGGCCACGTCGCGGATCTCGTAGAGGCCGGTGTCCGAGGAGACGGGCACCGCGCCGGCCTGGGCCATCTTCATGCCGTTGTACTCGGCCGGGTTGTGCGAGGCCGTGAACACCACGCCGGCGGCCTGCTTCACGCCGGCCGCGTAGTACAGCATGTCCGTGGAGATGAGGCCCAGCAGCAGCACGTTCGCGCCGCGAGCCGTGGCGCCGGCCGCGAACGCGTCCATGAACTCGGGAGAGGAGGGGCGCATGTCCCCGCCCACCAGCACGGTCTGCCCGGCCAGCTCGAGGACGTCCACGAAGGCTGCGCCCACGGCTCGGACGGACTCCGCCGTGATGGTCTCGCCCACGATGCCGCGCACGTCATAGGCCTTGAAGGAGTCACGCAGGTCGATGGGTCCAGAGGAAGTAGTCACCCGACCGATGGTAGTGGACCCCTGGATACAGTGGGCTGGTGGCCTCCGCGAACCGCTTCCCGCGCTCCGGCGGCGTGCCGGGCGGCCCGCCGCCGGAGGCCCCGGAGCCGCTCTCGCCCGGCACGCCCGCCTACCGCCGGCTGCTGCTCGGCCTCTTCCTGGCCGGCGTGGCCACCTTCGCCCAGCTCTACTCGCCGCAGGGCCTGCTCCCCCTCGTCAGCGCCGACCTGGGCGTGCCGGCCCACGAGGCGGCGCTGCTCGTCTCCGCCGCCACCCTCGGCCTGGCCGTCTCCGTGGTGCCGTGGTCGCTCGCGGGCGACCGGTGGGGCCGTCGACCGGTCATGGTGGTCTCGCTCGCCGGCGCGAGCGCGCTCGCGGTGGCCAGCGGGCTGGCCCCCTCGCTCGAGGCCATGATGGTGCTGCGCCTGTTCGAGGGGATGGCGCACGGCGGCGTCGCGTGCCTCGCCGTGGCGCTGCTCGCGGAAGAGGTGGCTCCGCGCGCGGTCACCGCGGCGGCGGGCACCTACATCGCCGGGACCACGCTGGGCGGCCTGTCCGGCCGGCTCATCGCGCTGCCCGTCGCCGAGGCGGCCTCGTGGCGCGCGGGCATGCTCGCGGTGAGCGCGGTCGGCGTGCTGTGCACCCTGGGGTTCCTCTGGGCCACCCCGCGGGCCCGCCGCTTCGTCCCCTCCCGCACCTCCGTGCGGCAGGTCACCCGCACGGTCCGTGCGCACCTGCACGCGCCCGCGCTCGTGGCGGTGTACGCGCAGGCGCTGCTGCTCATGGGCGGCTTCGTGGCCCTGTACAACTACGTGGGCTACACGCTCCTGGCCCCGCCGTTCTCCTGGGACCCCTCGGCCGTGGGACTCGTGTTCCTCGCCTACCTCGCCGGCACCTGGGCGTCGCCGTGGGCCGGCCGGCTGGCCGCACGGCATGGCCAGCTGCGGGTCCTGGTCGCGGCGACGACGGCGATGGCCGTGGGCGTGGCCCTCACCCTGGTGCCCCACCCGCTCGTGCTCGTGCCCGCACTGGTGCTGGCCACCGGGGCGTTCTTCGCGGCGCACTCGGTGGCCTCGGCATGGGCCGGCACCGCCGCGGTGACGGGCCGCGCGCAGTCCACCTCGCTGTACAACCTGGCCTACTACGCGGGATCGAGCCTCTTCGGCTGGCTGGGCGGGGTGTTCCACGAGGCCCACGGCTGGCCCGGGACGGTGGTGATGGTGGTGGCGCTCGTGCTCACCGCCACCGTGGTCGCCGTCGTCGTCCTGCGCGGAGACGAGACGGCCCCGGCTCGATGAGCCGGGGCCGGGCGGGTGCGGCGGACGGTCACCTGCCGCGGCCGGCGGCGTCCGTGCCGTCGGCGGAGCGGGCCTGCTCCTGCCACTGCTTGAGCACGGCCGGGTCCTGCAGCTCGAGCCAGTCCAGCATCTGCTGGTAGGTCACGCAGTACGTGTCCTCCTTCTGGCAGACCTCGCGCATGACCTGGTCCACCGCGGGGTTGAACGTGTTGTCGTTCCACGTGTTGAAGTGGTTGCCGAACACGAGCGGGGCGCGGTTGCCGTTGAACGCCGACTCGTACACGTACAGGTAGGTCTCCCGCTGGAACCTGCCGAGGCGCCCCTTGTCTGCGGGGACCTCCTTGCCGCCGTTGCCGTCCATCCAGAAGTTGTAGTCCATGGCCAGGACCATGGGGTACTTCTTGCCCTCCTCGGCGAGCACGGGGGAGTAGACGGTGGGCATGTCGAACTCCCAGATGCCGTCCTTCTGGTAGGGCCAGGCCACCCCGGGCTTGCGCTCCCAGTGCGACGTGTCGTACTCCAGGCCGTGCTCCTTCCAGACCGGCACGAGCGCGTCCCACTCCCCGTCCAGGCAGGGCAGGCGGCCGCCCTTGACGTCCTCCGCCTCGACCTCGAGCTCGGGGAAATCCTCCCCGTAGCCGTTCACGCGGCGCGGGTCGTCCAGGAACTCGTAGAACGTCCCGATCTCCTGCTCCCACTCGGCGGTGGACCACTTGTTCGCGCCGTACTCCGCCGAGGCACAGAGGTGGCCGCTGTAGTGGGTGCCGATCTCGTGGCCGCGGGCGTGGGCCTCGTTGATGTTCTCCACGCGCTGGGCCACCTCGGCCTCCGGTCCGCCGAACTCGGTCTGCACCACGCCGGGCTCGTTGCCCGGGGCGCTGTAGATCTCCTTGTTCGCACTGCCCACCAGGTTGATGCCGGACTGGAACACGGTGAACTTGGCGCCGGCCTCGTCCGCGGTCTCCATGAACGACTTCCAGCGGGCGTCCTGGTTGCCGCCGTCGAAGGAGAACAGGACGAACTGCGGAGGGCGCTCGTCCGCGCCGTATGCGCGCATCGGCACGTCCGGGTTGGACCGGGCCGCCAAGGGGCCCTCGGTCTCCGCCTCCGAGGACGACGCCGCACTCGAGTCCGCGCTCGGCCCCGTGCCGGTCGTCGCCGAGGCGGACGCATCGCCGCCCTGAGCAGCCGGACCGCCGGGTGAGGCGCCGTCGCTCTGGGGGGCGGAGCAGCCGCTCAGGAGCAGGGCCAGGGCCGCCGTCGCACCCCACACGCGGTGCCGCCGAGACCCGGAGCGCTCGGTGAGGCACGAAGGGGGAAGGGGCATGGTGATCTCCTGCGTGGTGGCCGGTGCTGCCGGTGGTGTCGTTGCTGTTCGGGGCGGGCGAGGTCGCGCGCGCGGTGCCGCGGCCGTCCAGCGGCCGCCGCCTGTCCACCCTAGGCACACCCGAGGGCCCCGGCCGGCGATTTCCCGGGAACTGTGACGAAGGTGTGACCCCTCGCCGCGGCGGGCTCTTCGGCCGCCGGGGCCCCGGAGCGCCGACCTAGACTGACGGGCATGGAATACCTCGTTCCCGCCCTGGCCGTGCTGGCGATCGGCGTGCTCACGCTGGCGGTCGGCAACCGGATGGCGCGCAGCGCCCACAGCGGGAGGACGGCCGCGCCGGCGTCCACCCAGCGGGCGGAGGCGAGTGAGGCCCGGGCCAGGGAAGCCGTGTCCCTGCTCGACGAGGGGGGCCACCGCGCCGTCTACGGGCACATCGCCCAGAGCCGCGTCATGGAGGCCATCCGCGCCTACCGGGGCATCACCGGCCGGAGCCTGAAGGACGCCGTCCTGGACGTGCAGTCCCTGGCCGCCTACCCGCAGGTCTACCCGACGCGCCCGCCCGCAGGGCTCGAGGACCTCGACGGCTCGCACGCCTCGACGCCGTCCGCAGGTGGGGACGAGCCCGTGGTGCCCGAGCCTGCCCCCCAGGAGAGGGGCGGGACGCAGAGGGGTGGGGCACCCCGCCGGGTCGGGGAGACCGAGGGCCCGGACGAGGCCGGCGGCGGCGCTGGGTCCCACGCCGCGGCCCCGGGCGCGGAGTCCGGGGCGCCGCGCGAGGCGGACGGCTCCGCCGACGCCGTCCCGGCACCCGCGGAGGCGTCGGCCGGCGCGGAACCCCTCACGATCCCGACCGAGTGGATGGGCGATCCCGCGCCGGAGGAACAGCCGTTCGAGGTGGAGGTGCTGCGCGGCGAGGGATCCGTGCGCGTCTCCTCCCGTGACCTCCCGCCGTGGCTGCGCGATCAGCTGGCCGCCATGGTGCGGGATGGGAACCTGGAGTCCGCGGCCGTGCAGCTGTCCACCCATTCGGAGCTCACGGTCCCGGAGGCGTTCGAACTCCTGCGCCGCATGCGGGAGCGCCGCGAGGGCCACGGGGCCTGAGGGTCCTTGGACGCGGAAAGGGCCGGAATCGCAATGATTCCGGCCCTTCCTGGGTGGCGGAGACGGGGGGATTTGAACCCCCGGCTCAACTTTCGCCGAGCCCTTCATTAGCAGTGAAGTCCATTCGGCCGCTCTGGCACGTCTCCATCCGTTCCGTCGGCGCCGTGACGGCGTCCAGGGAACCCGGTCAGCTTAGCCTGCGCGGGGGAGAGAGGGCAAAGGCTCTGCGCCGGGGTTCGTCGTGCACCGTCTGCACCGCCGCCGGGCGCCCGTTCCCCTGCCGGGACAGAGAGGGCTCAGGCGAAAGGGCCCCGGATCACCGCGGTGATCCGGGGCCCTTTCGGCCTCACTCGACCTCAGCGGCCGGGCGTCGCGTGACTCAGATGCGGTCGTTGCGATCGTTCAGGTCGGCGCGATCGGTGGTGGTGTCACCGTCGATCTTGACGTCCTCGTGGCGCAGCTCCTCGGAGACGGTCTCGGTCTCCTGGATCTGGCGCTTGCCCAGCGACACCTTCTCGGCCTCCACGGTCTTCTCGACGACCGGGGTCTCCTCGTAGGTGGTCACGGAGACCTCGCCGTCAGCGTCGGCGCGACGGGCCTCGGCGGAGTTGGGATCCACGGACTCGCGCTCCACGACGACCTCTTCGCGGGTGACGGGCACCTCCACGGTCTCGGTGGTGGTGTAGGACTGCTTGCGCAGACGCACACGGCCGGAGGCCTTGCGCTCGGTGCCGACGTTCAGGTGCTCGTCACGGACGACGACGCCGTCAGCGTCGTTCACCTCGCGGCGGTCGGTGTCGACGACGTCACGGTCGGTGTCGACGACGTCGCGGTCGCCGACGACGCCGGCGGTGGTGTCCACGTCGCGGCGGTCCTCCACGTGGCCCTCAGTGGCGGTGTACTCCATGGAGTAGTACTCGTAGATGCGCTGCTCCTCCTGCGGGGTCAGCGAGCCGTCGGCGTCCACGTTCGGGGCATCCTTCACGAAGGCCTTCTCGTAGGGGACGGTGATGCCGTCGGCGGTGGTCTGCGCCTGCTGCAGCGGGATGAAGGTCTCGTTGGCGCCGAAGAGGCCGGTCTTCACGGTCACGAAGGTCGGCTCGTTGGTGACGTCGTCCAGGTAGACCTGGCCGACGGAACCGATCTTGTCGCCATCGGTGGCGTACACGGAAGCGTTCTGAAGCTGATCAAGCATGTTGCGGTCCATGGTATTTCTCCTTCTGGGTTGGGCTTTTTCTTTCCCGTACGACAAGAACAATTCCTCACGAGCGTCCTCCGCGTCAACCGTCGATCCACGACTTGCGGTTATTCCCAGGGTTCTCACAGCCGGGAGGGAAGCACCCCCCTCATTCCGCGATCTGTCAAGGATTCGCCGCGAGATCGCCTCTCGGCTCGACCTCGAGGATCGGCGGATCCCACGCCTTGACGGAAGGCGATAGGGTGTGGTTTTACGCGGGCGAGGCTTCGGACGAGTCCGGAAGGAATCCCAGGAGGCAGTGTGCAAGATTCTAGAGAGGGCGTCCGTCGCCTCTCGATCGTGGGCGCCGGGCCGCGCGGCGTCATGCTCCTCGAGCGGCTGCTGGCGCACCTCGAGCAGGGGAGCCTCCACCGCTCTCCCGCGCTGAGCATCCATGTGGTGGACCCGTACCGGCCGGGACCCGGACGGGTATGGCGGACGGACCAGTCCGAGCTCTACTTCATGAACACGCCGGCCTTCTACCCCACGGCGAGCGCGGCCGACAACCCCGGGCTGCGGCCCTCGACGGCCGCCCTCTCCTTCGACCAGTGGCGCCGGGTGAATCCGCAGGAGAGTCGTGGCGTCCAGCGGCACCAATACCCTGCCCGCGCCGCGTACGGGCGCTATCTGCGCCACCTCTACGACACGGTGGTGGAGATGCTGCGGGCCCGCCCCGAGGTGGTGGAGGTCCGGGAGCACCGCGCCGAGGCGACCGCCCTGCACCCGCGGCCCGACGGCGGGGCGCAGCTCACCCTGCGCCATGCCGGCGGCGAGGAGAGCCGGCTCGAGGCGGACGCCGTCGTGCTGTGCCTGGGCCACCAGCCGGCCGAGCTGAGCGCGGGACAGCGCCGCATGGCGGAGGCCGCCGAGGCATCGCCGCACCTGCACTACCAGGGCCCGCAGATCCCCTCGGACGTGGACTGGTCCGCGGTGGAGCCCGGTGCGTCCGTGCTGGTGCGCGGCATGGGCCTGAACGCCTTCGACCTGATGGCTCAGCTGACCCTCGGCCGGGGCGGCGCGTTCCACCGGACCGGAGACGGGGCCGGCCGGGCGCTGCGCTACGAGCCCTCGGGCCGCGAGCCCTCCCTGCGCCTGATGTCGCGGCGCGGCGTGCCGTACCTGCCGAAGGCGGAGGTGGACGCGTTCGTTCCGCGCGGAGTGGCGCTCTCCTACCTCTCCGACGCCGTCGTCGACGGCCTGCTGGCCGAGCACGGGGAGCTGGACCTCGCCGAGCACGTCTGGCCGCTGCTTCATCGGGACGTGGTGCGCCACTACTACGCGACGATGGCGCGCACGCAGCCGGAGATCCTCGGCGGGCCCGTGGCGGCCCGCCGCTTCCTCGGGGAGCTCGTGGGCCTGCTGGAGGAGGCCGGGCGGGGCGCCCCCGTCACGTCGATGCATGCGGCGGACCTGCTCCGCCAGTACGCGCCCGGCCGCGGCTTCCTCGACATCCTGGCGTACGCCGAGCCCTTCCGGGACCAGGTGTTCGACAGCGACGAGGAGTACCAGGCGGCCGTGTCCCACTACGTGGGGCAGGCCTGCGGGGAGGCGGCGCGCGGCGAGGGCTCCCCGTTCATGATGGCGGTCGGCGCTCTGCACGCCGGGCGACTGCGCATCAAGCAGTGGGTGGCGCAGGGGCGGATCACCGAGGCGTCGAGGATCAAGGACGTGCAGGGCTGGTTCGAGCCCCTCGTGGAGGGGCTGGCCTCGGGCCCGCCCCTGTGGCGCGTGGAGCAGATGCTGGCCGTGCACCGGGCGGGCCTGCTGACCTGGTCGGGGCCGTGGCCCACGGTCGAGGCCGACGGCGAGGACGCCTTCCGCGTGCACAGCCCTCAGGTGGGCGCCGCGGACTCCCGCGTGCCGGCGGCGGCCTCGGGGACGTGGCTCGTGGAGGCCATGATGCCGCCCAACCGCGTGCGCTCCGCCTCGACGCCCCTCGTGCGCCAGATGCTGGCCGACGGCGTGGCGGCCACCGGCGTCTGGGAGGACGAGGAGGGCGCCCGGCTCCCCTCGACAGGGTTCGACGTGACCGGACGGCCCCACCGGCTCCGCGCCGCTGACGGCCGCGTGCACGAGCACATCCTCGTGCTCGGCCTGCAGCTCTCCGGGGTGCAGTGGGGCACCGCGATCGCCGCGGAGGCGGGTGCGGACCCGGACGGCCGCGCCCTCTTCCTCGGGGACGCGGATGCGGCGGCCCGCGTCCTGCTCGGAGGCCGACCCGCGGGGTGAGCACGGGGGACCGGTCCCCGCGCTGACGCGGTGGGGCGGGCCGACGACGACGGCGGGGCCGCCCGGGATCATCTCCCGGGCGGCCCCGCCGTCGTGCGAGGGGTCAGCCGATCAGCCGGCGGCGGGCACGAGGACTCGGCCCTTGCCCTTGCCCGGGTGGGAGCCGTCATGGCCCTTGCCGGGGTGCATGCCGGTGCAGCGCATCCACTCGGCGGCGGAGAACCCGCCGTTCCCCTTGCCCTTGCCCTTGGACGGGTGCGTGACGTCCTCGCACTGGCCGCCCGGGGCCGGATCCGTGGGATCCGTGGGATCCGTGGGGTCGACCGGGTCCACGGGGTCGACCGGCTCGGTCGCGGGGGCGTCGAGCTGCAGGCCCACGAGGATCGGGTTGTGGTCCGAGGAGCGCCACTGGTCCGGGGAGTAGAAGTCCTCCTCCACGTAGTCGTGGCGCGAGTACTCGAGGGCCACGGACTCGTTGGCGTTGATCATCCAGATGTCCTGGCCCGTGATCGCGGCCGAGGCCGCGGGCGAGGCGTAGATGCCGTCCAGGCTGCCCACGCTGCCGCCGAAGACGTACGAGTACTCGTCGGTGAGCGCACCCTGGGAGATGTAGCCGGCCTCCTCGAGGACGCGGATGGGGTCCTCCTTCTCGTAGGAGTTGAAGTCGCCCATCAGCAGGACCTTGTCGGTCCCGGCCAGCACCTTCATCTGCTCCGCGAAGGCCACGAGGGCCTCGGCCTGGCCGACGCGGTCCGCGTTGTAGGCGCCCTGCCCGTCGCCGGAGTCCACGTTCTCGCCGGTGGCGCCGGAGCCGCCCTTGGACTTGAAGTGGTTGGTGATCGCGATGAACTCGGTGCCCTCGACGCCGTCGCCGGAGGCGTCCGCCACGCGGAAGACCTGGGCCATGGGCTCGCGGGCGTTGTCGAAGTTCACCTGGTCGTCCAGGATCACGGACTCGCCGACCGGGGTGACCTCGGCGGGCTGGTAGATGAAGGCGCTGCGGATGACGTCCTCGTCCTCGACGGCGGGACGGTCCGCGGGGGAGGCGACGTACGCCCACTTCTCGTAGCCCGCCTGCTCGTTGAGGGCGTCCACCAGGTGCGCGAGCGCGTGGTCGCGGTCCAGGCCGAACTTCTCGGAGTTCTCGATCTCCTCGAGGGCCACCACGGAGGTGTCCATGCCGTTGATCGCGGTGGCGATCTTGGCCTGCTGGCGAGCGAAGGCCTCATCGGTGTAGGCGCCGCGGGGGAGGCAGTCCTTGGTGGCCACCGGGTCGCCGTCGTTGTCGTAGTAGGCGGAGCAGCCCGGCACATCCTCACCGAGGGTGGTGAAGTAGTTCAGGACGTTGAAGCTGCCCACGGTCACGTTGCCGCCGAGCTCCTCCGGGGCCGCCTCCTCCACGCGCGTGTTCTCGATGGAGACGGGCTGCACGGTCGACGCCGTGGCGTCGGTGAGGTGGCCCAGCGGCTGGAAGGACCACGCGCCGAAGCGGTAGTCCAGGATGACGCCGGTGGTGAACTCGAGGCCGGCACCCACGCGGACGGGCTGGTCCGCGTCGAGGTAGGGCAGCGGGTTCTGATTGCCGGGGGAGCGGAAGAAGTTCACGGTCGAGCCGTCGTCGAGGACGATCAGCTTCTCCGCGTTCGCGGCGGCCACGGCCTGGGCGTCGGCGCCGGGCAGCGCGACCGACGTCGGGTTGTCCAGCGGATCGGTGCCCGGCACGATCCCGAGCGAGCCGTACTGGTTCAGGCTGTAGTTGTCCGTCACGGTCCACTCGCCCTGCGGGGCGAGCAGCTCGCCCTCGTGGGCCTCGCGCTCGGCCTCGGTGAGGGGGAACTCCACCGCGGTGGGGGCGACGGCGGCGCCGTCGGCCAGGGTGGTCACGCCGCCGGCGTCCACGCGGATCTGCGTGAGGCCGTAGTACTCGGAGACCGTGCCGGTGACCTGCACGTGGTCGCCCATCGCGACGGTGCCGACCGTGTCCGGGGAGTACACGAACAGGCCGTCCGACGCGCCCGGGGTGGCGTCGACGGCGTCGCCGCCGGTGCCCGCCGTCTGGATGTAGTAGCCGTTGTAGCCGCCCGTGGAGTACACCGCGGTGACGACGCCGGTGGTGGCGACGGACTGGCCCTCGAGCGGGGACACGGCGCCGGTGCCCTGGATCTCGGCGATGGTGACGCGCTCCACCGGGGCGGGCTCGACCGGGTCGACCGGATCGACGGGGTCGGTCGGATCCGTGGGCTCCGTGGAGGAGCTCGTGGAGTTCATCGGCGTCACGTCGGCGGTGACGGTGAAGTCCGCGGAGTTGTCGTTCGTGTCCACGCCGTCCGCGCGGGTCAGCGACTTCGGGTCCGTGTTGGCCGAGGGGGCGCCGGAGGGAGCGGTCTCGTAGGTGTTGGTGGCGCCGTAGCCCAGCAGGTCGGCGACGCCGGCGGTCTCGTCGGTCACGGAGCCGACGGGGAGACCCGCCAGGGTGCCCGCCTGGTCCGCGAGCACGATGGTGCCCTTGGTGCCCGCGGGGTTGAACGAGCCGCCCGCGTTGAGGTCCGGCGTCGGGAGCGCCTCGCCGGAGGTGCCGTTGGAGCCGCCCTGGATCAGGAAGTGGCCGTGGGCCGGGACCACGCCGCTCAGGGCGACGGTGTTGTTGGTGGCGCCCGTGCCGGTGCCGGAGCGGTACTGCAGCGACCAGCCCTCAAGCGAGATGGGCTCGTCCGTGGGGTTGTAGAGCTCGACGAACTTGTTGGTGTACACCGCGTTGGCGGAGCCGCCGTTGGTGTACGCCTCGTTGATCACGAGGCTGTCGCCGGCGGGGGAGGCCATGGCTGGGCCGGCCACCACGGCGGGGGCCAGCAGGGTGAGGGCCGCGAAGACGGCGGCGGGGCGCGTGCGGCGCAGGGAGATCGGCATGATCGTTGTCTCTCTTCTCAGTCTGTCGTCGTCTCAGCGGCCGGTGGGGGCGGTGCTGAAGGCCTTGCGGAAGCGCACGAGCGCACCCGCACCGAGCGCGGCGATCCCGGCGAGCCACCACGCGGCCTCATCGCCGGTCTGCACCTTGGTGGGGACGGTGTGCTCGGCGGTGTCGGACTCGGCCGGCTTGGCGGGCTTGGCCGGCTTCTCCGGGTGGCCGGGCTGCGCGGGCTTGGCGGGCTTGGCCGGCTTCTCCGGGTGGCCGGGCTGCGCGGGCTTGGCGGTCGTGGCCGGCTTCTCCGGGTGGCCGGGCTGCGCGGGCTTCGCGGGCTGAGCAGGCTCGGCGGGCTCGCCCGGCTTGCCGGGGTTCGCGGGGACGGCCGGCTCGGCCGGCTGAGCCGGGGTGGTCGGCTCGGTCGGGTCGGTCGGCTCGGCGGGGACCTCGGCGGCCAGCACCTCGAGGGCGTGGCGCACCACGGTCTCGGTGCCGTCCGCGTAGCGCACGGTCATGCGCAGCTCACCGGCGCCGGCGGTGGCCGGGGCGGTGATGCCCGAGAGGGTCACGGTCTCAGCGCCGGCGGGCACCTCCACGGTGCCCAGCTCCACGGCGGTGCCGTCCGTGCCCACGAAGGCGACGTCCACGGCGGTGGCGGCGGGGGCGCCGTCGGAGTCGATCACCAGGTCGCCGAGGGTGAGGACGATCTCCTCGCCCGCGGTCACGGTGGCCGGGGCGCCGGTGACCGGCACGCTCTTCTTCGCGTAGTCGGGGGCGACGGCGCCGTCCTCGGCGGCCTGGGCCCGCGCGTAGTCCTCGACCGCCTGGGAGTCGAGCAGGCCCGTGTTGACGAAGTTCTCACGGCCCTTTGCGAAGGCGGTGTAGCCGTCGGGGGCCTTGGCCGGGTCGCCGAGGGCCACCCAGGTGTCGTCCGCCAGGAAGGACTGCGTGGCCAGGGTGTACATGGCATCCATGTCGATCGGCTCGCCGTCGATCCAGATGCCGGTGACCTTGTCGCCCTGGGCGCGGGAGTCGTCGTAGGTCCAGGTCAGGTTCTCGGACCAGCCGAGGGTGAAGCGGCGCTCGCCGTCGCGCCAGTTCTGCTCGATGGCCTCCTTGATGGAGGAGCCCGGGATGTCGAAGTAGGCGATGGTGTTGCCGAACGGCGCGACGTCCAGCAGCTCGCCGAGGGTCAGCTGGCCGGTGAGGTCGCCCTTGGAGGTGAACGTGCCGCCGTCGTTGAACTGGTCCTCGAGCAGCTCGGAGCGCAGGCCGCCGGGGTTGGTCACGCCGAGGTCCACCTCGGGGTTGACGGCGGAGGCGGCGTGCTTCACGGCCTCGCCGACCCAGTTGCCCAGCGTGGTCTCGGCCATGCGGGTGCCGCCGGCCTTCCACGGCTTCCCGGCCTCGATGAGCTTCCGGTAGTCGGTGGTGATCGAGCCGCCCAGGTCGGCGACGACCTCGGACTGCATCTCCTCGAAGACCTTCACGGCCTCCTGCTCGATCTCGTAGACCTCGGCGGTGACGGCCGACTCGGCGGCTGCCTCGGCGGGATCCTGGGTGGAGCGCTCCAGCATCTGCTGCGTCACCGAGGTGACCTCGCCGGAGGCGTCCAGGGTGAGCTCGACGGCGGCGAGGTTCTTGCCGGACTGCGCGGCCTGCATCACGGGGCGGGCCACGCCGCCGTTCTCGGTGGAGTACTGGTAGAGCTGGTGGGTGTGGCCGTTGAAGATGACGTCCACGGCGGGGACGGTGTCCTCCACCATGCGCTGGAAGACCTCGCGGTCGGCGAGCTCGGCGGCCAGGTCGCCGCTGCCGGCGGCGCCGTCGTGGTACGAGGCCACGATCACGTCCGCGGAGCCCTCGTTCTCGATCTGCGTGGCCACCGCGTTGACGGCGTCCGCCATGTCGATGACCAGGTTGCCCTCGAGGCCGGCGCCCGTGGTGGTGGCGTACAGCTCGTTCGGGGAGGCGCCGATCACGGCCACGCGCACGCCGTTGACCTCGCGGATCACGTGGGAGGTGAGGACGGGCTCCTTGGAGGTCGGGTCCACGAAGTTGGCGGAGAGCACCGGGAAGTCGGCGCGCTCGGCGACGCGGCCCTGGAGGTCGTCCAGGCCCTTGTCGAACTCGTGGTTGCCCGCGGCGAGGGCCTCCAGGCCCAGGGCGTTCATGATGTCGATCGTGGGGTTGTCCTGCTGCACGTTGGAGACCGAGGCGGAGCCGCCGATCAGGTCGCCCGCGGAGGTGAGCAGCACGGAGTCCGCGCCGTGCTCGGCCTCGAACGCGGTGCGGTAGTCCTCCACGGTGTCGGCGAACTGGGTGCCCGAGTAGCCGGAGGAGAGGGCGCCGTGGAAGTCGTTGAACGAGAGGATCGAGATGGTCTTCTCGTCCGCCGCGGACGTCTCGACGGCGAGGGCGGGCATGGCGCTCGCGGGCGCGAGGATCAGGGTGGTGCAGACGATGGTGGCCGCGGTGCGGCGGCTGAACAGGCTGGACATGGTTCTCCCCGGGGTGCGTGGTGATGAGGTGGCGCCGCGCGGTGCGTGGCGCATCACCCCCGATCACAGCACCGTGAGGTGACCTCCGGATGAACGCCGGGTGGGGAGGGAATGACGGG